>JAZRFE010000014.1:0-92489 GCA_045661205.1 Bacteroidaceae bacterium | reverse complement strand
TCGATGGGGTAAGCCAATTTCTTAAGACCCCAGTTCTCTTCATTAACAATCTCAGCGCCTTCAGCAGTGAGGATGCCTTTGAATTTCTCTACCGCTTCCTTCATCTGAACCTCAGACAAAACGGGAGTTAAAATGAAAACGGTTTCGTATTGATTCATACTGATTAATAAAATAGGTTAAACATTCGTTTACTTAAACGCGGGTGCAAAGGTAGCTGTTTTTTTTCACATAACAAACTTTTAGTGCAAACTTTTTATATTTTATTCGGTTAGATTGCTGTTATTCACAACCATCCACCCTTTTTTAGAGCCTTAAAGAGCATTTTTTGAGAAAAAAATTTCTTTCTCTGAATATTTATGTGTTACTTTGTAAACAGAAAATAACAAAATAAACATATAATTATGAATTCTATTCTGAAAAATTCAGGGCTTGCCCTCATTGTATTGGCAGCTATCGTACTGATGCTCAGCCACTTCCTTCAGTGGACTAACTACAACGCGGTACAGTCAGGTTCACTCATCGCCATGGTTGTAGGTCTTGTAGCCTACATCATCTTTGGCAAAAAGAGCATGGCCGAGGACAAGTAAGATTGCCACGCGACCAACAATCGTAAATGCAAAAAATAAAAAAGCGAAGCAGTGCACTGTTTCGCTTTTTTATTTTTTCGGCTATGCCTTACGCCTCGACTTCGGGGGTTATAAGTTTGTAGCCCTTACCATGAATATTGATAATCTCGATGGCACTGTCGGCCTTAAGATGCTTGCGCAATTTTGTAATATATACATCCATACTGCGGGCATTGAAATAGTTATCGTCTATCCAGATGGTTTTGAGCGCAAAGTCACGCTGCAAAATCTCATTCGCATGAGCACAAAGCAGACCAAGAAGTTCAGACTCTTTTGTGGTGAGCTTTGTCTGCTGACCATCAATCGAGAGCAACTGCTTCTGTGTATCGAACTGGAAACGACCGATCTTGTACACCGAACTCTCTTTGCTCTTCTTGCCACACACGCGACGAAGGATTGCTTCGATGCGGAACACAAGTTCTTCCATACTGAAGGGTTTTGTGATGTAGTCGTCGGCGCCAATTTTGAATCCCTCAAGAATATCCTCTTTCAGTGTCTTTGCTGTAAGGAATATAATAGGTATATTGGCATTGGCTGCACGAATCTCTTGAGCAAGGGTAAAACCATCTTTTATGGGCATCATCACATCAAGAACGCAAATATCGAACTTACCTTTCAAGAATGCGCGATAGCCCGCATCGCCGTCGGCACAAAGCTCGGCATGGTAACCTTTAGCCTGCAAATACTCTCTGAGCAACATTCCGAGGTTCTCATCGTCCTCGCAAAGCAAGATACTCTGTTTTTCTTCCATAATTTCTCTATTTTAATGGTAATACAATTATAAAGTTTGTTCCCACACCCACCTCACTCTCGGCGCGTATCGAGCCCTTATGAGCTTGAATTATCTGCTTCACATAGGCCAGACCGAGACCAAAGCCTTTGACGTCATGCAGATTACCGGTGTGTACTCTGTAAAATTTATCAAATATCTTTTTGATATTCTCTTTGCTTATTCCTATTCCGTTGTCCTGAATGGAGAGCATGAAGTTGCCGTTGGCATTCCATGTATGTATGTTCAACAGCAGAGGTTCATCCTGTCGTTTGTATTTTACGGCATTATCCATGAGGTTGAACACCACATTCGTAAAGTGCATTTCGTCGACATACACAAAAGGATCTTCGGCCTCCAAAGATGCTATTATCTTTCCACCACCCTGCTCTACCTTTACAGCAAAGGTATTTATCACCCCTGTTATAAGTTCGTTAGCATCGAGCTCTTTCATTTTGAGAGAAGTGTTGTCGCGACTCTCGAACATCGACATCTGCAACACCTTATCTACTTGAAACCTCAGCCTCTTGGTCTCGCTCGTTATCACACCCGACAGTTTACCGAACATCGAAGGCGACTTTGCCACCGAAGGGTCCTGCAACATCTGCGCTGCCAACGAGATTGTAGAGATAGGTGTCTTGAACTCGTGCGTCATGTTGTTTATAAAATCGTTTTTAATCTCGGACACCTTCTTTTGCCTTACAAACAGATATACGGTTATCAGGAATGTCACCAACAACACCAGCACCAGCAACGTCGAAGGTATCATAAATTTAACCGATTTATATATATATTTGTTCAGTGTATCGGCGGGAAAGACAATCTCGAGAACTGCCATGCGGTTGGGGGGATCATTCTTGAACAACAGCTCTTTATATACATTCTCGCCACTCGTCTCCTGGAAATCGGCACAGCGATACACCTCTTTACCATCGCCACCCAACACTCTTACATGATAGGGCAGGTCTATTCCATTGCTTTCGAGTTCGGCCTTAAGGTCGTGGTGCAACTTTCTAAAATTCACCCTTTGCGCAAGCGGCTTCTCGCTCGCTTGATAAAGCATATTATACACCACCTCGTCGAGAACCGCGCGCTGATACATGTAACGCGTGCGCAACACCTCTAACGAATGGCGTTGTGCCTCGCGCAGTGTCATCTGCCTTTTGCCAGCCGAACGGTTCACCTTTGTCAAGGGATTTGCCGGATTGTTCATTATGGTCTTCATCTCAAAGACCGACTGAATGTTTCCATCGTCGGATGTGACAAAGTAGCTGTGTTCGAGTTCGAGAACATTATTGCTGTTGATGTTCGATTTCTGTATATCTTTCTGGATGTTTTTTGAAAGATAATATTTCATCTCGGTCAGCTCCAGGTTGTATGCCGTCTGATGCAGACTGCGCTTCACACCTTCGTCAAAATGCTCGCGACGCATGCGGCTGATGGAATTGATATAATCCATCTGCATATAAAGCAAGCCCAGGCACGAGAGCACCATCACTGCACCAATTATCCAAATAGTCATTTTTTTCATATTGCAAATATATCTGAACTATATATTCTATCCTAATTCCTTAACACCATTTAATTCCAATTTTTCCATAATTAACATTTCTGCAAGTTTTAATTACTAAATTAACAACTACAATAGAGCACCACTGCACACTTTTAGATAAAATCGAACACAAATTAACTAAAAATTGCCACATTTTTTCATTCTTGGTATTACCTTATATATAATATAGCTGTTGGCGGTTAGCGATTGACCAAAGACCAAAAGCTAAAAGCTAACAGCCAAAAACAAGGTAGGCGACGCCTCGGGAGAAAAAACAAAAGGCGGCTTGCACTATCTTTAAATAAGATAGGCGGCGCTGAAAGAGGTAGCTTGCACTATCTTTGAATAAGATAGGCGGCGCCTCGGGAGAAAAAATAAAAGGCGGCTTGCACTATTTTTAAATAAGATAGGCGGCGCCTCGGGAGAAAAAACAAAAGGCGGCTTGCACTATTTTTAAATAAGATAGGCGGCGCCTCGGCAAGAAAAAAAAGCCAGCTTTTTTTGTATTGCGCTCGGCTTGCACTATCTTTGCAAAAAGTTAGATTGGAATAATAGTGTATCAACCTTATAAATATATGATACGATGAAAAAGAATATATTATACATACTAACATGTTTGTTCGCCGCATTGCCCGCATTGGCACAAACCGAAGTGGGACCATACAGAAACGGCGAGGCATCGGGAGTAACATACTACTTGCCAAACACAGTGCTTGACATCACACTCGAGGCAATGGAAATCACACGTACCCCGGGAGAGTTCAGCGCATACGCCGGCAACTATCTGCACATCACCGACGCGATAAACAAGACCGAGAAGTATTGGGAGATTTCGTCAGTAACAATCAAGCAGTTGGGAACACCCAACCCCGAGAAGATGTACACTATAAAACTGGCCGAGGGTAGCAGTGCCGCAAACGTACAACTGAGCAAGGAGGGTATTCTGCAAGCAATAAACACAAGATTCACCGAAGAGCCCCCCGTGGGAAAAAAGAGCACTACCAAACAGTTGCCAGACCCTAAGAGCTACCTCACAAGCGAAATTCTGCAAGCAACATCCACTGCGAAGATGGCCGAGCTGACCTCTAAAGAGATATATGCGATACGCGAGAGCAAACTTGCCATCACACGCGGACAGGCCGAGAACATGCCCAAAGACGGACTCTCCATGCAGCTTGTGCTCGCCGAACTCAACATGCAGGAACAATCGTTGAAAAGCCTTTTCGTGGGCACATGCGACACTGTAAGATACACCTGCAACATTAAACTGACGCCCACAATGGAGAGCGACACCACAAAGGCCGTTCTTTTCCGCTTCTCACGTAAGTTGGGAATACTCAAGAACAACGACCTTGCCGGAGCACCCATATACTACGATTTCAAGAACCTCTTCAGCATACCTCAGCCCGTAGATAACGGCAAGAAGAAAAAAGCGCCTAAGAAAGAGGGTGTATTTGTAAATATCCCCGGAAAAGCGGAGGTGAAGATATACTCTCCCACAAAGGTCTATTTCGAAGAGGAGCTTCCCTTTGCACAGCTCGGCACCACAGAAAGCCTGTCAAGAGAGCTGTTCAACAAGAACGTGACAACCAAAGTAGTACTCGACAAAGCCACCGGCGGTGTTATAAAGATAGAGAATTAAAAAAATAATAACATAAAAAGAGATAAAAGAAAATGTTTGAAAACCTAAGCGAACGCCTTGAACGTTCATTTAAAATACTTAAGGGCGAAGGCCGTATTACCGAGATTAACGTTGCAGAGACCTTGAAAGATGTGCGCAAAGCACTTCTCGACGCCGACGTAAACTACAAAGTAGCAAAGACTTTCACCGATACGGTAAAGAATAAAGCCATCGGTCAGAACGTGCTCACATCCATCCAACCCGGACAGTTGATGGTGAAACTCGTGCACGACGAGCTTACAGCACTCATGGGTGGCGAGACAGCCGAAATAAACTACGAGGGACACCCCGCGGTGGTGCTTATGTCAGGTCTCCAGGGTTCGGGTAAGACCACATTCTCGTCTAAACTCGCTCTCTTCCTCAAGAAGAAGAAAAACAGAAATCCCCTGCTCGTAGCCTGCGACGTGTACCGTCCCGCAGCTATCGACCAGTTGAAAGTACTCGGTGAGCAGATAGGAGTATCCGTATACAGCGAGCCCGAATCGAAAAACCCCGTACAGATTGCACTTAACGCCATAAAGGAGGCGAAGCAGAACAACTACAACCTGGTAATCATCGACACCGCAGGTCGTTTGGCCATCGACGAGGCGATGATGCAGGAGATTAGCGCGATAAAAGAGGCTGTAAACCCCACCGAGACACTCTTCGTAGTAGACTCTATGACCGGTCAGGACGCTGTAAACACTGCAAAAGAGTTTAACGACCGTCTCGACTTCACCGGCGTTATCCTCACCAAACTCGACGGTGACACACGCGGTGGTGCAGCACTCTCTATCCGCACTGTGGTAAACAAACCCATCAAATTCATCGGTACAGGCGAAAAGATGGAGGCTATCGACCAGTTCCACCCCAACCGTATGGCCGACCGTATCTTGGGCATGGGTGACGTCGTTTCTCTCGTTGAGCGCGCACAGGAGCAGTTCGACGAAGAGGAGGCAAAGAAACTGCAACGCAAACTCGCGAAAAACCAGTTCGACTTCAACGACTTCCTCACACAGATAGCCCAGATAAAGAAAATGGGTAACATCAAAGACCTCATGGGAATGATTCCCGGTGTAGGAAAGGCTATCAAAGACATGGACATCGACGACAACGCATTCAAGAGCGTAGAGGCAATGATTCACTCAATGACACCCGAGGAGCGTTCGAACCCCGACATCATCAACGCATCGCGTCGTGCACGTATCGCACGAGGCAGCGGTACCGACATCCAAGAGGTCAATCGCCTGATGAAGCAGTTTGAAATGATTCGCAAAACAATGAAAACTGTTGCAGGCGGCAAGTTCGGCAAGATGATGCCCGGAATGCCACGTTTCGGCAGATAATAACAAAAAACACAACAAGACCATGAAATTACTTAACAAATTGGCAGCAGTTGTAATGGGTGCAACAATATTTGCTGCATGTACACCTCCCGCACCCACAAGCTATACAGTAACAGGAATTCTGCCCGACTCGTCGATGAATGGCAAAGAGATTGCAATGATTGAGAAATTCACAAGACAATTGATTGCCAAAGATACAATCGAGGGTAATAAGTTCACATTCGAGGGCGTAGCCGACACTGCAAGATATTGCTACGTGCAGGTAAAAGGCACAAGAACATACAGCGAGCTTGTACTTGAAAATGGCAATATCGTATTGGACTATACAGCCGATAGAGTTATTCCCACCGGCACAGAGAGCAACAACATTATAGGCGACCTTTACGCCGTTTGCGACACTATGCTAAAAGAGAATATAGAAGCAATATCAAAAGAATGGTTCGCAAAGCACAACAACGATGTTATCAGCCTTGTCTTGTTCGAATCACCTCTTTTCTTTGTCCTCGAAGCAGACGCACAGATTGCCACACTCGAAGGCCTTGGCGACTTTGTAAAGAACAAAGAGTTTATTAAGAAAGAGCTTAACCGCCTGAAAGCACGCAAAGCAACAGAGGTTGGCCAGCCCTATACCGATTTCGAGGGAAAAGACGCTGCGGGCAACACTGTAAAATTGTCCGACTACGTTGGCAAAGGTAACTATGTGCTTGTAGACATGTGGGCAAGCTGGTGCGGCCCCTGCAAACGCGAGATTCCCAACCTTGCCGAGGTACACAACCTTTACAAAGACAAAGGTCTTACAGTACTTGGTATTTTCGTTTGGGACGATGTTAAGAACCTTGAGCCTACATTGAAAGCCGAGAATGTAACATGGGCGCAGATTATCGACACTGAGAAAGTTTCTACAAACTTGTACGGCGTGAACGGAATTCCTTCGATAATGCTCATCGGCCCCGACGGAACAATACTCGAGCGCGACAGAGCTGTACGTGGCGAGAACATGAAACCCACCATCGAGAAATACCTGCTCAAAAAGTAAATCAAATACATTGCTAAAAAATATACAAATAAAGTATGAAACTACTGAGCAAATTAGCAATAGGAGCAACTGCACTCCTTGCGGCTTGTACAGCACCTGCGCCTACAAGCTACACTGTAACAGGTATTTTACCCGATTCGTCAATGAACGGCAAGGAAGTTATTATACGTCCTACCACAGAAATGGAGCTTATTGCTACCACCACTGTAAACGGCGACAAATTTGTCCTTGAGGGAGTAGCCGATAGTGCCATGCTATCGATGCTATACATAAAAGACACACCCCTATTTGGCTTGCTGATACTTGAGAATGGCAATATCACTCTGGAGTTTACAGAAGAGAAAAAAACAGCATATGCCGACGGTACAGAGAACAATAAAATCATGAGAGAAATGCTTGCCGTTTGCGACACAATTTCGCCCGAAAATATAAAAGCAGAATCGGCTAAATGGTTCGCAAAGCACAACAACGATATTATTGGAGTATTGTTGTTAACATCTCCTTTATACAGAGCCCTTGATGATGAAACAAGACTTACAACTATCGAGAGCTTAGGCGATTATCTTAAAAACCTTGACATTGCAAAAGGAGAGCTCAATTCACTTAAAGGCAAGATAGCTACCGCAGTTGGTAAACCTTTTGTCGATTTTGAAGGAAAAGACGCTGCGGGCAACCCCGTCAAACTATCGGACTACGTTGGCAAAGGCAACTATGTGGTTGTAGACATGTGGGCAAGCTGGTGCGGCCCCTGCAAACGCGAGATTCCCAACCTTGCCGAGTTGCACAACCTTTACAAGGACAAAGGGCTTACAGTGCTTGGCATATTTGTGTGGGACGAAGAGAAAAACCTTGAGCCTACATTGAAGGCCGAGAATGTTACATGGGCGCAGATTATCGATACTGAGAAAAAAGCTACCGAGGCATACGGAGTAGACGGAATTCCTGAAATAATACTCATAGGCCCCGACGGAACTATTCTCGAGCGTGACAATGCCATGCGTGGCACAAACATGAAAAACACAGTTGAAAAATATTTGCTCAAAAAATAAGAATATTATGCAAATAATTGATGGAAAAGCCATTGCGGCTGAAATAAAAAAAGAGATTGCAGCCGAAGTAAATGAAATAATCGCAAAGGGCGGTAAGCGTCCTCATCTTGCAGCCATCCTTGTTGGTCACGACGGCGGCAGTGAGACATACGTAGCACACAAAGTACGCGCATGCGAGGAGTGCGGATTTACATCCACCCTCATCCGCTACGAAGACGACATCACCGAGGAGACACTGCTCACAAAGGTCGAGGAGCTTAACAACGATGCTGACGTAGACGGATTCATCGTGCAGCTACCCCTGCCCAAACACATCGACGAGCAGAAGGTGATAGAGGCTATCGACTACCGCAAAGACGTTGATGGATTTCACCCGATAAACGCGGGGCGTCTGACCATTGGACTTCCCTGTTACCTGTCGGCAACACCCAACGGAATTATGGAGCTTCTGCGCCGCTACAATATCGACACAAAAGGTAAGAAGTGCGTGGTTCTTGGCCGTAGCAACATCGTGGGTAAGCCCGTTGCCAACCTTATGTTGCAGAAAGGAACACCCGGCGACGCGACAGTGACTATCTGCCACAGCCGCACAGCAAACATCGAGGAGGAGTGTCGTCAGGCTGACATCATCATTGCCGCACTCGGACAGCCCCACTTCGTAAAAGAGAATATGGTGAAAGAGGGTGCAGTAATCATCGACGTGGGTACAACACGCGTTCCCACCACCGAAACAAAATCGGGCTTCCGCCTGATGGGAGACGTAGACTACCCCAACGTTGCCCCCAAATGCTCGTACATCACCCCCGTTCCCGGAGGCGTAGCCCCCATGACCATCGTTTCGCTGATGCAGAACACTCTGCTCGCAGCAAAAGGAGAAATATACAAATAATCTATTTTGAAAAGATTACGTACTCTTATATCAGTGCTACTGCTTGCTACCGCAACAAACATTGCGGCACAGGCAGTAGCACAATATTTTTCGCAACTTGAGATACTCTTTGCCGGCGACCTCATGCAACATGAGAGCCAGCTTAATGCCGCACGACAGCCCGACGGCACATACAGCTACTCGCCCTGCTATCGCCATATAAAAGAGTATGTAACCAAAGCCGACGTTGCAGTTGCAAATTTAGAGACCACCATTGCCGGGAAGCCATACGGAGGCTACCCGATGTTTTGTGCACCCGACAGTTTTCTTATCGCCGCACACGATGCAGGTTTCGACATCATGCTACTCGCCAACAACCACTGCCTCGATAGAGGCAAAAGAGGCATTCTGCGCACACTCGACAAGCTCGACTCGCTGAACATCGCCCACTGCGGAGTGTACCGCGACAGCCTCGACCGCGAAAAACGCTACCCGTATATCGTGGAAAAGAACAACATGCGCATAGCATTGCTTAACTACACATACGGCACTAACGGAATACCCATTCCCTCGCCTATTGTCGTAAATCTCATTGACAAAGAGATTATCGCCCGCGACATTGCAAAAGCACGTTCCATGCACCCCGACGCAATAGTCGTCTGCATACATTGGGGCGATGAATTCACCCACGTACCCTCAAAAGAACAACGTCAGCTTGCCGACTGGTTGCTCGCGCAAGGAATCGACCACATTATAGGCAACCACCCCCATGTACTACAACCGATAGAGGTGCGCCGCGACACACTCGCCCCCGGCCGACACACCCTCATATATTCACTGAGCAACCTCGTATCGGGCATGTTTGCACGCGGTCGCGACGGCGGAGCATTGGCTACGTTGTGTTTGAAAAAATTCTATGGAGTAACCATTTTATCGCAACTAAAATACCTGCTCACATGGGTGGCACGCCCCGGCCGCGACGGAGTAAAGAATTTTGAAATATGGCCGGCAGCCACTCCCCCACAAAAGCTACCACCTGTAACAAAAACAAAATTGGATGAATTTCTCGACGACAGCCGACGCCTGCTGCATAGCGACGACTATCACATAAAAGAAGATACACTGCGCGCAGCTACTCAATGCACTGCGTCGGCCAATTAACGAGATAGAGTCTCTCTGTGGCACGCGTAAAAGCAGTGTAGAGCCAACGGAAATAGTCGTTATTAACCCCTTCGGGAGGCGTGTAACCCTGATCGAGAAAGACGGTGCGCCACTGTCCGCCCTGCGCCTTGTGGCAGGTGACTGCATAACCATATTTCACCTGCATAGCATTGTAGTAAGGATCTTCGCGCAACTTCTCCATGCGTTTGCGTTTGGCACCAATGTCGGCATAATCGTTCCACACAGCCTCGAAGAGACGCTCATTCTCGCTTTTGGTTAGCGATGGCGACTCGCTCGTGAGAGTGTCGAGAAGAATTTTTACATCAAACTCGCAGTCGTAGTCGGGGAAAGAGAGGGTAACATCGGCGAAGCGGAAGCCATACATTTCCTCGACGCCACCCACGCGCATAATCTCGGCAATATCGCCATTGGCAACAAAATCGAGTTTTTCGAGCAGCTCTTTATCTACTTTTCCCACTTGCTCGCGCCAATAGTAATTATTCTTGACCACCATCAACAAGTCGCCTCTATTGAGTTCGTCCTCGCGATAGAGGATGCGTCGACGAATGCCCTCGTTGTAAATATTGGCGCGTTTGTTCGAGCGACAAAGAACGATAGTCTCTTCGAGCCCCACTGCACCATATTCCGTCTCGATGGTCTCTATAAGAGTTTCTCCCGTAACGACAGAAATATCGGGAAAACCTGTAAGACGTATGCGGGGCATGGAACCCATGCCACTGGATATAAGAATCCTGAGCATGGTGGCATTGGTGAGAATGCCGGAGCCCTCGGTCTGACGCATCACCTGTGTAAGCTCCACACGAGTAACATCAAGCCCCATGCTACGCAAATATTCGACCGAGAGTGCCGGAGAAAGCTCCTCGCCTACGGGTGGCAGCTGTGCAGTGTCACCAAGCAACAACATGCGACACCCATCACCAGAATAGACAAACTCCACAAGGTCGTCGAGCAAAGCGCCCGAGCCGAACCCCGAAAGACCACCATTGGCAATCATCGAAGCCTCATCGACTATGAAAAGCGCATTGCGCAGACTGTTATGCGACAAAGTGAAAACATTGCTGTGAAGTATAGATTTTTGTCGATATATACATTTGTGGATGGTATAAGCACTCCTGCCCGAATAGGATGAAAACACTTTAGCCGCTCGGCCGGTGGGTGCCAAAAGCACCACCTTGTATTGCAACTGCCCAAGTGTGCGCACAAGCGCCGAAATAAGAGTTGTCTTTCCCGTACCCGCATAACCGCATAACATAAAAGCAGATCGGTCATCGGTAGAGAATATAAAATCCGATAACTTTTCTAAAGAAATTTCCTGTTCAGGTGTGGGAATAAACGGGAAATTTGTCTTAATTTGCGCAGCTAAGTATTTATTTATCACTTTTGTTTAATAAAAAACGCATAAAAAAACGGCTATTCCGTTTTTTTGTCTTATTTTTGCGCTACGAAAATACATAAATAAAATATAGAAACAATGAAAAAAGGTTTAAATCTGTTACTTGCTGTAACAATCATCGGACTTGGCTACATCTGCTACCGTAGCATCATGGGTCCCATCGAGTTTTCCGAGGAGCGCAGTCTCCGCGAAAAAGCAATCATTGCACGCCTCATCGACATCCGTACAGCGCAAGTGGAGTACCGCAACATTACAAAGACCGGCTACTCTGACAACCTCGACAGCCTTATCGAGTTTGTAAAGACTGCACAGATGCCTGTTATCCTCAAAGAGGGTGAATTGGATGACGCACAGCTCGAGCGTGGTCTCACCGAGAAAAAAGCTATGGACATCATTGCTAAAGCAAAAAAGACAAACAACTGGAAAGAGGTTGAGAAAGAGGGATTGAAGAACTTCCGTCGCGACACAACATGGATTGCACTTCTCGACACACTCTACCCCAAGGGTTATAATATTGACTCATTGTCATTTGTACCCTTCGGTAACGGTACAAAATTCGAGGTTGCAACAAGCGTAGACACCACAAAGGCAGGTAGCCCCCAATATCTTTTCGAGGCACGCACACCCTACGAAGTATACTTGACAGGTGTTAACGACCAGGAGCTCAAAAACCTCATCAGCGACATGAAGAAGATGGGCCGTTACTGCGGTCTTAAGGTTGGTGACGTTGAGATGCCCAACAACAACGCAGGTAACTGGGAATAATCGAATATAAATGAATAAGGAGACAACACAGTTATCCCCTACACTATCCATCCGTATAAGTACGGATGGATTTTGTTTTTGCACCTACCTGCCCCAACAACCCGACTCGGTGAGATACAGCTATCACGAGTGTGACAAAGCAACATCACTGAGTGCCAACTTCGAGGCTGCATGGGAAGAGAGCAGACTCGCATCATGCAAATACAGCGACATACAGGTAATAGTTGCAACGACTGAGTTTACCACCGTTCCGTCAGACTATGACAACAGCGAGGAACACGCAGCAATATACAACAGTTGCTTCCCCTCGCCGGATAGAAATATCAAGATATTGTCGAACAGGCTGAGCGCCCACAATCTGACAGTGCTCTTTGCCATTGACGAAGAGCTGCACGAATGTCTGTGCGAAATAGGCGAAATAAACTACTACTCACCTGTAAGCATCATACTGGGCTTTCTCACACGCTACCCACGCGAAGAGAAAAGATACCTTACAGCATATCTTCACGGCGAGAAGTCGCTGCTGATAGCGATGGAAGATGGCCGTCCCATGCTGATAAACGGATTCACAGGCGAAGAGACCGAGGACCAACTCTACTACCTGCTGTGCATCTGGAACGAACTGAAATTCTCGCAACTGGAGGAGACCCTGCTCTTGTGTGGCGACAACCACGCAGACGCAATGGAGATGAGTGCGAAAAACTTCATAGGCAACATCAAACGTATAAACCCACGCGAGCAGTTCCGTTCTAACCTGCTGAACAAAATAGAAAACATACCCTTTGACCTGCAAACACTTTTATTATGCGAATAGTCAGCGGAAAATACAAAGCGCGTCATTTTGACATCCCACGCAATTTCAAGGCACGCCCCACTACGGACTTTGCCAAAGAGAACCTGTTCAATGTACTCAACAACATTGTCGACTTTGACGGTTGCGCTGTACTCGACCTCTTCTCGGGCACAGCAGGCATCAGCCTGGAATTTCTCTCGCGAGGCTGTGCCCCTGTAATTTCAGTGGAAATGGACTCGCTTCACTACTCACACCAGAGAAAGATTCACGCTAAGTTGCAGGATAAAAATTGGATACCCCTGCGCGACGATGTGTTCAGATTCGTGCGACGCGACTCACGCAAATACGACATCATATTTGCCGACCCTCCCTATATGCTGAAAGAGCTAGGTTCAATTCCCAACCTCATTTTCGAGCACAATCTTCTTAAAGAGGATGGCATCTTTATTTTTGAGCATGGCAAAGACTACGACTTTTCCCAGCACCCCAACTTCATGCGCCACATATCATACGGCAGCGTGAACTTCACCCTTTTCACAGCAAGCAGCGAAGAGGCAGATAACGAAGAGAAAGAGGAGGCGCAGGAGTAACACCCTGCGTCATTCGCGTTCCATGTGGCGTCCCAACCATTTGGTAGAGCGCATAAAGAGCAACCACTGTGCCAAATAATAGGGGACAAGTATCAACACACTGCTATTTGGCAGATGCTCAACGAAACGGTTCCATGCCAATATCATATCCGACGCAAGGAAAAGAATGGCACCGACACCGAAGAGCACGCTGCGCTGCTGCAAAGCACCCCACACCATAGTGGCGATGAGCACCGCATAAAAAGAGACTCCATAGCGCAACACGCCCGCAGGTGCATGAGGAATTATTTTAACAAACGCAAATACAAGGATAGGAATCACAAACAACGTCGCCACAGTCATATATCTTGCCGAATAACGAGTGTAGCGGCGACGCAACACACCTAATCTGTAACGCGAAAAGAAATAGCCTATAATAAACACGTGGGCAATGGCAAAGGCCGACATCTGCGCAAGGAAGTTACCATACGCGCCAAAGAAATCTCCTGCACACGAAAAAAGCATGGCAAACGACATCTGCCAGGGCAACAACTTGAGCGACGACATAAAAAGTACTCCCACAGGCAGAGCCAACTTGTAAGGAATTTGCACAGGGCTGAAAAACAGCACCACAGAACCCAGGAACAGCAAAGAGACAACCACAATGTCAATCTTTGCCCTTGAAAAAGTATCACTCATATCTATTATATAATTATTATCACCAACTGTTACAGCACCGGAGAGAAGAGCCTTGCCAACGACTCCTTGAGATGTTGCCGTAAGGGACGCTCCTTGTACTCCTTATAAGTATATAGTCTGCACGAGCGCATATCTTCCATAAAGAGAGATTTCAATTCTCGTGCAACACCCTCGTCATAGACGAAAGTATTTATTTCAAAATTGCATTCAAAACTGCGAAAATCAATATTTGCCGACCCCACCGAAGCAAGCATATCATCACATACCAACATCTTGGAGTGCAAAAAGCCCCCACGATAGAGATACACCTTGACCCCTGCAAACATCACATCGCCCAGAAAAGAGCGCGAAGCAAGTTCGGTAAAGCTGCTGTCAGAACGCTCGGGCACCATAATTCTCACATCCACCCCTGCAAGAGCAAGGTTAAGTATTGCTGTCAGCACAAAATCGCTGGGCATGAAATAGGGTGTCTGAATGTAAAGATACTCCTTGCAGTTGGATATCAGATGCCCCACACCCTGCAACATTTCACGCCACGCACCAATGGGGTTAGAGACGACAACCTGCATCATAGGGCCACGAGTGAGCACATCGGGTTTCGGGAAGTATCGGGCACCACTCACCAAAGAACGGTCGGCAAAATACCAATCGACAAGGAAAGAGACCTGTATGCCATAAACAGCCTCGCCACGCACACACAGCATCACATCGCGCCATCTACCCCTACCGCCACCCGTCACATAACGGTCGGCAACATTCATACCACCTATGAAAGCGGTTTTTCCATCTATCACCACCACCTTGCGATGGTTGCGATAATTAAGACTGCTCGACAGCATGGGGAAACGCTCTTTGAGGAAAGCCTGCACATACATTCCCGCACAACGCATCTCCTCGAAAAAGTTCTTGTCTACCCGCCAGCAGCCCACATCGTCGTAGAGCACACGCACCTCGACACCCTCGCGAGCCTTGTCCATGAGAACGTCGCGCAACAGGTGTCCCATTGCATCGTCCATAAAAATATAGAACTGCACGTGAACATGCTCTTTGGCAGCATAAATTTCGCGTACTAGACGGGTAAAGAACGAAACACCATCCGAAAGAATCTCAACACTGTTGTTTGAGACCGGATAGGCATCGGCAACATTTTCAAAGAACCTAGCCAGCGACACATAACATTCGGGAATACCCTGTGCGACCTTGGCACTCTTGTGCACAGGGAAACACTTTTTCTGTATCTGCGTAAGCGACTGCTTGTTTATCAGGCGTCGGCGACGAGTGTCCCTACCAAACACATAATATATGAACAGCCCCAGATAGGGTACGCCAAGTATCACCAACACCCATGCCAACGTCTTTACAGGCACACGATTGTTCAACACCACCGAGAAAGCTGTAACCACTGCCACCACCATATATATCCAGTAGAGACAGCGCACAATTCCCCAAAATGTTATTGCATCGAGTCCAAACATTTGCACAGTAGTAAAAAATATCCTTGCGAATTTAATAATTAAGAACAAAAAAAGATAGAGTAAAAGCGTACTGTTACTCTATCTTTAAGTTTACTTAACACTTCGGAGATTTTAGAAACGGCCACCACCGCCCATTCCGGGCCCTCCAAAGCCGCCACCACCGCCCATACGGCCACCGCCTCTCTGCATCATTTCGCGCATCTCGGCGGGAGGAACACCCTGCCCGTTAAAAGAGCGATTCATCTGCGAGCGTGTATTCTTGTCGCCCATCTGATTGAATTTATATATCACATGGAACATACAATAGCTGTGGATGGCATTGTTCTGAGTGTCGCTGCGCATTGTTGCAGAGATATTACGACTGACGTTGCTCTGCTCGTGCAGAATGTCGAACACTTGGAAAGAGACTGTGAGAGCATTCTTTTTGAGGAAACTTGCCGACACCTGTGCATTCCACAAAAGTTCATTGGTATTGAACGAGGGGTCGCTGTATCCGCGACGGCTGCTCATATAAATGTCAGAATAGAAACGTATGTTGAACCAGGGTAACAGAATATTTGTGCTGGGACCATACGAGAAGTCATAGGTTTCGAGGTTCTGACCGGGCTGCTGCTCGTTCACAGAACGGGCGTAACGCAAAGAGCCGTTGATAGTCATCTCGAACCAATCATTGCGATAACCACCTTTGAGACGCTCGCTGATGCTTGTTGTCTTGATGGTGTTCTTAACACTGTTCTTGTTGAGCATGCTAATGTATGCAACACCGTGGTTGAAACCTGCATCGGTAGAGGCACTGTATGTAAACTTGGTATTCGAAGGAATCGCCGAGTTGAAGTTGAATCCTCCGTTCACGTTCCAGTTACCGTTGATATTCTCGGGGCGTGTGATGCGACCACCGGTAGCCTCGTTGTATGTAACCTTCTGACTGATGCTGTTGAGAGTATTCGAGAAACGAAGGTTAGCCGAAATTCCTCGCTGAGCTTCGGCGTTGTAGGTATTGAAGAATGCGTTCATGTTGTTGGTGAACGAAGGTTTCAATCCGGGGTTACCCTTAGTGATGTTCAGAGGGTTGGAGTCGTCGGTAATGTCGAGCAGGTCGGTCATCGAAGGTTGCGATGTGCTTCCGCGATACATTACGTTAAGCACAGTGCTCTTGTTCCATTTGTAGCGCATGCGAATGTTGGGCGCAAAGTTATTGACTGTGCGCTTAAGCACTGTGTCGAGACCAAGATATTGATATTTCATGCGAGAGTGCTGGGGCAACCACGATGCACCTATGCTGAAGTTCATCTTCTCGGTAACGAAACGCACCATAGCATTCACCTCGTGGTTCATATTACGATAGGCCGAATGCTGACTAAGACTGTCGCTTTTGTACTGCTGATAATCCTCGGGGAGGGCGGGGAAATGGTAATAGTGGTTGAGCTTACCATCTAAGTCATATCCCAAATTATCAAATACATATGTTGAGCGGTCGCTGCTGTTGTTGCTGTAATTGAAGCGGTAGCTCAACTGCAAATTGGCAATTTGGGAGAGAGGCTCGGTGTAGCTTACACGTGTGCTGTAATTCCAACGCTCCGAGGGTGTAGAAGAGTAACGTTTTCTGACGTAGCCCTTGCCTGCACTCTCACGGAAATATGTAACATCGTTATTTGAAATGTTCTCGCTCTCGCTGTCGCTGTAACCGAATGAACCGTCAAACGTAATGTTACGTCCCACCTTACCCAAACGGCGGTTAATCTGCAAGTTAGCATTTACCGAACGGCTCTCACTGCTGCTCATAGTTTCGTTTTGGTTACGGTTGATGGCAATATCCTCGAAACCGTCGGGCACATCGCCAAACATGCTGCGCAGATAGTCGGCACCATGCTCGAAGGGGTCGGCATCGAAAGTCGCCGATGAGCTTTTCGACCAACTGTCAGATGTCGAATAAGACATAGAAGGTCGGAAAATGATATTTGTCAAAGAGTCAATCTTCCACTCCACGCGAAAATCGGCATTGATATTGCTCGAACGGCTGAAAGAGTTATTCTGGCTTGTAGAGTATTGGTTGGCATTGCCCGATGTCATGAAGTACTCCGACGATGAAAAACTCTTTGCATCAGTGTCTCTGTGGTTGAAACGGATGTTACCTCCTGTCTCGACCTTGTCGGTGCGTGTAGCGAAGTTGAAACCGCCCATCTTGCTTGCCACAAGACCCGAGCCGCCACCACCGCGGAAGCCTCTGTCGCCAATGTTGTTAGCCGAGAGGATGAGCGACATCTGCGACTTATCGGTAAAACGGCTGGTGGTATTCTTGGCCGAATATCTCTCGTGCGAGCCATATGCGACGTCGGTATTTCCGAACCATCCCTGGTCGGCACCGCGCTTCATCTGCAAGTCGAGCACAGCCTCTTCCTCGCCATCGTCGATACCTGTCACACGCTTGAAATCGCTGTCTTTGTCGTAGAACTTCACTCTATCCACAACATCAGCAGGAATATTCTTGAGAGCCATATTCTTGTCGGTACCAAAGAAATCCTTACCCTTCATAAGAATGCGGTTCACAGTCTTTCCGTTCACTTTAATTGTTCCATCGTCTGAAATCTCGACGCCGGGATATTTCTTAAGAAGTTCCTCCAGCATAGAGCCTTCGGGAACACGAAAAGCCGCCGAATTATAGACCATAGTGTCCTCGGTCATTGTCACAGGGGGCACCTCGGCAGTAACAACTGCCTCTTTGAGCGTTACAATATCGGGGTTAAGCTCTATATTACCAAGTTCGGTCGTCTTTTTGGCAGTAATCTTCACAGACTTCTCTTGAGTGTGATAACCAACGTACGACACACGCATCAGGTAGTCGCCGGCCTCTACTGTTATAGAGAACTTACCCTCGAGGTCACTGGCACCTCCCGCCTTGTAGACCGTATCTGAGATGGTAAAAAGCTGAACCGATGCATTGGGCAGAGCCTCTTTTTCGGTCGCGCCGATGATTGTTCCGTTCAAGAACCCCATTTTTTTCTTGCTTGTCGTCTGGCTGTCTGCGGGCATGGCAAAGAACATCAATCCCATTAACAGCATGAGTATATTTTTCATAATACGATAATAATTATATTCCTTATTTAAAAAGTGCAAACGCACATTTCTTAGACAACACAAATATAAAATGGTTTAAGTAATATTTCATAAAGATTTATTAATTTAGCCGAAAAGTTTCAGAGAAAAGAATATAATATAGTGTAAATATCATGCCCTGCACAAAAAAAGCCTACGAAATTTTATTGCAAGCGCTGACAAGCAACGAGAAGGATTTTGCAAAAATTCTTCTCGCAGAAAAGGTCGCAAGCCACTGTCCAAAATACCAAAATCCGTTGGAAGAGGCATTCATACAACACTTTTCAACAGTAAAAGAGAAAGATAGCCTGCGGGCTCTTGCTCTCATTGCAACATTATATCTATCGGTGATGCACTGCGGTTTTCCTACCTCTTTACTCAGAGCATCCATAGGGTACCTGCGCGAGAATATCACCCTGCCCACATTCAACTGCAACCACTACGAAAAACTATACGAAAAACTGAGCAGAGAGGAGTGCATAGAAATTGCATTATTCGCAAATCTTGACAAATTTGCAAAAATTAACCTAAGAAAAATAGATATTTTCGACGCATTCGATTTTCTCTCTAACGGCTTATAGAACAAAGCATTAAACCTTGAATAAAAAGAAAATCCACAAAACAGTCATCACCTGTTGAAAATAATCTTTGCAAAAACACTTGCATTCGGCTCATTGCGACATTATATTTGCAGAAACGCCAACAAGTCTGCAAAATGAAAAAAACACTAATAGCCATTGCCACCCTGTTCCTGTGTCTATCGTGCGAACAGGCTGTGGACAAGATAGAGCAACTGAACAAACAAGCTGCCGCAGAGTACAACATCCCCATAAGACCCGGTTACGAGGGAAGAAACCCCTACTGGAATAAATTTTCCAAAAAGTTCATGTACGCACCCGCATTCGACTTTAAAGAGGTAGAGGGAGCTGCGACATACAGATATATTGTCAGAGAGAACAAGAAAGAGAATGCTGCCGAGTGGTCGTTCACCGACAACGCCCCCAACAAGTCACTCGCCCCCATCTGGCAACAGATACCCCCCGGCGATGTTATTCTCACTGTTGAGGCACTTGACAAAGAGAAAGACAGCATAGGCCTCGCCGGAGAGAGAAAGTTCTACCGCGACATTCCCTTCAACGGCCCTTATCACGACGCAGTTAGAGACTACAAAGAGTCGGCGCTTCTCGCATTGCTGTGCATACACAACATGAAGGCAATACAGCATTGGAAAAACGACTCAACCCCTGACATGAGCTACGAGCTAAACACATACCCCTGCAAAATCATCGGTTCAACGATAAGCGCAGAGGTGAAGCTGTCGCAGCTGTGTCCCCAACTGAAAGACGACGCTCTGAAGATAGCCGAGAACGCAGCACGCTTTCTCATAAACGAAAGCCGCCCCGCCGGCGAGCCACTCGCATACTTCCCGCCCACATACTACGGCAACTATGTAACCTCGGGAGCATCGCGCAACAAAGGCAAGACCATGGCAATGGAGGCACTCACCGCCGCCAATGCCTTCCTCGACCTCTACGATGCCACAGGCAAACAAGAGTATTACGATAGAGCAATGAACATCACCGACACCTATGCCCGTCTGCAAGCCGAAGACGGCTCATTCCCCATAAAAATGGACTTCTTCACAGGCGAACCGGTGAACGATGTGCGCGCACTGCTCCACCCCATGCTCGAATACCTACAACGTCTCGAACAGCAATACCAAATAACCAAGTACAAAGAGATGCACCGCAAATCGCAAGAGTGGATGAAGAACGGAGCAATGAAATCTTTTGATATGACAGGACAGTTCGAAGATGGCACAGTGGTAGGACTCGAACCATACGAAAACCTCACCAACTGCACCGCTGCACCCTACGCCACATACCTTCTGGAAAAAGAGGATTGCAGCAACGAAGAGGTAACCGACGCCATAGACCTGATACGTTTCTGCGAGGATCAATTCCTCTATTGGGATGCGCCCAACTACAAAAGATACGGTGTAAAAGTGAACCACACCCCTTGCGTAGTGGAACAATACAAATATCTCGTACCCATAGACCACAGTGCATGCAACGTAGCCAACGCATGGCTCAGCCTCTACGAAAAGAACGGCGACGAACTTGCATTCACCAAAGCCAAAGCCCTGATAGACAACATCACAATAATGCAAAACATAAACACAGGCATGATACCCACCTTCTGGAGAAACTTCCTTCAGGGAACAGATTGGATAAACTGCACCTGGCTCTCCATACAAACACTTTTGAGAATGGACAAAATAATGACAGATTAAACGACAAGATAAACAGTAAACATTCACAAACCATTTAACCCCACATTACAATGAAAAAGATATATTACACACTGATAGCGACAATAGCTCTTACGTTGGGAGCATGCAGTGAAAGCGAAAATTTCAATCCCTACAAAGACCAGAACAAACGCTCATTATACCCCACCACAATAACATTCAGCAACCTAAACAACGACAGTTCACAGGTGGAAAAGAGCTGGACACTCGCATACAACAACGACAACAGCATAAAAAACTACACATACAAGTACTACGCGAAAACAAGCCATGATGTGGTGATAAATGAAGAACACATAGGAAAACTGTCATACCACAAAGATCGAGTTACAGGTAACGACATAATAATGAATATCATCACATTGACAAGCCAAACAACAACGGAGACAACCACCGAAAGTTACAGCGAAAAAATCACCGAAATGGTAGAAATATCAAATGGCACAATAGACAAGATTACAACCCTGGGATTACGTACCTACCCTAACGGCACAGAAGAGACAATATCCAGCACTCGCACATTCGCTTACTCCAACAAATTCTGCATTGCCAGCACACTCATCGACACAATCGGCACCACCACATACAAATACAGTTGGAGCAGTGGCAAGCTCAACAGCGTAACAAAAATTCAAGAGGACAAAAGCTACAACATCACACAAGAGGAATACATATACACCTACAATAGCCGAGACCTTGCAACAGACTACAACTTTAACACCATGGCATTCATATATGGTAACATGCCCGAGGTATATGCAGCAATGAATCTCTTCGGTGTAACATCTGCCTACAAGTTTGAGGGAGAGAGCTACCATGGCTACAGACAATTCGCCGGCTCACAAGAACGTAGACCCATCCCCCCCATTCACCGCAGCTACACCATCCTCGACAATGTAAACAGCGTATCCTACTCGGCAGACTCACAAAGTTCAACCGTATACAAATTCACATTCAGCAACAACTAAAAAGATAAGACTATGCAGTACTCAAACCAAAACATTTATGCAAACATCACCGACGAAGAGTGGGTGAAGAAACTAACGTCGATACCTTACATACAACCGTTGCACCGATACTTTTTCAAAGTAAAATGCGCAACATTCCTTAACTACATAGCATTAAATGTCTACAACGACTGTATGGAAAGCATACTAGGAGAATTCTACGAATTCATTTCGAGCAACGATTGGCACGTGCTACGCAACTACCAAAAGAAGAATAACGCATCACTATCGACCTATCTTTCACGCTGCTCGCTCTACCACTTCATGAAAAAGAAGAAGTACAACAAAGAAGCCGCAGAGTTCTTCAGCCTCGACAGCGAAGAGATAATGAAGCAGCTTGAGCACCTGACAGACGAAGAGTCGGCACCCAACCAGCACGTGTGGAAAGCCTATTCAAGGCTAAAGGAACGCGACCGCAAAGTGTTGCGTTGTTTGATACTAGAAGAGAAAAAATCAATTGACGTCGCCGACGAAATTTGGCCCTATGTAAACAGCAGAGAGAAGAATTGGCGCAAACTACCGGTAAAACGCGTGCAAGACACTATTGCTATGATGAAACGTCGCGCCCTCTTCGGACTGGTTGAGGAGATAAGACTGATGCCATCCTGACACGCTGCATTTGAGACGGCATAGCATTTCCATATGCCAATAGATACACAAAAAGGAGCTAACTGAAAATGAAGTTAGCTCCTTTTTGTAAATACATATATTTATCTTAATCTCTCAATCTGAAACCCGATGCCTTAGCAAGGATTGCAGCCTCGGTGCGACGTGCTGCGAAAAAGGCAAGCGCATTGAATACAAGCACAATGAAAGGAAAGACAAGGGGAAGCTCCATCACCGCCGACGATGCCGAGAGCACCCATGCATAAATTCCGAGTAACAGATAGTAACCGACAATCAACAGAATGCCGAGCACCGATACTCTTTTCTGCAATTCAAAGTTTCTGAAACCTGCAACGATGAAAGCAAAAAGATTCACCAATCCTGTAACAATCAACACCACGCCCAATGCTACGGGAGCAAAAGAGACCTCGTTGTTGGCCATTACCAACTTAAAGTTTGTGAGTTCGCTTGTTGCGCCACTTGTCTCAATTATCTGCAACAATGTAGAGCACAGTGTTGCAATCACAAGCACCACCGAAAGCAGGTAAAAGAATTGATAGGAACGAAATTTCATAATTAATCCTCAGACTCGTTCTTTTCCTTCGCCAAGTTGCGGAAGTAAACTCTATCCTCGATAAATTCCTGTGTTGCGATGAGTGTGGGCTTGGGCTGACGCTCATAGTAACGAGAAATCTCTATCTGTTCGTGGTTCTCGAACTGCTCTTCGAGGTTATCTGTTGAAGACGAGAACTCATTGAGTTTTCTAAGAAGTTCCTCTTTCAGTTCGGCTGCAATCTGGTTAGAGCGTTTGCCGATGATAGCAACAGACTCGTACACATTACCTGTTTCATTCACAAAATCGGCCATATTACGGGTTACCGTTGTGGTCGGAGCATTTGTCTTTTTGTAGTCCATTATTATATTGTTTTTTATATTTTCTTATTCGTTTACCTCTTTCAGTGCATCGCGGTAGTATTTCTCGGCCTCTTCGATATATTTGCTTTCGGGAAATTCGTTTTTGAAAGCATAATATTCATCGACTGCATCGCGGAAACGATCTACCTTTTTCTCCTCGACACTCTTGGTCGCCATCTTGTACTTTGCACGCAAGATGAGGATGGAAAGCTCTTCGCGCAGCTTTGTGTAAGGATACTCTTTAAGAGCATTTTGTGCTGTCACTATACATGCCTGATAGTTATTTCGCATAAGGTCGAAGCTACCCAGGTCGTAATACAATTTTGCCGAAAGATAATCTTTCTCTACAAGAATATCATACATGGCAAAGAGCATGTCGTGTACATCTGCACGATATTGTGTCGCAGGATAATATTCGAGGAAGAGCTGCAACTCCTGTATGGCTGCATGGGTGCTCGACTGGTCAAGCTCGGGTACGGGGATGTTCTTATATAGCGATTTTCCGCAATAGAAACGTGCAAGCTCGTTGTATATTCCTCGCTGGTATGAGGTGTAATAGGTCTTGAAATATTGCGATGCTGTCTCGTAGTCACCCGATTCGTAGTAGCACATTGCAAGCATGTAGAGCGACTCCTCGGCATTTCTGTTACCTTTGAGCATAGATACAATATCCTCGAGCAGAGGGGCTGCCTTGCCATACTCCCTACTGATGAAGTATGCCTTTGCCGCCTCGTATTTACACTCGACATCACTTGTTTTCAACAAATTGTTATATTGCGAGCATGAGGTGAGCAGCAACAATCCCAACAAAAGTGTATAAAGGCTCTTTTTCATAATTGCAAAATTCGGTTGCAAAGATAGCTGTTTTGCACCGAAAAAGCAATGATTATATACCATTTAATTGTTATTAATTCAAAATAAAAGAGAAAGAAAAGTAAGATTGGGAAAATTGACACAAGTTTTGTATGCAGGGAGAAAAGAAAAAACTATATTCGCGGATTATTTGACGCAAAGAAGATGAAATTTCAGCTTATATCGGATTATTGTCCCACAGGCGACCAGCCTGAAGCTATTGCACAACTGGTTGAGGGAGTAAAGTCGGGGGTTCCTGCGCAGACACTGCTGGGAGTAACCGGCTCGGGAAAGACTTTTACCATTGCAAACGTGATAAAGGAGATTAACCGCCCGACACTTATCCTGAGCCACAACAAGACATTGGCCGCACAGTTGTACAACGAGTTCAAGAGCTTTTTTCCGAACAATGCGGTGGAATATTATGTATCGTACTACGACTACTACCAGCCCGAAGCATATATCCCATCGACCGACACATACATTGAAAAAGACCTCGCCATAAACGACGAGATTGACAAGCTGCGTCTCTCGGCTACGTCGGCACTGCTATCGGGTCGCAAAGACGTGGTGGTAATATCCTCTGTGTCGTGCATTTACGGCATGGGCAACCCATCGGATTTTTACAAAAATGTGTTGGAGATAAAGGTGGGCATGAAACTCGACAGAAATGTTTTCCTACGCAAGTTGGTGAGCAGCCTATACGTGCGCAACGACCTGGAACTCAACCGCGGAATGTTCCGCGTGAAAGGCGACACTGTGGACATAAGCCTTGCATACAGCGACCACGTGCTGCGCGTTACATTCTGGGACGACGACATAGAGAGCATCGAAGAGATTGACGCAGATACAGGACGTCGCATCGTCGATTTTGACGAATACAAGATATACCCCGCCAACCTTTTCATGACCACCAAGGAGAGCACTCTCAACGCAATACACCAGATAGAGAACGACCTTACAGAGCGTGTGGAATATTTCAAAGAGATAGGCAAACCCTACGAGGCAAAAAGGTTGTACGAACGCGTCACCTACGACATGGAGATGATGCGCGAGCTGGGACACTGTTCGGGAATAGAGAACTACTCACGCTACTTCGACGGCCGCGAGCCGGGAACACGCCCCTACTGCCTGCTCGACTTTTTCCCCGACGATTTTCTGATGGTGATTGACGAGAGCCACGTAAGCGTACCACAGATTCACGCAATGTACGGTGGTGACCGCGCCCGCAAGATGAATCTTGTGGAGTTCGGATTTCGTCTGCCGGCAGCACTCGACAACCGTCCTCTGAAGTTCGAGGAGTTCCATTCGATGACCAATCAGGTGATATATGTGAGTGCCACCCCCGACGACTACGAGCTTGCCGAAAGTGGCGGAGTGATTGTGGAACAGCTCATACGTCCCACAGGTCTGTTAGACCCTGTGATAGAGGTGCGCCCGCTGATGAACCAGGTAGACGACCTTATGGAGGAGATAGAGGTGCGCATACGCCGCGAGGAACGCGTGCTTGTAACCACCCTGACGAAACGCATGGCCGAAGAACTTACCGATTATCTGCAAAAGAACGGCGTGCGCTGCAACTACATACACAGCGACATAGACACATTGGAACGCGTACAGATAATGACCGACCTGCGCGAAGGATTGTATGACGTGCTCATCGGTGTAAACCTGCTGCGCGAAGGCCTCGACCTGCCGGAGGTATCGCTCGTAGCCATTCTCGACGCCGACAAGGAGGGATTCCTGCGCAGCCACCGCTCACTGACGCAGACCGCCGGACGCGCCGCACGAAACGTAAACGGCAAGGTTATTTTTTATGCCGACCGCATAACGGCAAGCATGAAAAAGACAATAGACGAGACAAGCCGCCGTCGCGAGAAACAGCTTGCCTACAACGAAGCAAACGGAATAACCCCCAAGCAGATAAAGAAAAGCATCGGCAATGCGCTTGCCGGCGAAAAGCGTGAACAGGGCAGAAGCATAGCCTACAACGAAGAGCAGAGTTATGCACAGGCTGTTGCCGACCCCATAGTGGAGTATATGAGTCGCGAACAGCTCGAAAAGAGCATAGAGCGCACGCGCCGACTGATGAAGGAGGCTGCCGACAAGATGGAGTACATAGAGGCCGCTCAATATCGTGACGAAATGATGAAATTACAAGAACTTTTGAAGAACAAAGCCTAAAAAACACGCCCCGCAACGGGGCGTTTTTTGTCTATTTGTACAAAAGGAATATACAGGGAATCTTTGAGAGGTCGGGCACTTTGCCACGCCAATCTTTCACTGTGCGAGTGCGTACAAACTCATCGTCACAGGTAAGGTTGGCAGCAATGCAGAGCTTCGTCTGCGGACGGCAGTTCTTGATGATATCCTCAATCATCTTGCCATTGCGGTAGGGAGTCTCAATGAATAGCTGAGTCTGCTCCTCGGAGTAAACACGCTGCTCAAGCTGTTTGAGTTTGCGGGCACGCTCGTCGGGCTTAATGGGGAGGTAGCCATGAAATGCAAAGCTCTGCCCGTTGAAGCCCGAGGCCATAACCGAAAGAATGATGCTCGACGGCCCCACAAGAGGCACCACCTTAAGCCCCTTTCTCTGAGCTATTGCAACAACATCGGCACCCGGGTCGGCAACCGCCGGACAGCCGGCCTCGGATATTACACCCATGGACTTACCCTGCGCAAGCGGAGCAAGATAGCCCGAAATATCATCGGGTGAAGTGTGTTTGTTTAGCTCGAAAAATGTAGAGCCGTCAATATCGAACAGAGGGTCGGCCTGACGCAGAAAACGGCGCGCCGAGCGCACATCCTCGACAATAAAATGGCGTATCTCTTTTATAATCTCTATATTATGTTGCGGCAACACCTTTGCGAGAGGCGTTGCACCCAGAGTTACGGGTAAAAGATAAAGTGCTGCATCCATTTTTATTTGCAATAATAGATTGCGCGAAGATACGCAAAATTCATAACATTTTTGTAACTTCGCAAACACGAGTTTTACAAACAACATCTAAAAAACAGAAAAATGAAAAAGTTATATATATTCGACCTCGACGGAACGCTCCTCGACACAGTGGCAGACCTGGGCAACAGCTGCAACCACGTATTTACTGAAGCAGGTTTCCCCACGCACCCGATAGATGCATACTACAAGTTTGTAGGCAACGGCATTGCCAAACTCATTGAGCGTGCACTGCCCGCAGAGGAGGCGACAGCCGAAAACATAGAAAAACTGCTCCCGCCGTTCCGCGCATACTACAACCTGCACATGGCTGACGACACAAAGCCCTACCGCGGAGTGTGCGACCTACTTGCAGAGCTTCAGGCAAAAGGCGTTCAACTTGCAGTAGCATCGAACAAATATCAGGCAGCAACCGAAAATCTTGTAAAGAAATATTTCCCGGATATTAATTTTGTTGCAGTATTCGGACAGCGCGACAACGTTCCCGTAAAGCCCGACCCCACAATAGTGCATGACATTATGCAAGCAGCAAACATATCCGACAAAGCCGACATCATCTACATTGGCGACTCACTTGTAGACCTGAACACTGCAAAGAACGGCGATGTGGAGTTTGCTGCCGTAACATGGGGATTCTGCCCGCGCGAGAGCCTCGCCGAGAACAATCCGGCACACATTGCAGACACCATCGAGGAGTTGTGCGAGGTGCTTATCAAATAGAGAGATTACTGAAAAGTTTGTGTCCTTTAGCGTAATACTGCCAAAGGATTGAGAAGTTTACACGCTCGGGAATATCGTCGCAGACGCTCTTCCCGAGATTTTCTTTACGCGCTGCCGCATAAGTTTTTTTCACTCGCAAGAACTCGCGACGAGCAGCAATAACTGCCTTAAAATCACCAACATTCCCCGAGAGCAGGAATTTAGTGGCCGCCACATAGTCGAGCAATGCGCGACGCATCATCACAGCGGAAAGTTCTTTTTCGGGAAGATTCTTGTAAAGCATCAGCAAATTGTTGCGAAAGTTAAGAAAGGTTTTGCGAGGGTTGCTCTTGTTGAGCGTTGCACCACCGACATGATAGACAACGCTGTCCGGCACGCAGACTATGCGTCTGCCACGCGCACGCAGACGCCAGCAGAGGTCAATCTCTTCCATGTGGGCAAAGAAAGTACCGTCAAGTCCACCCGCCGACCAATAGTCGGCCGAGCGTATCATCAGCGCAGCACCCGTAGCCCAAAAGAGGTCGGCCACACTATCGTACTGCCCCTTATCCTCTTCGACGGCATCGAATATGCGACCACGGCAGAAAGGATAGCCGTAGCGGTCGAGAAAGCCGCCTGCGCCACCCGCATACTCAAAATACGCCTTATCATTATAGCTCAACAATTTAGGCTGACAGGCAGCAACATCATCGTGAGCATCCATAAAGGCAAGCAGCGGAGCAAGCCACCCGTGAGTAACCTCTACATCGGAATTGAGCAATAGGTAATAGTCGGCCTCTATCTCGCGAAGAGCATGGTTGTAGCCATCGGCAAAGCCGTGATTTTTATCGAGAACAACAAGGCGCACTGCGGGAAACTCGTTGCGCATCACCTCGACAGAGGTATCAGTCGAAGCATTGTCGGCAACAACAACCTCGGCCTCGGGAGAAAACTCCAAGACCGACGGCAGAAAACGGCGCAACATTTCCGCACCGTTGTAATTGAGAATAACCACTGCCACCTTGCTTTTCATAACTTGCATTTTTGTGTCCGAGATTAGAGATATTCCGCAACCGTCAGAGCCGAACGGTCTTCATTAAAACCGCCCAGACGCACACGTACCACTTTATTAACCAACGCCTTGTCACACTCGGTCTCCACGCGTATATAGTTCTCGGTGAAGCCTCCCATAGGCATTTCGGGGCGCGGTTTTTCAAAAAGCACAAGTGCCTCTTTGCCTATGTAACGCTCGTAAAAGGCGATACGTTTCTCTTCGGAAAGCTCTATGAGCAGACGGCTGCGACGCTGCTTCTCAGCAGGGGGAACAGCACCCTCTATCTTAAGGGCTTGCGTACCCGGTCGCTCGGAGTAGCTGAAGACGTGCAACTGGGAAATATCAAGAGATTTTATAAAGTCATAAGCCTTTTGGAACAGTTCTTCGCTCTCACCACGTGTACCCACAATGACATCCACACCAATGAAAGCATCGGGGAGCACGCGACGCACAGTGGCTATCTTTTCGGCAAAGAATGCCGTATCGTAGCGGCGGTGCATCAATTTGAGGACCTCATCGCTACCCGCTTGCAAAGGAATGTGCAGATGGGGCATAAAGCTGCGCGACGTCGATATATATTCTATAATCTCGTCTGTGATAAGATTGGGTTCTATCGACGAGATGCGATAACGATCAATCCCCTCGACTGCATCAAGCTCCTTGACAAGTGTCACGAAACTCTCGCCGGTACTCTTGCCAAAATCGCCTATATTCACTCCTGTGATGACAATCTCGCGACCACCCTCGTCGGCAGCCTTACGCGCCTGTGCCACAAGGTCGGCAACATGAGGATTGCGACTGCGACCGCGTGCGTAGGGAATAGTGCAATAGGTACAGAAATAGTCACAGCCATCCTGCACCTTCAGGAAGTAGCGTGTACGGTCGCCACGCGAGCACGAGGGCACGAAATTGCGCACATTCTTTGTAGGCTGAACAAACCACTCTCCCACCCCTTCGCGTTTCTGCAAATTGCCAAGATGTTCAAGAACATCGCCCTTTTTGTCGATGCCGAGAACAACATCCACACCCTCTTCGGCTGCGAGTTTTTCGGGCGACAGTTGGGCGTAACATCCGGTAACCACGATGTATGCGTCAGGGTGTTTGCGTATGAGTTTATGAATAGCCTGGCGACATTTTTTCTCGGCCTCTTGTGTTACAGCGCAACTGTTTATCACGCATATATCGGCCTGCTCGCCACGACGTGCAGTGCGTATGCCGGCCTCTTGCAATGTGCGTTCGATGGTTGAGGTCTCGGAGAAATTGAGTTTGCAGCCAAGTGTGTAGTAGACTGCTTTTTTATCTTTGAATATAGATGTGTCAATCATTGTCTGTTCCTATCGTGCTTGTGACTGCGAAGATAATTATAAAAAACGAATTTTCGGCAGAAAAGACCGCAACATTAACTTTTGTTCTTGATTACTTTATTTTCAATTATGGGGATTGAGGGCAAATGTTCCTCAATCTCTTTTTTTTATTATACAGCAATATTAGTTTTTGATTATTAGCAGCAGTCTTTACCCTTAATCTTTTGTTGCAATTTTATCGGCCATTGTTTCTATCCACCCTTTTGGCGCCCAAAAGGGTGCAAAAGGCACAGCACAGACAAAATCAGTTGTATCGCCCTTTTGCTCACGAATTTTCGCGAGCGAAAATATCCCTCGGTTGGGCGCTACTTGTCGGCAACTTTCCCCACAGAAAGACTACGCGGGAGTGTGTAAGTTTAGCCGCGCCACAGCGCGCCAAAAAAACTTTCACACTCTTATCCGCGCCTTTTACTGCGGCCGTTGCCTGTGATTTTGACAGTGCTGTATTTTTTTGAAAGTAACCTTTGCAAAAGGAACTCTCCCTCTTCTGTAAGAGGGAGTACCCGAAGGGGGAGGGAGTTAGAATAAATAATCGTCGAACGCCCCTGGCCAAAGGCCACCCCCTCTTAGCCAAGAGGGGGAGTTTTTTGCAAGCATTGGTAACTTCTAAAAACTTCTGGCACCGTTAAAGGGCACAGTGAGAGCCCGTATGTTTTTCGGGAATAGTGCGAGGACTGTTTGACTGCTAGTTATACACGCAGCGCGTGGATAACTGAAGGAGTTCCACAGCACCCGAAAAACATACGATAGGCTTGAGGGACAAGGCTCGTTTGACTGAGGAATGTTGCCCATAGGCAACTTGTGAACAAAGAACGAGCCGACTGCACTTTCCGTGTGCCGGGCCTTTGGTACTTTGGGCGCCAAAGTACATTTAGAAAGAATAACCGTTCATTTAGCAACCAAAGATCAATGGTAAAAAATACAGGGATTGAAGAAGCAAAATCCTCAATCCCCATAATCACTTACAATATCAAAATCATTTAATCTCGAACCTCACATTCACATCTACCGAATACTCATTCTCGGTAATAGAAAGCACAGGCGCAGGAACAGCATCAACCGCCTCCTCGACAACCACCCCACGTGCAGCCATCGCCTTGTAGTTACGCGGAGAAACAATCTCGTTCATTCCCCATGAATTTACATATATAGCCTTGCCAACCTCCTGACCGATGGCAGCGACAAGTTCAGTAGCACGCTGCTTCGCCTTTTTTATAGCCTCTACTCCAAGTTCATTCTCAAGAGCATCGCGACGGGAATATTTGGTCTCAGCAAGAATTATATTGGAAATCTCCTGCGCCTCCAATGCCGAAATAACACTCTGCATAGCCTCTACATCCGAAAGGCGGAGAATATACACAGCCTCGGTGAGACTTTTCACCTTCGACGAAAAAGCTTTCAGCCTCATAGAGCTACCCATCGACTGCACCGTCAGATTTTCATCAACATCGACGCCCTGCTTTTCGAGTGTACGCACCATTGACTGCTGCACCTGTTGCAGGCTCTTCTTGCCTTTATAATCACTCTCTTTAATGGTTATCTTCAGATAAATTTCGTCGGGAGTAACTTTGCGGGTGGCCGTAGCACGCACCTCGATATATGGTACCGCCGGAAGATTATTCTGCGCACTCACCGACGAAGGAGTAAGGAAAGTGCTCATCATTGAGAAGATTGCAATCGCGCAAAGGGATAAATTTTTCATATTCATCATTAATTATTATGGTTCGACATTGGGTGCGAAAATAGAGAAAATAGCCGCAACGAACAACTATTTTCATTAATATTAGGGATTGTTTAAATTTTATATGAGTTGCAAAAAAGAAAAAGCTGCGCCAATATGCGTTTGGCACAGCTTGATACTCAGTATTTCCAAGAGGCTACTTCTCCCCCTCGACATACTTTTTGACAGCAATTTTATCACCATCATACTCAACGTATGTAAACTCAGAAATCCAGTCGCCGAGAATGATACAACGTGTAGTCTCGGAGAGCATCACATCTGCATCGCAGTGACGATGGCCGAAGATGAAACAATCGACAGTACTGTGTTTCTCGAGATAGCGACGAGCGTATGTCATACATGGTTCGCGATCGACTCCACGGAAAGGAATGTCGCCATTCTGCTTGTGCTTGCGCATGCTGTGACGTGCCCATCCAAGACCCATGCTCAACGCCCAACGGGGATGCACAAAGCACGAGAACATTCGTTGCAGAAAGCGACTGTGGAATATCGCACGAAGAACGGCGAAGTTAGACTCACCGGCAAATTCATCACCATGAGCAAGAAAGAACTCCTTGCCGTTAATCTCGGCAAGCATAGGCTCGCGATGTATTGTCATTCCACACTCCTTTTCAAAGTAGTCCTTGCACCACAGGTCGTGGTTGCCGGGAAAGAAGTGCACCTCGATGCCGCTGTCGGTAAGTTCGGATATTTTACCCAGGAAGCGGGTAAAACCTTTGGGAACAACATGTTTGTATTCGTACCAGAAGTCGAACATATCTCCCAGGAAATATATAGCTGCTGCCTCGCCCTTTATCTTGTCGAGAAAGGAGACGAGACGTCGCTCGTGCGTGCGACGATGTTGTATCGCCCACGAGCCCAGATGTGCATCGGAGAGGAAATAGACTTTTCTGTTCATCGAACGGTGTTTTTACAATGTTACAAGAAACCAAGTTCAAGTTTGGCTTCCTCGGTCATGAGGTCCTGACTCCACTCTGGTTCAAAGACAAGGTTGAGGTCGAGTTTGGTGACCTCGGGAATGGACTCCACCTTCTGTTTCACATCCTCCATCAGAAAATCGGCAGCAGGACAGTTGGGGGCAGTGAGTGTCATATCCACCTCCACTGCATTATCCTCTTTTACCTCTATTCTATATATGAGTCCCAAGTCGTAGATGTTTACCGGAATCTCCGGGTCGTAAACAGTCTTCATCATCGAGACAATTTTCTCTTCCAATTGAAATTTTTCATCCATAGCTATAAACGTCCTTCGTCCTTGTAACTAAAAAATCTTCTATCCGTAAATATAATGTGATCGAGAAAGCGTATGTTCATAACACCACATGCCGAAGCCATGCTTCGTGTGAGTTTGTCATCCTCGTTGCTGGGTTTGAGGCTCCCCGACGGGTGATTGTGGCATAGCACAAGAGCTGTGGCGCGTTTCAGCAACGCCTCGCGCAACACGTAGCGTATGTCCACCATAGTGCCGGTGTATCCTCCACTGCCCACCTTCACACTGTCGATGACACGGTTCATATTGTTGAGCAGCAACACATGGCACTCTTCAATGACAAGGTCGCACAACAGCGGGTAGAAGTAGTCGTAAACATCCTGCGAGGTGCGCACCACAAAGTGCTCTTCCCTGTCGTCTTCTTTTCGGCGTTTCCACAACTCGCATGCTGCGATGATTGTTATCGCCTTTGCCGAGCCTATGCCTTTGAAACGACAAAGTTCCTCGACCGTAAGTTTGGAAAGTTCGGCGATGCTGTCGTTACACGAAGCAAGTACCTTCTTCATCAGTTCCACAGCCGATTCCTCGGCATTACCAGAGCCGATGAGTATCGCAAGCAGTTCGGACTTGCTAAGCGAGGCAACACCGTTACGCATCACCTTCTCGCGAGGGCGGTCATCTTCGGGCCACTCTCTGATACTTAATTTCTTGTTCGTCGATTCCAAAATAGGGAGCAGTTTCTAACCTCTGTTGTAAAGTTTGGTCAGCTTGGCTTTTGTCTCAAGCGGCTGACGCAATATTATCTTGAACCACACAGCCTTCATGAATCCTGTGCCGTAACCTGTTATCTGTACTATTGCGGTTGCCACCGAGAGAGCAGCCACCTTAAGACTCTTGTTCTTTGCCAACGAATCGAAAAATATGAGCAGGAGATATACAAGAGGTAACAGCAGCAGCCAGGGGTAGAAAACAGATGCCATCAACAGCAGAGCTGCTGCCACCAGCATCAGCGCCGGCAGTGCGTGAACAATCTTCAACGAACCGGGATGCTTTATTTTCAACCATATACGCGCCTGACCAAAGTTGTTCACCTGTTTAAAGAAACGGCTGAGGTCTACGCGACGTTTGTGATAGACAAACGCCTCGCGTATGAGACGTATCTTGAAACCCGCAGCTCTTATTCTGAGGCTGAGGTCAATATCCTCGCCCATCATATCCTCGAACCCTCCGACAGTGTCGTACACCTTTTTCGACAAGCCCATATTGAAGGTACGCGGACAAAATTTCTCCATGACAGCCTTGCCGCCACGTATACCGCCGGTAGTCCAGAAAGAGGTCATCGAATGGTTCACCGCCTTTTGCATGTCGTTGAAAGAGCTGTCGGCAGCGTCGGGGCCACCGAAACAGTCGGCATACTCTTGAGCCATAGCAGCCTCGAGTCTTTCGAAATACTGAGGAGGAAGTATCACATCAGAGTCGAAGAACAGAAGATAGTCGCCATTGGCACGTTCGAGGCCATAGTTACGAGTGTCGCTACGACCCGAATTGGGCTTATAGTAGTAGTGGATAGGAAAAAATGAACGATAGTGATCAAGTAAATAATCACATCGTTCATTTGAGCCATCCTCTATTATCAACAGTTCAAAAGGTTTCACTGTCTGCGCACAGAGACTTTCAAGAAGTTCCTTTACTTCGTTCGCTCTGTTGTAGACGGGTATAATAATAGAGTATAACAAGACTTTCTATTTTATATTCGTTATGCTTTTACGCGGCCTACATAGTCGCCGTTGCGTGTATCAACCTCAACGAGCTCACCTTCGTTGATGAAAAGAGGTACGCGAATCTCGGCACCTGTCTCGAGAGTAGCAGGCTTTGTAGTGTTGGTTGCTGTATCGCCTTTGAGTCCGGGCTCTGTGTAAGTGATTGCGAGAACCACCTTAACGGGCATATCAGCGAAAAGTACAGTCTCTGTTGTTGCATCTGTAACAACCTCGAGTGTCATACCCTCTTTCATGTATGCCAAGCCGTTGATCTGGTGTCCGGGGATAGGAATCTGCTCGTATGTCTCGTTGTTCATAAAGATGTAGTCATCACCTTCCTGATAGAGATACTGGTAGGGGCGACGCTCTACGCGTACATCCTCGAGTTTCTCACCGATATTGAAACGACGCTCAAGTACGTAGCCATCAACGATATCTTTCAGTTTTGTACGCATGAATGTGTTTCCCTTACCGGGTTTCACATGCAAGAAATCGATACAAAAATACAACTTGCCATCCATGCGGATTGCTGTTCCGATTTTAATGTCCTGTGCATTAATCATAAGTATACTGTTTTTTTATTAAAAAATCCTTCGTTTATTTTGAGCGTGCAAATATACTTAAAAACCTGCAAATAAACAATTCCTGCAACAATGTTTATTTCAAGATAGAAAAATCTCACATCCCGATTAAACCTTAACGCCGTTAATATGTCAAATTTTTAATGGACATAAATATAAAATAGATACATGAAAAAATTAGCATCGTTACTCATTCTTTTTATCGCTGTTGCAATGGCAACAAACGCCCAGACAGCCAAAAGTGTAATACGAGGCATACTCCTCGACGCCGGTAGCAAAGCACCCATCGAATTTGCATCGGTAGCACTTATTCCACAGGGTCAGACAGCTCCCGTCAATGGTTGCAACACCGAAGAGAATGGTTCTTTTATCATCACCGGGGTAAAGGCCGGCAACTACACATTGCAGTTCTCTTTTGTAGGCTACATGACCGACTCGCGCAAGATTACCATAGCCACAAACGACAGCAAGATTAATGTCGGAAAAATTTCACTCAAGCAGGATAAAAAGCTGTTGAAAGAGGTTGTTATCGCCGAGCATCGTTCACAAATGAGTTTCGAGATTGACAAGCGAGTGTTCACCATAGACCAGAGCATTGCTTCTACCGGCGGTTCGGTGACAGACGTTCTCACGGACATTCCCTCGGTGGAGGTGAGCAACGAAGGTGCCGTATCGTTGCGTGGCAGCGAGAGTGTGACAGTGTGGATAAACGGTAAAGCCTCGGGCCTCACATCGGACAATCAGGGAGATATACTGCAACAGATACCCGCCGAGAGCATTGAAAAAATCGAGGTCATCACCAACCCCTCGGCAAAACATTCCCCCGAAGGTACGGCAGGTATCATCAACATTGTACTCAAACGCAACCGCAAGGCAGGACACTACGGCAGCATTCAGGCAGGCGCCGACAGCAAGGGCGGTTACAACGCCAGCGGCAACATCAATTACAGCAGCGGCAAGCTCGACGCATACGCAAGCCTCAACTACCGTTCAAACAAGAGAGAGAACGGCGGAAAGACCTACACCGAATATTTCGACAGAAACAGCTACCAATCGCAGACAAACGAAGGTAAACGCGAGCACAACAACCTGATGGCACGCGCAGGACTCACATGGCACCCCACTGTAAACGATGACATCTATGTAAACCTTAGCACCATGATGGGCGGTGGCGAGAACAAGAGCACCCTCATTGCCGACAACGGCATCATAGGCTCGTCTGAAGTAACAAGCCGCCGCACCCGCATCACCGACGGCGAGAATAAGCCCCGCATGTACAACATCGAAGGAGGCTACACCCATAGATTCAGCGACAGCCATTTCATCGACTTCTCGGTGAGCCACAACATCTGGAACATGGAGAACAAAACCTCGTATGACCAGACTGTTGAGAACTTCGCAAGCAACACCCTCGCCGACAGCTACCAGTTCCAAAACAACAAGATGGACAATCGCTCTACCGAGGTAAAGCTCGACTACGAGAACAAGCTCAGCGAGAATGCACGCATCGAAGCAGGATACAGCGGTCGTTTCTCTAACGACGAAAGCCCCGTATTCACCTACAACGACAGAGACCACACAGCCATCGACGAGAACCTTTTCAACCGATTCATCTACAAGCAGAACACGCATGCCCTGTACGGAACATACTCGGGCAAGATAAACAAGTTCGGTTATCAGGTGGGATTGCGCGCCGAATATTGGCAGACAAGAACACGCTCGCTTAACTGGCAACAGGAGAGCAACGGTACAGCACCGGCATACACCAGCAAGGATTTCTTCTCGCTCTTCCCCAGCCTTTTCCTCTCGTACAGCATGAACGGAGGACACGAACTCCAGGCAAACTACACACGCCGCCTGCGCAGACCCTGGGGCGGACAGCTGAACTCTTTCAGCAACATCACCGACTCCACAAACATCACATTCGGTAATCCCGGACTGACACCCGAGTACTCAAACGCATACGAGCTCAATTACATAAAGAATTGGGACAAACACACACTCTCGGTATCGGGTTACTACCGCACCACCGAAGATGTCATAGAGCGCATCAGCTACAACATTGGCAATGTAATATATACCACCAGCGAGAACGTCGCAAGTTCAAACTCGGCAGGTCTTGAGATTATCGGCAAAAACCGCCTGGGCAAAAAGTTCGACCTCACCACAACAGTAAACCTTTTCTATTATAAGCTCGACGGATTTGCATACACCATAAACAACCAGACCATCACCGGCGACAAAGACGAAAACTTCTCGTGGAACGCTCGAATGACAGGAAGCTACATATTGCCCTGGGGAATCACCATGCAAGCAACGGGCCGCTACGACGCACGCCGCATTGTGGCACAGGGACACCGCAAGGCAAACTACTCGCTCGACCTGGGACTGCGCAAAGCCTTCGACGAACATTGGAGCCTTAGCGTCAGCGCACGCGATATTCTCGATTCGCGCCGTTGGCACAACGTCACAGGCGATGCAAACTTCCGCCGCGACGCCGAAAACTGGCACAGAGGACGCACCATCAACGCGACTCTCACATACAGTTTCGGTAACATGAAAGCCAAAAAGCCAACAAAAAAGCCCAAAGAGAACATGGACAACTACAACGGCTACGGCGAAGAGATGGAGTAAACAGCTCTCACGCAAGTCGGAACAACCATTTAGGCAAATATTTGTGAACTACCGCAAATATTTGCCTAAATATTTTTGTGATTTCACAAATGTTTACGAAATTTGGGGTCGCATACAAAAGTTGCAAAAAAACAGAACAGAATAATAAACAATCTTGACCATTATAATCATGGCAGAACAGACTAAAATCAAAGACCTCGACCAAGTTATCGTGCGTTTCTCGGGAGACTCCGGCGACGGCATGCAGTTGGCAGGAAACATTTTCTCAACAATATCGGCAACGGTAGGAAATGACATTTGTACATTCCCCGACTATCCGGCAGACATACGCGCTCCGCAGGGAGTACTCACCGGTGTATCGGGCTTTCAGGTACACATCGGAGCCGACAAAGTATTAACCCCCGGTGATGCCTGCGACGTGCTCGTAGCAATGAACCCCGCAGCCCTGAAAACGCAATACAAATATTGCAAACCCACAGGTGCAATAATCATCGACTCGGACTCTTTCACAGCCAAAGACCTTGAGAAAGCTGAGTTCAAGACCGATGACCCCATCGCCGAACTTGGAATAAAGAACGACATTATCAGTTGCCCCATCTCATCTATGTGCGTGGAGAGCCTCAAAGATAGCGGCCTCGACAACAAGAGCATGTTGCGTTGCAAGAACATGCTTGCACTTGGTATCGTATGTTGGATTTTCGACCGCGACCTGAAACTCGCTGAGGGCATGATAAGAAACAAATTCGCCAAAAAGCCCGAGATTGCCGAGGCAAACATCAAGGTGCTCAACGACGGATACAACTTCGGACACAACACGCACGCATCCATTGCCCACACCTATCGCATAGAGAGGAAGGGCGAAAATGCAAAAGGACTTTACATGGACACCAATGGTAACAAAGCCACAGCATACGGTTTGATGGCAGCAGCCGAAAAAGCCGGTTTGAAACTGTTCCTCGGCTCGTACCCCATCACCCCCGCAACCGACATTCTGCACGAGCTTGCAAAGCACAAATCTATGGGCGTTATTACAATGCAGGCCGAGGATGAGATTGCAGGATGTGCATCGGCAGTGGGAGCTGCCTACGCAGGTGCATTGGCATGTACATCAACATCAGGACCCGGCATCTGCTTGAAGAGCGAGGCTATAAACCTTGCAGTAATTACAGAGCTTCCTTTGGTAATTATCAACGTACAGCGCGGAGGCCCCTCGACAGGATTGCCCACAAAGTCGGAGCAGACCGACCTGTTGCAGGCACTCTTCGGACGTAACGGCGAAAGCCCCCTGCCCGTAATTGCAGCAACCTCACCCACCGACTGTTTCGACGCGGCATACAGCGCATGTAAGATTGCATTGGAACACATGACCCCCATCATGCTGCTCACCGACGCATTCATCGCCAACGGTTCGGCAGCTTGGAAACTCCCCGACATCAATGAGTTCCCCGCTATCAAGCCCAATTTCGTAACACCCGAAATGGCCGAAAGCTGGACACCATACATGCGTAATCCCGAGACAGGAGCACGCTATTGGGCAGTTCCCGGCACTCCCGGATTCATGCACCGCATCGGAGGTTTGGAGAAGAGCAACGCCACAGGAGCCATCTCCACAGCACCCGACAACCACGAGCTTATGGTGAAACTGCGCGCCGAGAAGGTAGAACGCATCGCCGACAGCATTCCCGAGGTAGAGGTATACGGAGCAGATGATGCCGAGTTTCTCATCGTGGGATTCGGCGGCACATACGGCCACCTGCGCGAGGCGGCAGACGAGCTGAACAAGCAGGGCAAAAAGGTTGCACACGCACACTTCACATACATCAACCCCCTGCCCCGCAACACCGAAGAGGTTATGCGTCGCTACAAAAAGGTTGTCGTTGCCGAGCAGAGCCTCGGACAGTTCGCAGCATTCCTGCGCATGAAAATCGACGGATTCAACCCCTATCAATACAACGAAGTAAAAGGACAGCCCTTCACAGTATCAAGCCTTGTGGAGGCATTCACTAAAATAATGGAGGAATAAGCCATGAGCGAATATACAGTAAAAGATTTTAAATTCGGACAGCCCCGTTGGTGTCCGGGTTGTGGCGACCACTCTTTCCTGGGTGCGTTACACAAAGCAATGAGCGAACTTGGGGTTGCACCCCATCAGACGGCTGTAATTTCGGGTATCGGCTGTTCTTCGCGTCTGCCCTACTACATGAACACTTACGGATTTCACACAATCCATGGTCGTGCAGCAGCCATTGCCACAGGCGTAAAGATTGCCAATCCCGAACTGAGTGTATGGCAGGTGTCGGGCGACGGCGATGGACTTGCCATCGGTGGTAACCACTTTATCCACGCCGTAAGACGCAACATCGACATCAACATGATACTGCTCAACAACCGCATCTACGGACTTACCAAAGGACAGTACTCGCCCACTTCGGCACGCGGTTTTGTGAGCAAATCATCGCCCTACGGCACAGTTGAAGACCCCTTTACACCCGCAGAGTTGTGTTTCGGTGCACGCGGCCGTTTCTTCGCACGATGCGTAGCAACAGACATGCCCGTAGCCATCGAGTGCCTGAAAGCGGCAGCACAGCACAAGGGTGCGGCAGTTACCGAGGTATTGCAGAACTGCGTAATCTTCAACAATGGCACACACGACAGTGTTTACAACAAAGAGGGTCGTGCCAAGAACTCAATACATCTGGAGCATGGCAAGCCTATGATTTTCGGCGAAAACAACGAGTTTGGACTCATGCAGGAGGGCTTCGGACTGAAGGTTGTAAAAATTGGCGAGAACGGAATCACCGAAAAGGACATTCTTGTTCACGACGCACACTGCGCCGACACTACTCTGCACCTGAAACTTGCATTGATGCAAGGCCCCGAGTTCCCCATAGCACTCGGAGTCATCAGAGATGTAGATGCCCCCACATACAACGACTCTATCTACGAGCAGATAGAGGAGGTTAAGCAGATGAAAAAGTATCACAACTTCACCGAACTGCTTGCCACAAACGAAACATGGGAAATTAAATAAGAATGATAGTAAACGCGGTTGTCTTGAAAGGCAACCGCGTTTTTCAACAAACAAGAAAGGCTATGAAAAAGATCATCCTCGCATTGGCACTTGTAGCATTTGCATGCCTGTCGTGCACAGTAGAAAGTGAAAAACTTTACAAAAAACATGTGATTATTCCGCAAGGAGCCACAAACGAAGAGATTATAGACATTGCTGCACGTGTGACACCTACCGACAATCAGCTCGAGTGGCAACAGATGGAACTAACAGCCTTTCTGCATTATGGAATAAACACCTACACCGACCGCGAGTGGGGCGACGGCAAGGAAGAGGCTTCACTCTTCAACCCCACAGCCTTTGACGCAAACCAGATAGTAGAATCGCTCAAGGCCGGCGGGTTCAAACTGATAATTCTCACCTGCAAGCACCACGACGGTTTTTGTCTGTGGCCATCGAAATATACCGAGCACAGTGTAAAGAACTCGCAATACAAGGGTGATATTGTAAAAGAGATTAGCGAAGCGTGCCACAAGCATGGCATAAAATTCGGAGTCTACCTGTCACCGTGGGACAGAAACGCACCGAGCTATGGCGACTCACCCGAATACAACAAATACTTCATAAATCAACTTACTGAACTGCTTACAAACTATGGCGAGGTTGCCGAAGTGTGGTTCGATGGAGCATGTGGCGAAGGCCCCAATGGCAAAGTGCAGGTATATGATTGGGAAGCCATTACAGAGACCATTCATCGTCTGCAACCCGAAGCTGTAACAGCTATCTGCGGCGACGACATACGCTGGGTGGGAAACGAGAGTGGGAAAGGGCGAGAGTCGGAGTGGAACGTAACCCCACTTGCGCCTAAAGTATACAAAAACAGCGACGAGATAAGAGAGAGATTGAAGATAGACGACACCAGCCGCGACCTTGGCAGCCGCGACCTGATAAAAAAAGCCGAAGAGCTGTTCTGGTACGCCTCGGAAACAGATGTTTCAATAAGACCGGGATGGTTCTATCACAAGAGTCAGGACAACAGAGTGCGCTCGTTGAAAAACCTGGTCGATATATATTTCTCCTCTGTCGGCAGCAATTCATCACTCTTATTGAATATACCTCCCACACCCGAAGGTAAGGTACACCCTATCGACTCTCTCCGCTTGAAAGAGTTTGGCGAATATCTGCGCAACGCCTTTAGTAAGAATTTTGTAAAAGGCAGCAACAGCATAAAAAAATTAGCGGCTGGAGAAAGCATTATATATAAGGTTAATTCGTGCGACAAGGTAAATTGTGTGATGCTTAAAGAGAACATCGCCAAAGGTCAGCGTGTAGAGAAGTTCAAGGTGGAACTTCTTATCAATGGACAGTGGATGACTGTCGGCCGAGGCACTACGATAGGCTACAAACGACTGCTACGTTTCTCGGACACTGCTGCCGAAGAGATACGCATAACAATAGAAGAGTGTCGCCGCACAGCCGAAATAGAGCAAGTGGGACTATTCTACTGCCCCGAGCTTGGCGCAAATAACGGAATTGCAAAAGAGCATTTCTCTTCATCGGCATGGCAGACCCCGGGCAACGATTCTAAAATGATATTCGACAACGACAATGAGACTATCTGGAAAAGCAAGAATATGCAACCGCTAATAGTAGACCTGACAGAGGTCATAAAGATTAAAGGCTTTTCATATATCCCATGCGGAGAGGTGAACAGCACAGGAACAATCACAAAATACCGCATTTACACAAGTACTGACGGCAACATTTGGGAACAAGATGGCGGCGACAGGGAATTTGACAATATACGCAACAACCCTATTGCACAAAATGTAAGATTCGGAAAAGAAAAAGATGTGCGTCTTCTGAAAATAGAGCCGTTAGAGACAACTGACAACAACGGTACATATACGATAGCCGAGTTTGGAGTTATTATAAACGACCTTTAAGGTACAGGGTCGTAACCCGAACCTCCCCAGGGGTGGCAACGCAGCAACCTGCGTACAGCAAGATAAAGCCCCTTAAAAACACCATGCTTGCGCAGTGCCTCTATCGCATACTGCGAACATGTGGGAGTGTAACGACACGACGGCGGCGTCAGCGGGGATATACAACGCTGATAGAACTTAATGGGAAGTATTAGTAACCAAACAAAAAAACGCCTCACACTTCGTACTCTTTAGTGATTATAGCCTGCAACAGTTTTCTGAGGCGCGCCTGCAAATGAACAAAAGAATGGTGTTGCTTATCGAGGTAAAGAATGGAGACTGCCATGCGACAACCCCTTTGCTGCAATATCTCTACGAAATGATGCTTGTTCAATCTATAAGCTTCGCGCAGACGACGTTTCACAAGGTTACGGTCTACGGCATGACGAAAACGTTTCTTGGAAACGGATATCAATATAGAGGCTGCCGGTTCACCCTCTTCGGGCTCTAGCGGAAGATACACTGCACGCAGGGGAAAAGCCGCCACCGAACGACCTTCGGCATAAAGTTGCTCAACAACAGACTTACGCGACAGACGTTCACTTTTTGTAAATTTATAATTCTTCTCCATCTCCTCTATATATTTTAAACAAAAAGCCACCCTATTATGCGCATATAACAGGGTAGCCTATATATTCTGTTCCTTTTAACTATTTCTGTATTTTTGCAAGATACTGGTCGAGAGCAGCAGTCATAGACGTAGCCTCGGCAGTGGGCGCCTCAAGGTCGAGACGCAAGCCTGCATTGCGTATTGCATCGGCAGTAACCTTGCCGAAACAAGCAATGAGTTTGTTGCCCTGCTCGAAGTTGGGCACATTCTTGAACAGCGACTCAATTCCATGAGGGCTGAAGAAGATAAGCATATCATACTGATCGATAAATTCGGGCTCGAAGTCGTTGCTTACCGTACGGTACATTTCAGCCTGAGAGTGTTCGATTCCATAAGAGTCGAACATCTTGCACAAGTCGTCGTTATTAATGTTGGACATAGGCACAAAATAACGCTCGTTCTTATGCTTTGCAAAGAGAGGAGCCAAGTCCTGAATATGACCATTGCCATAGAACACCTTTCTCTTGCGATACTGCACATACTTCTGAATATACAAAGATATAGTCTCCGATAGACAGAAATATTTCATATCATCGGGAATTGTTACGCGTAAATCCTTGCACAATGTAAAAAAGTAATCAATTGCATGACGCGACAGGAATACGATAGCGGTATGTCCCGGAATTGAGACCTTTTGCTGTCTGAATTCTTTCGCAGTCAACCCCTCAACCTTGATAAATGAACGGAAATCTATCTGCACTTTATGCTTCTCCGCTATATCGAAATAAGGTGACTTTTCTGTAGCCGGTTTTGGTTGTGATACAAGAATCTTATTTACCTTCAATGTCCTAAAAATTTATCGTTAAAAAATCGTTCAGTTCGTTGATCGCTTTCAAAAGTACCGCTATTGGTAATATTTCAAGCGCGCAAAGATACAAAATAATATCCAAAAAACCGTTTTTTTGCATAAAAATAAGTTTTCTGCATCTACTTATTAACATAAATAAACACATTAACGCAGTTACAGTTAGATATACCACATACACTCGGCGCGGAACGTCGGGCACTATGAGCATCGCGAGCACCAATGGCAACAACATAAAGCCCGAAAGCTGCATTGTAAAGAAATAAGAAATTCTCCATTCGCGAGTCTGCTGCGGAGTGAACAATATTGCATTCACAATATCATACATGAGACGCTTGGCAAAAATAGAAATAGCAAAGAGCAACATATATATTCCCCAATAAAGATAGCTCATCTCCGCATTTACAATTCCGTGACTATACTTCAACTGTGCAAAGGCAATCACCGAATAGAAAAGAACCGCCTGCGAGTATAGAATCATGTTGCAGAAACGGTTGATATGCGTCTGATTGTTATAAGGCTTTGAGTTGCGACTGTAATAGAACAGGCTCTTTATTCGCTGGAATATACTCTCTCCATTGAGTATAAAGACATACGATATTCCCAACAGGTTCATCACGAACAACGTGAGCAGCAGATTATCGTTTCCAAAAAAATAGGGGATGGCTGTACCTGTCATAATGCTGCATATTTTCTGATGGAAGCATCCCACACAGGAGTAGCCTCTATGATGGCGAGTGCCTCTTCGGGTGTTGAGGCCACGCTCCATATCTTACTGTGAATTTCGCCCATAAAATGCTCATCGACAGCATGTTCAAGCTGCCTGATAAGGTGGTCGTAATATCCGCCGACATTTAAAATGACAATAGGTTTCAGATAAAGCCCAAGCTGCTTCCATGTGATAATCTCGAGGAGCTCCTCCATGGTGCCGCAACCACCCGGCAGAGCAATCACTGCATCGGAAAGATCGGCCATAAGCTGTTTGCGCTCGTGCATATTTTCAGTAACGCGCAGCTCGGTGAGCGATGGATGTTGCCAACCCGCATCAATCATAAAACGGGGAATGACACCTATCGCCTTACCACCCTCGTTCAAAGCTCCATCTTCAACAGCGCGCATCAGCCCTTGGCAGCCGGCACCGGTGACAAGCGTCATGCCGTTGCGGGCTATCAACGAGCCCAGTCGGGTGGCAGCCTCGGAATAGAGGCTTGCCACCCGACTGCTCGATGCGCAATATACACAGATTGTCTTTGATGCAGTCATCACAAAATTGAAAAACCTGTGTTAGTAACGGTAAATATCAGATTTGAAGGGGCCATCAACATCTACACCGATGTATGCAGCCTGCTTGGGTGTGAGCTTAGTGAGGTGTACATTGAGGCGTGCAAGGTGAAGGCGTGCAACCTCCTCGTCGAGACGCTTGGGCAGACAGTAAACACCAATCTCGTATTTCTTTGTGAAAAGTTCAATCTGTGCAAGAGTCTGGTTGGTGAAAGAGTTACTCATCACGAATGAAGAGTGACCTGTTGCACAACCAAGGTTCACCAGACGACCGTCGGCAAGCAGGATGATGCTGTGACCGTCGGGGAAGTAATATCTGTCTACCTGAGGTTTGATGTTCACGCAACGAATACCCTCGTATTTCTTGAGTGCATCCACCTGAATCTCGTTATCGAAGTGACCAATGTTGCAGACGATAGCCTGGTCGGGCATCTGCTCCATGTGGTCGATGCGGACAATATCCACGTTACCTGTGGTGGTAACGAAAATGTTTGCAATCTTGCAAGCCTCTTCCATTGTAACAACCTCGAAGCCCTCCATTGCTGCCTGAAGTGCACAGATGGGGTCAATCTCGGTAACAAGTACGCGTGCACCGAAAGAACGCATGCTGTGAGCACAGCCCTTACCAACATCGCCGTAGCCTGCTACAACCACCACTTTACCTGCAATCATAATGTCGGTAGCACGTTTGATACCGTCGGCAAGCGACTCGCGGCAACCGTAGAGGTTGTCGAACTTGCTCTTTGTTACAGAGTCGTTCACGTTGAACGCGGGGAAGAGAAGTTCTTTGTTCTCCATCATCTGATAGAGACGGTGTACACCGGTTGTTGTCTCCTCGGAAACACCCTTTATCTCTTTTGCCACTCTGTGCCACATAGTATTGTCGTGCTCAAGAACCTGAGCAAGAAGTTTCTTAAGTTCAACCTCATCCTCGGCTGCACCCTCGTAGTTGAGCGCAGAAGCATCGCCATTCTCGGCAGCATAGCCCAAATGTATCATAAGTGTAGCATCGCCACCATCATCAACAATCATGTTGGGGCCGAGGCCGTTACCGAAGTTCATAGCCTGGAGTGTACACCACCAATAGTCGGCAAGTGTCTCGCCCTTCCATGCAAAGACGGGGATGCCCGCTGCTGCAATAGCTGCTGCGGCATGGTCCTGTGTAGAATAGATATTGCACGATACCCAACGAATTTCCGCGCCAAGTTCGGCAAGTGTCTCGATGAGCACAGCTGTCTGAATGGTCATGTGCAATGAACCCATGATACGTGCGCCCTTCAAAGGCTTTTCTTTACCATACTTCTCGCGGAGTGCCATAAGACCGGGCATCTCGTGCTGTGCCATTTCTATCTCTTTGCGACCGAAATCAGCCAGACTCATGTCTGCTATTTCATACGGTGCTGATGTAAAAAGTTCTCTTGTCATTATTATTGATTTTTATGTTATTTTTCGTTTAAGTTGTCCAAAGCCCGGTAAATCAATTACCCCAATTCTCGCGGTCGAGGTTGCGGTAGCCTATCGCCTCGGCAATATGGTGGCTCTGTATATTCTCGCTTGCCTCAAGGTCGGCAATGGTACGTGCCACCTTTACTATTCTATCGTACGCACGTGCCGACAGGTTGAAACGATTCATCGCCGTGCGCAGCAACGTGCGACAAGTGTCGTCTATCACGGCATAGCGACTCGACAGTTTAGGAGTCATCTGCGCGTTGCAATATATACCCTCTTCGTTTCTGAAGCGATGCTCCTGTATCTTGCGCGCGGCAATCACACGTTCGCGAATGGCTGCGCTGGGCTCACCCTCGCGCGCATCGGAGATTTTTTCAAATGGTACGGGGACAATCTCTATCTGCAAGTCGATACGGTCAAGTAAAGGACCGCTTATGCGATTGAGGTATCGCTGCACCTGTCCGGGGTTGCACACACAAGCCTTTGTAGGGTGGTTGTAATATCCGCACGGACAAGGGTTCATGGAGGCCACGAACATCACTCCCGCAGGATACTCCACCTTGTAGTTGGCGCGGGCAACAGATATTTTTCTATCCTCCAACGGCTGACGCATAACCTCGAGGACACTTCTGCTGAACTCGGGAAGTTCGTCGAGAAAGAGCACACCATTGTGGGCAAGCGAAATTTCTCCGGGCTTGGGGTTTGCACCACCGCCCACAAGAGCCACCGAGGATATTGTGTGGTGAGGACTGCGGAACGGGCGTTGCGTTATGAGAGAAGCACCACCCGCAAGACATCCGCTCACCGAATGTATCTTTGTTGTTTCGAGGCTCTCCTGCAATGTCAGCGGAGGCAGTATCGATGGCAGACGTTTGGCCATCATGGACTTTCCGCTACCCGGAGGGCCTATCATTATAAGGTTGTGTCCGCCGGCGGCGGCAACTTCAAAGGCACGCTTGACACTCTCTTGTCCGCGCACCTCGGAGAAATCAAATTCAAAATTGCTCTGTCGCGAATAGAATTCACGCTCCACATCCATGGTGTACGACGCCATACCTTCCTCGCCATTGAGGAAACGAATCACCTGCATGAGGTTTTCCGCCGCATAGACCTTTATGTCGCCCACAACAGAAGCCTCGGCAGCATTTGCCGCGGGAAGAATAACACCCTCGTAGCCACACTCGGCAGCCTTCAATGCAATGGGCAGAGCACCTTTTATGGGAACAAGCCCTCCATCGAGGCCAAGCTCGCCCATGATGAGATATTTTCCGAGATGTTCATTCGACACCACCCCATCGGCAGCCAATATACCTATGGCAATCGGCAGGTCGTATGCCGACCCCTCCTTGCGGATGTCGGCAGGAGCCATGTTCACAACTATCTGTTTGCTGGGGAATTTCAGTCCGTTGAATTCGAGTGCCGACCTTATACGTTCGTGGCTCTCTTTTACGGCATTATCGGGCAGACCCACGAGGAAAAAGCGGATACCGCGAAGTGCGTTCACCTCGATGGTAACCTGTATGGCATTTACCCCCTGCAATGCTGCCGCATACACCTTTACTAACATTCCACGAACCTATTTTTTCTTTTTGCGACGCTTTTCTTTCTTCTCTTTATCCTTTTTATATGTAACGATGAGCGAGTCGAGCTCGGCATCCAGCATCTCGGAGGTGATATCATACTCAATATTGAGCAACTGCGGATTCACAAGTACCGAGTAAGGCAAACTGTTCACATTGTATCTCTCTACAAGGAAATTATCCCATATTTTAAGATCGCACACATTGTCTCCGACAATGGAGTCGGCATAGACAGCTTTGTGCCACTGTGCCGTATCGTGGTCGAGTGAAATATTGAGCATTGCAAATTCGTCTGATGAAAAACGACTACTCAAACGACTCATCTCCTTTACATGCTCGCGCGAGAGGGAATCCCACGATGCCCAAAAGTTGAGCACGAGGAACTTCTCCTTGTATCGGGAATTGGAAATGCGTGTGGAGTCGTCCATCAGCAGCAGGTTGAAAACCGGCATCGAGGTATATTTGATATTTGCCAAAGAGCGTTTCTTATCGAGGAACTCCAAAACAGCCACAACATATTCTTCGTCTTTGAGCTTTCCGCCGAGGACATTGGAAACGTCGCGTATCTTGCGCGCATTGGGAGCGGGCGACTCTATCATGTAGCGACGCCACAGCATTATGTTAATCTCACTCATGGGGTAACGACGCACAAACTCCTCGACCTCATCGAAACATTTCGAGGGAGATAAATTCTCGAGACGCGCCGCCATGCTATCGTACACCTGTTGCAGGTTGCCACCCTTAACATCCCATCGGCCCTGTCGCGCAGTATCGGGTGAGACAACCGCCTTGACATCAGGCTCGGCATACAGCAGCAGAGGCTCGCCTGTGGGCATCAGCAGAGTCAGAGGAAAGACGGTATCGGCATAAAGCTCAAATCCGAACTCGCCATTGGCATCGGCAAGAATAGTATCCATATAATCGTAGTGACGATCGAGACCATACAGATAGAGCGTGTCGCCGGATGTTACGCCCGTACCGCTTATGCTGTAATATCTCTCGCCATCTGCACAGGAGACAAGTGTCACCAGCAGAGTGAATACTATAATCGCAATGTTTCTCATACTTTGTTTGCTCTTTTGCGTTCAATCTCGTCGAGGATAATCTTGCGCATGCGCATAGACTTGGGAGTAACCTCTACATACTCATCCTCCTTGATATATTCGAGAGCCTCTTCGAGCGAGAATACAACGGGGGGCACAATACGCACCTTGTCGTCGGATCCGCTCGCACGCATATTTGTAAGTTTCTTGCTCTTTGTAACATTTATCACAAGGTCGTTGTCGTGTACATGTTCGCCCACAACCTGACCCGCGTAAACCTCGTCCTGAGGATTGATGAAGAAACGACCGCGCTCCTGCAATTTATCGATAGCATAAGCAAATGCCGTACCGCTCTCCATTGCTACCATCGAGCCGTTCACACGACGCTCAATGTCGCCCTTGTAGGGCTGATACTCTTTGAAACGGTGAGCCATTATAGCCTCACCTGCCGATGCGGTGAGGATATTTGTACGCAGACCGATGATACCTCGCGAGGGGATATTGAACTCAATGTTCACACGCTCTCCTTGAGCCTCCATAGACACCATCTCGCCCTTGCGACGGGTAATCATGTCAATCATCTTGCTCGAGTAGTCGCTGGGCACGTTGATTGTAAGTTCCTCGACAGGCTCGCAACGCTCGCCGTTTATCTCTTTGTAGATTACCTGAGGCTGACCCACCTGAAGCTCGTATCCCTCGCGACGCATTGTTTCGATGAGCACCGAGAGGTGCAACACACCGCGTCCGAATACAGTCCACGCATCCTCTTCGGGCGACTTGCTCACACGCAGAGCGAGGTTCTTGTCAAGTTCCTTGTCGAGACGCTCCTGAATGTGGCGCGAAGTAACAAACTTACCCTCTTTGCCAAAGAAAGGGGAGTCGTTGATGGTAAAAAGCATACTCATTGTAGGCTCGTCGATACTGATGGGAGGCAGAGGCTCGGGATTTTCAAAATCGCAGACAGTGTCGCCAATCTCAAATTTTTCGAGACCTACGATAGCACAGATATCGCCACAGCCTACACTTGTGGCACGACGACGACCGAGTCCTTCGAATGTATGCAGTTCCTTGATTTTTACTTTTGTCTGCTCGCCGTTACGGTTCACAAGTGTCATATTGCTACCCTCGACAAGCTCGCCGCGATGTATGCGGCCTATGGCTATACGGCCTGTATAAGGCGAATAGTCGAGCGATGTGATGAGCATTTGGGGAGTACCCTCGTTCTTCTCGGGAGCGGGAATATGTTCTATGATTGCATCGAGCAGAGGGATGAGGCTGTCAGTCTGGTTGCGCCAGTCTTTGCTCATCCAGTTGTTCTTTGCCGAACCAAAAATTACGGGGAAGTCGAGCTGCTCTTCGCTGGCATCGAGCGAGAACATCAGGTCGAACACCATTTCGTGCACCTCGTCGGGGCGGCAGTTGGGTTTATCGACTTTATTGACAACCACAATGGGTTTGAGACCAATCTCAAGAGCCTTCTGCAACACAAAGCGTGTCTGAGGCATGGGGCCCTCAAAAGCATCCACAAGCAACAGGCAGCCGTCGGCCATATTGAGCACACGCTCCACCTCACCGCCAAAGTCGGAGTGTCCCGGAGTGTCTATTATATTTATCTTGGTGTTTTTATATTCTATGGAGACGTTTTTCGAAAGGATGGTTATACCACGCTCACGTTCAAGGTCGTTGTTATCGAGTGTGAGAGCATCGTTATCCTGCTCTTTCAACAAATTGCCCGCGAGCATCATTTTATCTACCAACGTAGTCTTGCCATGATCGACGTGTGCAATAATGGCAATGTTTCTAATTTCCTGCATACCTGTTATAATAATTTCGGTTGCAAAGGTACAACAAAATATCGGATTTTTCTCCTATTTTATTATATAACTACACCAAGAAAAAAGAGTGTTCATAAATCTTTTTTCAGAAAAAGAGAGACAAGCGATTGTTTTTTCAAAAATAATGCGTACCTTTGCGCCGCTAAAATAAAGTTATACACTTAAAAACAAAATGTCTATGTACTTAGATGCAGCTAAAAAACAAGAGATCTTTGGTACTTACGGAAAGTCTAACACTGATACTGGTTCAGCAGAGAGCCAGATAGCGTTGTTTTCGTACCGTATTGCCCATTTGACGGAACACCTCAAAGCTAACCGTAAAGATTATAGCACACAGAGAGCTTTGACTATGTTGGTAGGTAAGCGTCGCGCGCTCCTCAAATACTTGAAGGATCGTGACATCGAGCGTTACCGCGCCATCATCGCAAAATTGGGCTTGCGTCGATAATCCATCGCGCAAAAGCAATCTTAAAATCCTGCCTAACTGTTAGGCAGGATTTTTTTTGTTAATTTCCGCCATAAATCAAAAACAAACACCACTTCGGGTGCTGTATGTTAAAATAAATTCGTAGCTTTGCAAAGAGCGCGCAGGCGCAACAAATATAGCAAAAACTCAAAAAGCAATATCTATGAAACATTACACAGTCAATCTGTTAATTGCACTGCTGATATTGGCAATATTGCCACAGCAGTCGGCTGCGCAAGAGAAAAAAGCAACAGCCCCCGACAACTCCAAGTACATACTCACTCCCCCCGCGCCCAACACCCCGCGCATAAACAGCGCGCGCGTATTTGGTGTACGCCCCAAAGCAGAGTTCCGCTACACGATAGCCGCAACAGGTATACGCCCCATGACCTTCTCGGCCGAGGGGTTGCCCAAAGGTCTTAAGCTCGACGAAAAGACAGGTATCATCACCGGAACACTGAAAAAGAAGGGCACCTATAACGTAACACTCCGCGCAAAGAACAGTCTGGGCGAGGCCGAGCGCGACCTGCGCATCGTTGTCGGCGAGGATATTCTGCTAACACCTCCCATGGGATGGAACAGCTGGAACTGTTGGGGTAAGAGTGTAAGCCAGGAGAAGGTTCTCAGTTCGGCAAGAGCAATGGTAGACAAAGGCCTTGCAAACTACGGCTACACATACATCAACATCGACGACGGATGGCAGGGAATACGTGGCGGCAAGTACAACGCCATTCAGCCTAACAAGAAGTTCGAGGACATCAAAGGCCTTGTAGACACCATACACAGCATGGGCTTGAAAGCCGGTATCTACTCGGCGCCCTGGGTGAGCACCTATTTGGGACACATAGGCACACAGTGCGACAACCCCGAAGGAAAATATGAATGGATAGAAAAGGGCGTCTGCGACGAAAACTACAAGATTGAAGACCCCAACAAAAAGCTCCACAGCGGCTACTTCCGCTACCATGGCGCATACTCGTTTGCCGAGCAGGATGCAAAGCAGTGGGCCGACTGGGGCATCGACTATCTTAAGTACGACTGGAACCCCAACGACTACTACTACACAAAAGAGATGGCCGACGCGTTGCGCGCAACAGGTCGCGATATAGCACTGAGCATTTCGGGCTCGGACCCCTTTGCCATGGCACACACATGGGCAAAACTCACACAGTGCTGGCGCACCACCGATGACATCTTCGACACATGGAGCAGCATCGTGCGCATAGGTTTCGGCCCGCAAGACCGCTGGCCCGCATTCAGCGGCCCCGGCCATTGGGCCGACGCCGACATGCTGGTAGTGGGAATGGTAGGATGGGGCCCCAACCTGCACTACACACGCCTCACCCCCGACGAACAATACACACACATCTCATTGTGGGCACTCTTCTCGTCACCCTTCCTCATCGGTTGCGACATTGCACAGATGGACGACTTCACACTGAGCCTGCTCTGCAACTACGAGGTGAACGATATCTGCCAAGACCCCTTGGGTATGCGCGGTGTTCCCTACTTCAGAGGCGACGGCTATGTGGTGTATGTAAAAATTCTTGAGAACGGCAATCTTGCAGTGGGACTCTTCAACACATCTACTGAGCCCAAGAAGATAGGCTTCACTCCCCGTACATTGGGATTGTGGAGCAAGCAGATAAACATTCGCGACGTTTGGCGTCAGAAAGATGTTGCAACAATCGGCCCTCGCGACCGCTACGAAGAGGAGGTTGCACCCCACGGATGCTCACTGCTGATTGTGTCGCCCCCCAACACCGAGGAGAAAATCGTAGACAAACCTTATACAATAAAGAAATAACCCAAAAACAGGAGAGCGCCTCACGAGGTGCTCTCTCTTTTAAAAGAGAAGGCCATGAGACTCATCGACCTGCATACCCACCACATCGACAACGAGGGCAACGACTATATACTCAGTTGCTCGGGAAAGTGCTCCATGGATATAAAAAGCATCTCCATAGGGTTGCACCCATGGGACATCGATGACAACCACGCAGCGCGAATGCAGGAGATAAAGGAGCTGGCACGCATGGAAAGAGTGAAGGCAATAGGCGAATGCGGCATCGACAAGATAGGCAGCAGAGCCGCCATCGACGTGCAGACAACTATACTCGAAGCCCACATAGAGCTATCGGAGCAGTTGCAGAAACCACTCATACTGCATGTAGTGAAAGGACAGGAGATTGTCATGCGTCTGCACAAAGAGAAACGTCCCACACAAGCATGGATAATACATGGTTTTCGCGGCAAGCCCATGCAGGCTCAGCAATACACAGCCCGAGGGATTTATCTCTCCTATGGCACACTGTTCAACAAAGAGAGCCTGCTGAGTACTCCGCTCAACAGGCTGCTTCTTGAACGCGACGAGGAACAAGCCCCACTCGCACAACATTACAATAATATTGCCACCATTTTAGGTATCGACACAAAAAAACTTGCAGCCACCATTGAAAGCAACTGCAAGATGTGTGGAATAAGATTCGACTGAAAAACCGCTACTCAAGAGCATCAATACCCTCGAGCGGCAGACGCTTGTTGTAACATGTAGCCTGAAAAGAGGCTATGAGTACACCATCCTGATTTTTCACTTTCACCTCGCAATAGGGAATCTTGGGATGGCTCGACACTGCAACCGCCTCGGCAGTAAGCAGGTCGCCAAGCATCGCCGAACGATGATAATATATCGAAGAGTCTATCGCAAAAGTGAGCGACAAGCCAGAATTTGTAACCGCAGCAAGAGCAACATCGGCCAAAGTGAATATAGCACCACCCTGACAAACGCCACCCGCGTTAAGATGCTCTTTGGTAACAAGCATCTGCGACATTGCATAACGCTCTTTTATACTCACCAGCACCGCACCGGCATTAGCGGCGAACCTGTCGCCCTTTGATATAAACTCTTTAAGTGTCATAACCTTTTAATATCCAAAATATTTCTTTGCATAATCGAGCATTGCATCTATCGAGCGTTGCGCGCTGTCGGCATCTTTGTCCAGTCCATGTGCCGAATTGGGATACTCTACCAACGTATAATCAACACCTACCGAGTCGAGAACGTTCATCATAGAGACAACATTTTCCCACACCACAAGACCATCCTTGCGACCATACGAAAGTATTGCAGGGGCAGCACCCTCTTTCACATAAAAGACAGGAGAGACCGCCTGTATCATTGCAACAACTTTTTCATTCTCAAGAAGTGCCTTTACAGACTGTTCGTCACTTCCAACACCCATTTTTGCCATAAACTCCTGCACGTCGGGCGACGAGGGCGAGAAGGTGCGAAAATCGGCAGGACCCGCCTTGGAATGGGCAAAAAGAACAGGCAGAGGAGAGTTTGCTGCCATGCTGTATGTATAAAGAAGGGCAAGATGCGCACCGGCCGAATAGCCCGAGAGAGCCGCCTTTGTCACATTTACACCCTGAGAGGCAGCATAGGCCTTAATGGCAGAAAGAGCAGTTGCAATTTCGGTCATCATGGTAGTGAAGTCCGTTTTCTCTTCACCCGTCATATTCAGGAAAGAATAGTTCATGGTAGCGGCAACATAACCATGCTCGGCAAAGAACCCGCAATCGCCGGCCATAGAGGACTTGTCGCCCGAAGTCCACGAACCGCCATGCAAAAAGAGTATAAGAGCATGCTCGCTCTTTTTGTCGGCTCCGGCAGGCAGATAGAGGTCAAAGGTATTTCTATTCTTTGCACCATAGGTTATATTTTCGCACACACGCACAGTGTCGCCCTGCGCAGCATCATCGAAAACAGGCATTGAAAAGTCGAACACTCGCGTAAGAAAAAGCAGAAGGCCCACAACAAACGTCGCAATAAGCCCCACAGCTATCATAGAAGTTTTTTTACTCATAAAATAAGATATTAATATTTCGTGTAAATATAGCGCAAATATATTTACAAAGCCCGATTATGGACAAAAAAAACGAGGCCGCTCCACGAAAAGAGCAGCCCCGATAAAATATCACACTGAAAATCAGTTCTTCTTCATATCCACAGTAATAGTATTGAAGGGGAAGTGCAATCCCTTCTCGGGGAAGGTCTTGTAAACAGCCTTGTTCATATCGAAGAAAACGCCCCAATAGTCGGCAGCATTACACCACACACGCACAGTAATATTTATTGAGCTTGCACCCAAAGCACCAAGCTCGACAAAGGGAGCAGGAGTAGTAGTGATGCGCGCGTCTTTGCTGATAATGTCGAGCAACACACTCTTGGCAAGTTCATAATCATCGCCATAAGAGATAGAGAATGTGAAGTCTACACGACGTGTTGCCTCGCGAGAGTAGTTGTTGATGATACCCGTAGAGAGAGGACCGTTAGGCACAATGATAATGCGGTTGTCGGGAGTCTGAATGAGAGTGTTGAAAATCTGAATCTCCTTTACAGTACCAGCCTGTCCCTGAGCCTCGATGTAATCGCCCACCTTGTAGGGTCTGAAGAGAAGCACCATCACTCCACCTGCAAAGTTCTGCAAAGTGCCGCTGAGAGCCATACCAATGGCAACACCGGCCGAAGCAAACAGAGCTACGAACGAAGAGGTATCGACACCCACCACACTGATGATGATGATGAGAAGAATAATAAGTGTTACAATATCGATGAAGCTGACAAGGAATGTCTGAATAGAAGCATCGGTATTTTTCTTCTTCATCATACTCTTCACCATAGAAACAAGACGCTTAGAGAGCCAACGGCCAATCATCCAGATTAAAACAATCTGAATAATCTTGCTACCCAAAGTAAGTGCAGCATTTGTCAGATACTCGACAATCTCGGAAAGCGTAAGACTCGAAAGAGAAGACATCGCATTCTGCATTGTCTGTGCATTAATTGCCAGACTGTCTGCAACAGCAGCAGCCTGAGCCGAAAGGAAGTTTAAAATCATAGAAATAGAATTTTATTTATATTATACTTTTACTAATCTTGCAACAACTGACGCGCGGCATTTTTCGTATCCACCTTTGTTATTACACGCAGCACAGTGCAATCGTCGGCCGACACAACAAACGTCGTGCGCAGAATACCGTCGTACACTCTACCGGCAAGTTTTTTCTCGCCCCAAGCACCAAACTGTTTGATGAGGTTTTTATCAACATCGGCAATGAGAGGGAAGTTCAGTTGCTGTTTGGCCTTGAAACGCTGATGCGATGCCTCGCTGTCGGCGCTGACACCCACCACTGCATAGCCCGCTGCAACAAGCTCGTCGAGCCCGTCGCGCAACGAACAAGCCTCGGCAGTGCAGCCCGGAGTGCTATCCTTAGGATAGAAATAGACAACCAGCTTTTTGCTGGCAAAATCGCTCACGCGCACCTCGCGCCCCGTCTCATCTTTGCCCAGAAAATCGGGCACCTTATCACCAACTGCCAACATATTACTTGATAATCTTTACGCTTAATATTCTCACATCCTCCACAGGGCGGTCGTTGCCATCGGTAGCCACATTCTGAATTTTATCGACAACATCGAGTCCCTTTGTAATCTCGCCAAAAACAGTATACTGACCATCGAGGAAAGGAGTACCACCCACTGTGGTGTAGAGTTTTTTCTGTTCGGGAGTAAGTTCGCCCATACCCATCTGATACATTCTGCGGCTCATGCCATCAATCTCTTCGGGAGTGTATATTTTTCCCCACACCACATAGAACTGACTTGCCGAAGATCGCTTCATGGGATTCACCATATCACCCTCGCGTGCAGCAGCCAACGCACCACGCTTATGCAACAGCGCGGGGTTGAACTCGGCATCGAGACGATAATCGGGGCCTCCCTCGCCCAAGCGTACACCCGCCTCGGCATATTTTGAATCGGGGTCACCACCCTGAATCATAAAATCCTTTATCACACGATGAAACAGCAACGAGTCGAAGTATTGCTCACCCGCAAGTTTGATAAAATTATCACGATGGTTGGGTGTCTCGCCATAAAGAAGAAACTCCATGGTACCCGCCGTTGTCTCCATTACCACCTTAGCCGTACCATTATTCGGTGTACAGCTACCAAAGAAAATTGCCGCTACAAGCAGCAATAAACCTACTGTTTTTTTCATATCTCAATTATTCGTTAATTTTCGCGATGTAAAGGTAGTAATTGCAACACAACCGACAAAGAAATATTTTTGATATTTACTCATATTTATAAAAGCAGACAATTTTCAGATTTATTCAAAGAAGTCCAGCATAAGATAATCCCTCTTGCAATTCTCTTTGTAAAACTCATTATATTTCTTTGCATGAGACTTAGGCAATGGAAGTTTCTCGAGCCACGAACCTGCAAAATTATCGGCCCATGTTTTTGTCCAATAGTGCTCTTCGATACTCAGTTTGTATTCTGTCCTATGGGGATATTTGTCGGTACCCTCTATCCATGCCATGTGCATTATAAAATCGGGCGTACAATAGTTGGTTTTCACATCCTCGACAAGTTCGAGGAATGCCTCTTCGTCCTGGCCAACAAAAAAATTATTGTCAAGATAGAGCTGAATGACAATACCTTTGTATTGCTTCAGTTGGTCGAGAATATCGAACAGTTTATCTTCGTAGACGCATAACCCATGAGATATGTGCCAATCATCTTTATACCGGCACACTTGCAGATTGAAAAGCCTTACACCACCTTCAAGCTGCTCTTCGATACTCTTGCTCTGACAACGAGAAGTTATATTCAACAGCCATGCGAAAGGGCGTTGCCACCACACAGTTTTGCCGGCCGTAGCACTGTTATGTGTTCCCAGTATCACCTTTTTGTCACCCTCTGCCTGCAACACATCTGACGCATTCACATAAAATGGAAACAGCAAGGAGAGAGAGCATAAAAGCACTATTGCCCTTATTATCTTCATCATGTACAACTCTAAATTATTTATCGGTGTAAATATACTTAACAATAAGCAGCAGGGCAACAATTTTTATTAAAAAGTAAGCTCATTATAATTACAGAAAAGAGATTCTTTTAAATAATAGCCCTATATTTGCTCACAGAAACAAAAGATTTTCAAAATATGAAGATTTTCAAGACCGAGCAGATACAGCAGATAGACCGCGACACCATGTGCTACGAGCCTATCTCTTCGATAGACCTGATGGAACGCGCGGCGCGCGCCCTCACCGACGCCATAATCCGAAAGTACGGAGACGCAGGATGTTATTTTGCAATATTCGCAGGACCCGGCAACAACGGAGGCGACGCGCTTGCCATTGCCCGCATGCTGCAAGCGGCAGGCGAGCATGTAGAGACGTGGCTCATCAACCCCAAAGACCGACTATCGCCCGACTGCGCACAGAATCTTGCTCGACTGAAAGAGTGCCCGGCACGCATTAACATATACAGCGACACATTTACCACGCCGCAACTGCCCGGGAATTGCATCATCATCGACGGCATCTTCGGCAGTGGACTCAACAAACCCGCCGAGGGAATATTTGCCGAGGCTATACGCTTTATAAACAGCAGCGATGCAACGAGAGTGGCAATAGACATCCCTTCGGGATTGCATGGCGAGAGCAACGACACCGCCAACGCAGCAAACATCGTGCATGCTCACACCACGCTGACATTGCAATTTCCCAAACTATCGTTTTTCATGCCCTGCAACGACGAGTTCACAGGAGAGTGGAGTGTTCTGGACATAGGTCTGAGCAGCAGAGCCATCGAAGAACAGGAGAGCAACCTTCACTACACCGATAGGGAAGAGATTGCAGCAATGCTGCCCACTCGCAAGAAGTTCGCCCACAAAGGCGACTACGGCCATGCCCTGCTTGTCGCAGGCTCACAAGGAATGGCGGGAGCCTCCATTCTGGCGGCAAGAGCCACACTGCGCTCGGGTGCGGGACTGCTATCAATCTCAACACCCCGATGCAACAACACCATTCTGCAAATATCTGTTCCCGAGGCTATGACAACCCCCGCCAACGGCGAGAACCGCATGAGCGAGCCACCCGCCACCGAGCGTTACACAGCCGTTGCCGTAGGCCCGGGACTGGGCACAGCCGAAGAGACAGGGAAAGCTCTGCTGCAACTGATAGAGAACTGCAAAATCCCCATGGTGCTCGACGCTGACGCACTGAACATAATAGCCAAGCAGCCCCACGTACTTGAACAGCTACCCGCCGGCAGCATCATAACTCCACACCCGGGAGAGTTTGCACGCCTGACAAGTGGAGCCAAAAAACGCGAAGAGCAGCTTGCAAAAGCAGTGGAAATAGCACAAAGATGCAACATCTGCATAGTACTGAAAGGAGCATACACCGCAGTGTGTTCGCCCGATGGCAACATATTTTTCAACAGTACAGGAAACCCAGGGATGGCAACTGCCGGCAGTGGCGACACACTCACCGGCATCGTACTTGCGCTCCTTGCACGCGGACACGACTCGACGACAGCCGCCCGCATAGCCACCTACATACATGGCCTTGCAGGCGACATTGCAGCCGAGCGCAACAGTGAAATAGCAATGACGGCAGGAGACATCGTAGACGCCCTGCCGCTTGCATGGAAAATAATTACAAAATAGACAAGTATCACCAAGCGTGATGCAACTCTTTTTCTCGCCCGCGCGAATAGTTGGCAGACTCTTTGAGGTCAAACAATTTGAAACTGTTGCCCGCGGGCGACATTCCTATCTCGCCACTCTTGAGCAACTCATCGACAATATCGGGCAACTGCTCGTAGGACTCGATATTCACAGCCGAACGTCCGCTGCGACGTACCAGAGCAAATGCTGTGGCTATCTCCACAGGATAGACACTCTTGTAGTGCTGCACAAAGCTCTTAACATTTTTAATTGTGGGAGCATGGTTCTCCCACTCGTTGCTCGAATGTTTGAACAGACGCGACGAAATATCGCCATTGCCCAACGCGAGAATCTCCTTGACAAAGGTATTATATGTAATGTAACCGCGAAGAATGGATTCGCGACCCGAATATTCAAGCAGGAAGGTAGGAAACTCCTTTACATCGAATAACCTTGCGCGCTCGCGGTCGTCGGCAAAGGCCTTTTTAGCAGCATCACTACCCATCGTCTGCTTGAACTCCTCGGGGTCGAAACCCTCTACGGCTGCAAGGTCGGCAAGCACCTCGACACGCGAAGTGGGCATAGCCTCTACGGCAGTAGCCTCTTGCACACGACGCAGATAGCGGTTGGCACGCGCAACATCGGCACCGTCACCATCACAGTTACCACAACAAAGCTTGGCAGTTACGTATGCCATATTTTGAGGGAAAGTAGAGGGATGCTCCTCTGAAAAAAGATGAAAACCATGCTCCATCACAGGCATTCCATGAACCACCGAAGCCTCCATCCATGCCTTCATCATGTTTCTGTTGGAGAGTGCCACGTCGCCACCAATCTGCAAACGACGATTCACAAAAGAGCGAATATCCTCTATCATTCCACACATCACATAATCGATCTCGACACTATTGCCAAGACGATACTCCAACGCTCTCAGCACAGGCACACTGCCCCAACACCATGTACACACAGGGTCGGCAAAAACCGTAATTCTAAGTTTCTCCATAATATCACAATATATTTTATTGCAATAAACAGCCGAAAACCCCGAAATGTTCCTGCAAAAATTATTTCAGCCCCTCGGCAGCGACACACTCGTTCATAAGCATCACCTCGAAGTCGCGCACCCAGCGCGGCGCAGCACCGAAACTATCGACCACCACCCTACTCTTACCATCGACGCAGAGCGACAACACATACTTGTGATTGTCCTTAACATCACCTTCGTAAATAGGCTTCAGCGAAAAGAAACCATTGCGCATGGCATGCCCCACAAGACTGTCGAAGCGGGCATTGGGCAACCAACGTCTGAAACGCATATTCATCTTCTCGCAATACTCTTCGAGTACCTTCACACGCGCATAATCGTTAAACTCGCAACTCTCGTACGACACCTCGTAGAGCTTTTTATCGTTCCTGTCGTAGAAACTCAACGAAAGAGCCGTCTCACCTTTTCTTTTTCTATCTTTCAAAAAACCGAACATAAGCAATCATTTACATATTCATTCAACAAATCTGTCGCGAAGATGCAACAAACTTCAAAGAATCACTTTGCAGAATTAACACTTTCTACGATGCGGCACGCATAGTGAGCGCGCGCAGAGAAGAGACCACATCGTGTACAATGCGCAAAATGTGTCTGCGCATCAATCGCTTGATAGGGCGCAAATAGCGAGCAAAGTCGTCGTGCACCTCTTTGGCAACTATCATTGTAACGTAAAAAGTACCCGCAACAAAAAATGCAAGCAAAAGATAATTGATGTAATTTACTTCGTTCATAGCCTCTGTTTTTATGTTTACGAAGCAAAAGTACCCCCGCGCAGTGACAACTCTTGACACAAAATAAAAAATATTATTTTTTCTTCTTTTTTTATTACACACATAAAAAAACAGGTGGCGCACCACCTGTTTTTCATATTTAATATCCTGAGAGATTAGTTGTCAATATCGATAATATTGAACTTTTTGTTGAATGTAAGCTCCAAGCGGTTGGAGAGTTGCAACTCGTAGCCCACTCTGTCGCGCTCAATCTGGAGAATCTTTGCATCGGGATAATTGTCATTCACATACTTAGTAATCTGCGCGGGAACGATGGCTGCGGGAACCGATGAACGACGGCAATCAACCTCTTTCCACTCGCCGTTGCGGTTGAATTCCACTTTCGTACCATTGGCGAACAACACTTCGTAGCTTCTCTCCAAATAGTCACGCTCGTCTTTCACATAGGTTATTTTGACATCTTTGAAATGAGCGTCGATGAACAACTGCGCTTTTTTAGGCAAATTCTCTTTTACTGTCAAACGGTCGTTGTCGGCGTTTGCGGTTAAAATACCGAATGAAAATACAGCTAATGCAATAACGATAATCTTTTTCATAGTTCCTTCTTATTTATAAGTTAAACAATCTTTGTTTTTATTTCTATTGCAAAGATAGTGCCAACGAGTAAGTGAAAATTTATTTTCACTCGCAACGAGTGCAACCTATGTTCGCTTTGTTTACAATGCAAAGGTTATACCCAATTCTGAAAAGAATCTGAAAAAAAGAGAAATTTCTATTTTTTTTGAAAAAAAATCAAAAGTCGCAATCACTCCCCGGTATAGAACAGAGATTTGCAATGGTCATCGACAAACTCGCGCAGATACTTTTTAAGCCCGTCACCCTCGCGAATGCAGACATCATTGGCAAGCCCTATAACGAAACGCCCCACACCTTCGTAACGATAGACAACAGTGTCGAGCAACCAACGCTCGCTGCTGGGGAGTGGCGAAAGATCGCGCACAGCAAGAGGAAACTCCTCGAGCAACAGGTTCTTTGCCATCACTCCAAGTTCCAGCTTCACACGATGCCCCTCGGTGCCACCGGTGCGGAAAATATCCATTTTGGCACTGCGGTGCTCATGCTCGAACTGCCACTGAGCATCGGTAAGTTCTACCGAGCCTATGCGTGAAACGCGAAACAGTTTGTTCATGCCCGTCAATGGCTCGTAGCACCACACCTGTATGTAGTTGGTAGTAAACTCGAAAGGCTCTACCACCCTGTCGCGCACATCGCCCTTATTCGACGAAGAGTAGCGTCGCAACACCACCTGCCGACGCTGCTCTATGGCCGCAATAAGTTCGTGGGTGTTGGTCACACTCTCTTTCTTCACCACACAATCGGCAAGAGAGGTAAAATTGTACACAGCAGCTAGTTTCTTGCGAAGGTTCAGTTTAAGCATATTTGTGTCATCAAGCCCATCAATGAGACGATTGACAAGCGCACTCTCCTCTTCGCTGAAATGCACCAACTTATCAATATCGTCGAGTCTGTGATTCTCTTTGAGCATGTGAAAAGAGTCATCGACGCGACGTATCACGAAACCCGCCGACTTAAGCGTGTCAATATAACGATACACCGTACGGCGCGACATTTCGAGCTTGTATGCAAGCTCATCGACAGTATAATTTACATTACCTGTCAATAACTTTATCAAACGCAGCAAACGCTCTATTTTCGGTTGGTCCATGATTTATATTTTCTCATCCCTGCAAATGTAACAATAGATATCAACAGGAGCAAAAAAAATAGAGAAAGAACTACATATCAACCTCGACGATTTTGGCAAACACACCCCATCCGGCAGTGTTTTTATAACAGTTTTTCGCACCACGCGGCACGTAGAGCACACACTGTTTGCTAATACCATTGAAGCAGTCACTCCCCATAGCAGTCAGTTTGTCGGCAGGGATGCGCGATGTTATTTTAGTCAGTTGTGGACAATCCTCAAAGGCATAAGCAGCAATCTTCTCCACGCCACTGCCTATGACAACAGCCTGCAAACAACTATTATTGGCAAAAGCTCGCTCACCTATCGATGTCACCCTGAAAGTTCGCCCGCGGTGCGTCACTGTGGCGGGAATTGACACCACTCCATCGCCATATTCAAAGAAAAACTCTTCGGAAGTAACACCCTTGTAAGTAAGCTCTACGGTGCGAGCATCGTGGTCGGTGACACGATAATAGAAGCCACCCTCTTCGAACTTGTCGTCAATAGCACCGCGCTCCCACGCAATATAATCGGTCACATACTCACGACACGACTGGTAGCACCGACCCACAAAAGGAACAACAATATACAGCAACAGCAGTACAACAAACGCAACAGCCGCCACATTCAAGTATTTTCTTCTCTTTGCAGAATTTATGGCAGCAATTATCTCATCGACATTGTTGTAACGATTCTCTTTCGACGGTTGCAGACAGCGCTGCATTATACGTTGCAAACAGCCCGTAAACTTCGCGTCTCTCTTCTCCTCGATGAATTTCAAAATGCACCCCACGGCAAAAATATCGGTGCGGGCATCAATCTCTTTAATGTTACCCAAGGTAATTTCGGGAGCACTGAAGCTGGGCGAATATCCCGGAGTGGTGTCGTCGTAATTACTGAGACAAAAACCCAAGTCCAACAACTTAAGTTCGTTGCTAGCCTGCGATATTATGATATTGTCGGGCGAAATATCCATGTGCACCACATTCACTTTGTGCAGAGCCTTAAGCGCCTGACACAACTGCAGCAAGAAACGCGACACATTCTCTTCGCGCAAAAAATATTCAGGCTCGTTAAGCAACTTATTCTGCAAAGTGTTGCCACTAATATACTCCATGAGTATGCACAACCCCGCAGCATCGTCTTTAATATCGACATACTCCACCACATAAGGGCTTTTTATCTCTTTACCCGTGTTAAACTCTTTATAGAAGAGGTAACGGAATCTTTTTTCGTTGCACAGTTCGGGGCGCAGTCGTTTCATAAAGAGCAAGCGCCCGTCGATGCGCACCTTGTAGGTGAGAGCCGTAGAGCCCCACCCGACGAGCATCTCAACGTCATCAACAGCCTCATTGGGAGATAAAAAAACGGAGTTATTATTCATCACACAACGCCGATTATTTCAAACTTTACACCACCAGCCTTGCCACACGCATAATTAACGGGGTCGCCATTCTCATGTATGAGATTATAGAGGAACAAAGGCTGATTCTCGACAATCCTTTCACAAATGAATGTATCGTTCACAGAGAGTTTGCTGTTTCTATTCTCTACCACCTTGAACATAGAAAGACCAATATATTGTATCGTCACACAGCGGTCGGGATGCCACATGAGCTTCACACGGTCGCCCTTGAGCAAGCTGTTAGTGAGCAGACATTTGTTTTTAAGAAATTCACTCTCACACTCACCCGCATCGAGCTGAAACTTGCAGAAAGTATCCCAGTCGGGGTAACCAACAAACCTCGACAATATATTGAGCGTGCTTAAACGCGAAGCCTGCGACTCTTTTTCTTTAAGATACCCCCACAAACGCTTGAGAGTGGTGGGCGAAAGCAGGCTGCGCGTTTCGTTGAATATACTACCGGCAAGAAAATCGAAATCGCGCGGTGTGCGCATTCTGAAGCCTGCAATATTCTCGATACTCTCTCTAAGCCTATCCAAAAAGACATCTTTCATGTTCTCCACAGTGGTAAATGTATAAAAATTTTGCTATGCAAACTGATTTCATGCAAAGATATTAAAATAGAACAATTATAATAATTATTAAAATCAGAAATGCCCATCAGTGGGCAATAAGGACTAAAATGGACCAATAAAGAATGTAAAAAAACCTTTTCCTTTGTAAAAAACAGGGAACAACAACGCCCGAAGCATAATAAAATTATTTAACAGATAAAAAATATTATGGCAAAAATCATTTTTATATCACACCCATACAAAGCCCCTAAATATATTAAAGGCAACACATGCGGATGGAATTTAACAACACACCATTGGCGCAAATTGCTTTTTTCAAAAGACTCATACTTTATCGACAAATTGGGCAACAAAGCCCAAAAGGGAGATATTACATTCATTGGAGAGTGGGAATGCTGTTCGGAATGTACAGATTGCAAAACAAACAATAAACTATTTTCCAAACTGCACAAGCCATTTACCACAACATTAGATAACTACCCACACATTCTGAGCACAGACCCCTTTGTATTTGGTCCTAAATTCTATTATTCGTGTTGCAAGATAGAAAAGAGCGCCAACATGGCTCCGGGTGATATAATTATTTTTGGAAGTTACAAAAACAACTTACCACATAAAATAATCATCGACACAGTAATGGTGCTTTCCGAAAAAATACCATTATTAGAAAAGCAGGAACATCAATTTCCATACGGCTATACCCATGTGACACTATCAAGATTACATCCCGACTCTACTATATGGAAAGGATTAATGTATGATGAGCATAGTGGCAATGACAATAACGACACCACGACACCTATATTCTCGTTCGTGCCGTGTCTTCTTGATAAAAATATCTCCTCGACCAATATCCCTTGTATTATCGACAACACCTTTTTCGGATATACGATAAAAGGTAATCAGAACACGAAGGCAATAGATATAAAAGATGAAGATATACAAAAAGTTTTTAACGAGATTGCAAGCAGGGTGATTGCAGCAGGTTTTTATTTAGGAGTAAGAATGCCAACACCCACCAATAGAGAAATATACAATATATTAAAATAGTTTTAACAATTAAAATTTATCATTATGAAAAAGCAATTATTATTTATTTTTTCATTGCTACTTACTTTAACAGTAAATGGACAAACATTCACAACTTGGCAAGACTCGACAGATTACGTTTGGTGGGTACGTTCTGACTCTATGCATCTTAAAGTGTTACCCCAGAATCCGGCTTTAAAAATGACCCAAGAGGAGCGCACCGCCAAATACAATGAGATGAAGGCAAAAGACTCTTTTAAATTAGATGGAAATGGAGATGTTGTAAAAATGCACAAGACTCTTCCCAACCTTGTAACCATAGACGCCGAGGTTATCAACAAAAATGAGTGTAAAATGACTTTCACCGGAATTGATGGTACCGTTTTTAATAGCACGAGGAGTTTAAAAAGAATGTCTTTGAAAAATTTATACACAAAAGGCGAATATTATTATAATTTTATTAGTTCTCGTTATCCAGAAAAATATGATTCTTCGTTTAATTATATTGATATGCTTACTCCTGCTGAGCATCTGCTTAAAGAAGCTGATAAATGGTCTGTACCCAACAAATTTGAATTGATTTTTGAAGAAAGTATAACAGTGTACGATCAAGAGAAGAAAGGAGATTATATAATTTATTACTATTATAGCGGTTGGGAAAAACCTTGGGTTAGGGTTAATGATCCTGATAAAGGCTTATACCTACCTATAGCTATCAGAAAAACATACGAAGATTGTATTTTAAGTTATAAATATGGGGAGGAATACAAAGTACAATATAATAATGGAGATGTTTACTACGGTACAATGACTCTTATTAACGATTCTATTCACACTTCCATTGATTACTGGGGACATAAAACTTTTAACGTCGCTAAATTTATCAAGAACGTTGTAAATTCAAAGCAACTCTCGGAGCTTGTAAAGTTCAAAGATGGTCGACTTACTGAAAAGAACGGCAACGTAAAAATTTACAAAGATGGCGAGTATGATGAAATAGAATCTGCGATGTATACCGAACGGGAGAAAGCACGTATAAAAGCGGAAAAAGAGAAAGCAGAGGCTTTACTAAAAGAAAAAGCACAATTGATCAAAAAATACGGCGAAAAATGGGTTAATATCGCCACTAAAACAACAGTATTATTCGAAGATATTCTCGTAGCAGGAATGCCTGTTCCGCTCATTAAGGAACTCAGTAAAGCCGGAAAACTTAATATCGATTTTGAAACAAAATATACCGATGGCAATTATATCACTTATAATATCTACACCTACAACTTCGGAAGAAAATTAATTGCATGTATATATACAAAGAACGATATAATCACCAGTGTATATTTCTACTAAGCAACACGTTGAGATTTATGGGCAATAAAGATAACAGCTTATTATCAGACCATGCCTATAAAGTTACTCTTCATATTGCATAAAAAATTATGAGTCCTTGAAAAACAAGGACTCATAATTTTTTATGCAATAATGAAATATATATTAATATGCACAAATAATAAAAAGACAAAATGGAACGTTTATAATGAAAAATGAAGAACAATGAAACACACATACATATTAATATTTTTGTCAGTAATATGCCTATGCGCATCGTGTAACACCAATAAATACAAGCTGAAAGGCACACTGCAAGCAACAAAAGAGCTTACAGGCAAAGAATATAAAGAAATAAACAAGCACATGAATAGCTACGGATGGAATTACACCGAACATCCGAATATATCCACCAACGACCACCCCGACGGCAAACACTGCGAGATTCTTTTCGACAAAGAGCTTGACAAACATATTTTCCGATTCACTATTCATGCAAACGCTGCTCATCTTGACGGTGACAGAGGAAAGAAAGAGGACCGCCAACGAAACGAAATGAAAAGCCAGACAAGCAAGCAATGGCGTCATCTTAACGGCAATCTTGACGAAAGACAGATGCTCTGCTGGAAGTTCCGGCTACCCGAAGGGTTCCGCCCAAGCACTAAATTCTGTCACATACACCAGCTGAAAGCTCAAGAGGGCAACAACGGTGCACCACTGATAACAATTACCCCACGATGCGACAAAGATGGCAACAACCGTCGCATTCAGGTTATTCACACAGGCGACACACGAGAGAGTAGCCGAGGGGTAATTGTAGACAACCTACCACTGAGCGACTTTGAGGGACAATGGATAGATGTTACCACAGAAATGCACTACAGTCACAATGGAACATTCAAAATAAAGATGCGACGCATCAGCGACAATAAAATACTCGTCGAAAAGGAATTTAAGAATATAGACCTGTGGCGAACAGGAGCGACCAACATACGCAACAAATTCGGCCTTTACCGAAGCTACGGAAGAAAGATGGCCGACGAAAATGACCGCCCCGATAACGGCATTAAAGATGAATTTATAGACTTTTCCGACTTTAAAGTCTACGAAAAAGAATAAATTCTTAAAATCATACAACATCTTTTAATAATAAAAGCTATCTTCGCAACCTAAATTTTAAACATTATGAACAAGGTATCGGACAACCCTTTAAAAAACCGAGCAGCAGGCGGAAACGCGCTGATGATAGTCACTGCGCTTTTCGTAACGCTCTATTTAGTTTCTAACATCATGGCAGTTAAAGTGATAGGTCTTGCCAATCTCTTTTACTTTGACGCCGGAACAATCACCTTTCCTTTTGCTTATATGCTAGGCGACGTGCTCACAGAATTGTGGGGATTCCGCACAGCCAAGCGGGTAATATGGGCAACATTCTGCTGCAACATCATTCTTGTGGTGTGCACGCAAATAGGCGTGTGGCTGCCCTCGCCCGACTATCTCGAAGAGACGGCTAACGCCTACAACCACATTTTCTCGTATGTCCCGCGCATAGTACTCGGCTCACTCGCAGGCTTTTTGCTTGGCGAACTTTCAAACGCATGGGTGATGGAGAAGATAAAGGAGCGCATGAAGGGCAAACGTCTGTGGGTAAGAACAATAGGCAGTTCTATGGTGGGCTATCTTTTTGACACCCTGCCGTTTGTGTTCATTGCCTTTGCAGGCACAGTAACCACCCGCGAACTTATAATGATGCTTCTGTTCCAATATTTCGGAAAACTCATCATCGAGGCTACCATGGGCACCCCCATGGCCTACGCTGCAATCCATTGGCTGAAAAAGTACAGAAATAAATTTTAAAAGATGGAACGCTACTCGGTGATTCATACAAAAATGCCACGAGAGTTTGTGCTGTTGCAGGGTGGCGGTTGCCGATGGGGCAAATGCACATTTTGCGACTATCACACCGACACAAGCGAGAACCCCTACAAACTAAACAAAGAGGTATTGAGCAAGGTTACAGGCTGTTACGGCACTCTCGACATCATAAACTCCGGCTCAGGAATGGAAATTGACCCCGACACGCTGCAACTTATAAAAGAGGTGGCATTCAAAAAGAATATACACACGTTGTGGTTCGAAATGCACTATATGTATCGCCACCGTCTCGCCCGATTTGCCGACTATTTCACACCGCTGAAAGTGAAATTTCGCTGCGGCATAGAGAGTTTCGACGGCGAGCAACGCAAAAAATGGAACAAAGGTGTACCCGAGCATGTGACTGCCGAAGATGTTGCACAATATTTTCAAGGCGTATGCTTGCTCTGCTGCACCGAAGGAGAGAGCCGAGAACGCATCGTCAGCGACATCGAAAAAGCCGAGCAATTATTTGAATATTACAGTATTAACATCTTTTGCAACAACAGCACAGAAGTTAAACGCGACGAAGAACTTGTCGATTGGTTCATAAAGAACATTTACCACAAAGCCGAGCGCTCCGCAAAGGCCGAGATACTGCTGAACAACACCGACTTAGGCGTTGGTGAATGACCATCATACACGCTGAGTGCGCTCATAGGTGTTTCAATTTATTTTTTTACTTGAAAAATAACAAAATTGCGCCATTACCTTATTAAATAGCATTCTTTTTGTCTGCAAAAGCCGATTTTTATCAATAATCTTTTGTCATACTAAAAAAAGAGAGTATATTTGCGTAAATTTTAAGAACCCAAACTCATAGAATATATGATTATAGGCCGCTCTTTTCATTTGCTACTTAACGTGGTGGTAATCCTATCTGACTAATGGGAGGGAATGGCTGTGCATTTATAAACAAATAAATAACAGGCCTTTCTCATTGATTGAGAAAGGTTTTTTTGATATAAAAAAGTTATGAAAAACAAATTACGCAGTGCTCAATGTACTGAGGGCAGAAGAATGGCGGGAGCGAGAGCTTTGTGGATAGCCAACGGCATGAAACGCGAAATGTTCGGCAAACCCATCATCGCCATTGCAAACTCCTTTACACAGCTTGTCCCCGGACACACTCACCTTCACGAGGCGGGACAGCTTGTGAAACAAGAAATTGAAAAGCTCGGTTGCTATGCAGCTGAGTTCAACACCATAGCCATCGACGACGGTATTGCGATGGGACACGACGGCATGCTCTATTCATTGCCTTCGCGCGACATCATTGCCGACAGCGTGGAGTACATGTGCAACGCCCACAAGGTAGATGCACTTGTATGTATCTCTAACTGCGACAAGATTACCCCGGGAATGCTCATGGCATCTATGCGTCTGAACATCCCCACCGTATTTGTATCGGGTGGTCCCATGGAGGCCGGAAAATACAAGGGCGAGAAGCTCGACCTTATCTCGGCAATGGTAAAGGGCGCCGACACATCGGTGTCTGACGAGGAACTTGCCGAAGTGGAGAAACGTTCATGCCCCGGTTGCGGATGCTGCTCGGGTATGTTCACAGCAAACAGCATGAACGCGCTCACCGAGGCTATCGGTCTTTCATTGCCCGGAAACGGCACCATCCTTGCCACACATACCAACCGTCAGCAGTTGATGAAAGATGCAGCCAAGTTGATTGTTGAGAACGCATACAAATACTACGAGCAGGGCGACGAGAGCGTACTTCCCAAGAGCATCGCCACACGTGAGGCTTTCCTCAATGCCATGACTCTTGACATTGCCATGGGTGGTTCTACAAACACCATCCTTCACCTCCTTGCCGTTGCTCAGGAGGCAGGCGTGGACTTCAAGATGGAGGACATCGACAAACTGAGCCGCGTGGTTCCCTGCCTGTGCAAGCTCGCTCCCAACACTGCTAAATACAGTGTAGAGGATTGCGGTCGTGCAGGTGGTATTTTGGGTATTTTGGGTGAGCTTGCCAAGGGCGGACTTCTCTACACAGACGTTAAGCGTGTAGACGGTGCTACTTTGGGCGAAGACATCGAGAAATACAGCATTCTGGGCGAGAACATCGGCGAAGAGGCTGCACGCATCTATGGCACAGCTCCTGCAAACACATTCAGCAACGTACTCGGCTCGCAGAGCGCTATGTGGGACTCACTCGACAAGGACCGTGCCAACGGTTGTATTCGCGACCTTGAGCATGCCTACTCTAAGGATGGCGGTCTTGCAATTCTCTTTGGTAACATTGCCAAGGATGGTTGCGTAGTGAAGACTGCGGGTGTAGACGAGAGTATTCTCAAGTTCAACGGAACAGCAAAGGTATTCGACTCGCAGGATGCGGCTGTCGAGGGTATCCTCGGTGGCAAGGTGCAGGCCGGCGACGTGGTAGTCATCATCTACGAAGGCCCCAAAGGCGGCCCCGGAATGCAGGAGATGCTTTACCCCACATCATATATAAAATCGCGTCATCTGGGCAAAGAGTGTGCCCTCATCACCGACGGCCGTTTCAGTGGCGGTACATCGGGCTTGAGCATCGGCCACATCTCTCCCGAGGCAGCAGCAGGCGGCAACGTTGGCAAGCTGCGCGATGGCGACATCATAGAGATAGACATTCCCAACCGCACTATCAACGTGAAGCTGAGCGACGAGGAGCTTGATGCACGTGAAATGTTCCCCATGACACGCGACAGAGTAATCCCCAAGAGCCTGAAGGCTTATGCCAATATGGTTAGCTCGGCCGACAAGGGCGGTGTGAGAATAATCGATTAATAACCGTAAACAAAGATAACCAAAATGGAAAAAGAAATTATCAGAGGTGCAGAAGCCTTGATGCGTTCACTGGTGAACGAGCAGGTAGACACCATCTTTGGCTATCCCGGCGGTTCAATAATGCCGGTGTTTGATGCACTGTACGACCACAAAGAGGATTTCAAACAGATTCTTGTGCGCCACGAGCAGGGAGCGCTTCACGCAGCTCAGGGCTATGCACGTTCATCGGGCAAAGTGGGAGTCTGCATAGTTACAAGCGGCCCCGGCGTCACAAACACCCTCACAGGTATCGCTGATGCGATGCTCGACAGCACCCCTGTGGTACTTATCGCAGGACAGGTGATGTCATCGGTTCTTGGAACAGACTTTTTCCAGGAAGTGGACCTCGTGGGTGTGACACAACCCATTGCTAAGTGGAGCTATCAGATAAGAAGAGCCGAGGATATTCCTTGGGCTGTATCACGTGCATTCTACATTGCACGCAGCGGTCGTCCCGGCCCCGTCGTGCTCGACTTTTGCAAGAATGCACAGACCTCACAGGTGGCATACGAGCCTACAAAAGTAGACTTCATCAGAAGCTACGTACCCTACCCCAAGCCCGACGAAAAGGCTATTGCCGAGGCTGCTGAACTTATCAACCGCGCTGCACGTCCCTTGGTACTCGTGGGACAGGGTGTAGAGCTTGCAAATGCCAACGAAGAGCTGAAAAACTTCATCGAGAAGGCAAACCTGCCTGTGGGAAGAACACTGCTCGGTCTTTCGGCACTCCCCAGCGACCACCCCTTGAACATGGGTATGTTGGGAATGCACGGCAACCTGGGCCCCAACGTAAACACCAACAACTGCGACGTATTGATTGCTGTGGGTATGCGCTTCAGCGACCGCGTAACAGGACTCGTTTCTACATATGCAAAGCAGGCTAAGGTGATACACCTGGACATCGACCCCTCGGAGATAAACAAGAACGTACACGCAGATATTCCCGTAATTGGCGATTGCAAAGAGACATTGCCGTTGCTCACAGCACAGCTTGAAAATATCGACCGCAAGGAGTGGATCGACAGTTTTGCCGACTATGCCGCTATCGAGGAAGAGAAGGCTATTCGTCCCGCTATCAACCCCGAGAACGGCCCCATAAGAATGGGTGAGGTGGCACGTCGCGTCAGCGAGGCAACAGGCAACAGCGCCATCCTTGTTACCGACGTTGGTCAGAACCAGATGATGTCGTGCAGATACTTCAAGTTCACAAAGCCCCACAGTGTCATCACATCGGGAGGTTTGGGAACTATGGGATTCGGACTCCCCGCAGCCATCGGAGCTACATTCGGAGCACCCGACCGCACAGTGTGCATATTCAGCGGTGACGGCGGATTGCAGATGAACATTCAGGAGTTCGGCACCATCATGGAGCAGGGAGCACCTGTAAAAATAATACTTCTCAACAACAACTATCTTGGCAACGTACGCCAGTGGCAGGAGATGTTCTTCAACAGACGTTACGCATGGACTCCCATGCTCAACCCCGACTATAATAAGATAGCCGAGGCATACAAAATCCCCTCGCGCACAGTGAGCGACAGAGCCGAGCTTGACGATGCAATAAAAGAGATGCTCGAAACAAAGGGCGCATTCCTGTTGCACGTCGCAGTAATGGAAGAGGAGAACATCATGCCTATGACCCCTCCGGGAGCATCGGTAAACGAAATGGTATTTGAGTAAAAAAACCGATTCAAAAGGACACTATTATGGAGAAGAAATTATTTACATTAATTGTATATTCCGAGAATATTGCGGGTCTCTTGAATCAGGTTACCGCTGAGTTCACACGCCGTCAGATGAACATTGAAACACTCAACGTTTCATCGTCATCGATAGAGGGCATACACCGTTACACCATCACCCTGGAGGCCGAGGAAGAGACTATAAAGAAAGTGGCAAAGCGCATTGAAAAGAGAATAGACGTGGTGAAGGCCGACTACTACACCGACAAGGAGATTTTCATGCAGGAGGTTGCTCTTTACAAAATCTCTACTCCCAAGATGCTGAACAACAAGCAGGTATCAAAAATCATACGCCACAACAACGCTCGAGTGCTTGAGATAAATGCCTCATATGTGCTTGTCGAGAAAACCGGCAAGACCGAGGAGATAGTAACACTTTACAAAGAGTTTGTAGCCGAGCAGTGCTTGCTACAGTATGTAAAATCGGGCCGTGTGGCAATTACAAGAGATTATAACGAAGACCTTAGCGAACAGCTCTTCAACGAAGATGCAAAGCGCAAAGGCGTAAACAGATAACAAAAAACTTTTAAAAATAAAAAAAACATTATGGCAGAATTGAATTTTGGTGGAGTCCTCGAAAATGTGATGACTTCAAAAGAGTTTTCACTTGAGAAAGCTCGCGAGGTATTGAAAAACGAAACAATCGCAGTGCTCGGTTACGGCGTACAGGGTCCCGGTCAGGCATGCAACTTGCGTGACAACGGTTTCAACGTAATCGTTGGTCAGCGCGAGGGTAAAACATACGAGAAAGCCGTTAAAGACGGTTGGGTTCCCGGTGAGACACTCTTCTCTATCGAAGAGGCAGCCGAGAAGGGTACAATCGTATGTCTTCTTTTGTCAGACGCTGCACAGATTGCAGTATGGCCCAGCGTAAAACCCTACCTCACAGCAGGCAAGGCTCTCTACTTCTCACACGGTTTCGGTATCAACTGGAGCGACAGAACAGGTATTGTTCCTCCCGCTGACATCGACGTTATCATGGTTGCGCCCAAGGGTTCAGGTACTTCATTGCGTACAATGTTCCTTGAGGGTCGCGGTTTGAACTCTTCATACGCTATCTATCAGGATGCAACAGGTCGTGCTATGGAGCGCGTACTCGCATTCGGTATCGGTATCGGTTCTGGTTACATGTTCGAGACAACATTCCAGCGCGAGGCTGTTTCTGACCTTACAGGCGAGCGTGGTTCTTTGATGGGTGCTATCCAGGGTCTTTTGCTTGCACAGTACGAGGTATTGCGCGAGAACGGCCACACACCCTCTGAGGCATTTAACGAGACAGTTGAGGAGCTTACACAGTCTTTGATGCCCCTCTTCGCTAAGAACGGTATGGACTGGATGTACGCTAACTGTTCTACAACAGCACAGCGTGGTGCTCTCGACTGGATGACTCCTTTCCACGATGCTATCAAGCCTGTAATGTACCAGCTCTACGATTCAGTTAAGACAGGTAAAGAGGCTCAGCGTTCTATCGACTCTAACTCACAGCCCGACTACCGCGAGAAACTCAACGAGGAGTTGAAAGCTCTTCGCGAGAGCGAAATGTGGCGTACTGCTGTGGTTGTTCGTCAGCTCCGTCCCGAGAACGACACCCCCGCGAAGTAATCGCATAAAAGCACTATACATAAAAAGGGCTTTGCCGTGTGGCAAAGCCCTTTTTGTATGCTATCTACGGTAATGAAACAGATTGCCGAGAAGAGGCTGTATTATTTTACCGCAAGTTTCTCTTTCAGATAAATGCCCGTCGCCGAAGCGGGGTTCTGAGCAACCTCTTCGGGAGTACCCTCGGCAACCACACGACCGCCATCCTCGCCACCGTCTGGGCCGAGGTCGATAAGGTGGTCGGCACACTTGATGACGTCGAGGTTGTGCTCAATGATTACAAGTGTATGTCCGCGAGCCACAAGGCGTTCAAAGGAGTCGAGCAGTTTCTTTATGTCGTGGAAGTGCAATCCCGTTGTAGGCTCGTCGAAGATGAAGAGCGTGGGGTGGGCATTGGCAAGGCTCAGGTAATAGGCAAGTTTCACACGCTGGTTCTCGCCACCCGAAAGGGTCGATGACGACTGTCCCAGCTTTATGTAGCCGAGACCTACATCCTGCAACGGTTGCAGACGAGCAACAATGGTGTGCTGTTCATATTTCCCGAAAAACTCGATAGCCTCGTTCACTGTCATTTCGAGAACATCGTAAACACTCTTGTCGTGGAACTTCACTTCGAGCGTTTCGCTCTTGAATCGCTTGCCATGACACACCTCGCACTGCAATTTCATATTAGCCATGAACTGCATCTCAACAGTGATGGTACCCTCGCCTTTGCACTCTTCGCAACGGCCACCGTCGGAGTTGAAGGAAAAATAACCCGCTGTGTATCCCATCTGCTTGGCAAGAGGCTGACGGGCATAGAGCTGACGTATCTCGTCGTAAGCCTTGAGGTAGGTTACGGGGTTGGAGCGCGAGGACTTGCCTATGGGGTTTTGATCGACAAACTCAACAGCTTTTATGAGTTTGAGCGCACCCTCTATGCTGTCACACTGCCCGGGGCTTTCCGTTCCCTCGCCAAACTGTCGTTGCAGCGAGCGATAGAGAATGTCGCGCACAAGGGTGGACTTTCCCGAACCGCTGACTCCGCTGACCACAGTGAGCACGTTTAACGGGATGTTCACGTCGATGCCTTTGAGGTTGTTCTCACGCGCACCTTTTATGGTGATGAAATTGCGCGAAGAGCGACGGTGGCGCGGAACGGGTATCTCGTCGAGTCCCAAAAGATATTTCACGGTATAGCTTTTGCTATCGGGGTCGAGTTTTTTCATATCGCCGCAATAGACTATTTCTCCGCCGAGACGCCCGGCCTTGGGGCCTACGTCTATTATATAGTCGGCGGCACGTATTATATCTTCGTCGTGCTCAACTACCACCACTGTATTGCCCAACTGTTGCAGACGGCGCAACACCTTTATCAGGCGTTCCGTGTCGCGACTATGCAAGCCGATACTCGGCTCGTCGAGTATGTACAATGAACCGACAAGGGAGCTACCGAGCGATGTTACAAGATTTATGCGCTGGCTCTCTCCACCCGACAGGGTGCTGCTCAATCGGTTGAGCGTCAGGTAACCGAGACCTACATCCATCAGGCAGTCTATGCGACCTGTAATTTCGGCAAGAATGCGGCGTGCCACAGTTGCGTCGTTTCCTTCGAGAACAAGGTTGTCGAAGAATTCTTTCAGACGGGTAATGGGCATATCCACTAGTTCGGCTATGCTCTTTGTGCCCACCTTCACATATCCGGCCTCGCATTTGAGGCGTGTACCGTTGCACGTGGGACAGATAGGTTTTCCGCGATAGCGGGCAAGCATCACACGATACTGTATCTTATATTGGTTCTCGCGCACCATCTCAAAAAAGTTGTCGATACAGATGCGCTCGTCGTATTCGGGGATGTATGGGCCTTTGTGCCACAGATAGTCGCGTTGCTCGGGAGTGAGGTTGTAGTATGGCTCGAAGATGGGGAAATCGTCGGCGGGCGCATGGTGGCAGAAGAGGGTTTTCCACTCGCCCATCTTCTCGCCGCGCCAGCAGAAGACAGCTCCATCATATACACTAAGGGATTTGTTGGGAACTACGAGGTTTTCGTCTATGCCTACAATGCGGCCGAAGCCTTCGCAGTCGGGACAGGCACCTATGGGTGAGTTGAAGGAGAACATCTGTTCTGTGGGCTCTTCGAACTCCATGCCATCGGCCTCGAAACGTATGCTGAAGGTGTGCATCTGCTCTTCATTGAGGAACTTCATGGCACAAGAGCCGTTGCCCTCGTAAAAGGCCGTCTCGGCCGAGTCGAGCAGACGAACAGTGGTCTCTTGGGCACTGCTTGCCGTCAGACGGTCGATAAGCAGATAAAGTTTGTCCTTTTTCTTTGGGGTATAATCCTCGATGCGCACCACCTCACCGTTTACATACAGTCTGGTAAATCCCTGCTGCATATACACCGACAACTGCTCCTCTACGCTGCGCCCTTTGCGCAGCTCTATGGGCGAGAGCAACAGGAAACGTGCTCCCTCGTCGTGAGCGAGCATGCAAGCCACAAGATCCTCTGGTGTCTGTTTTTTTACAAGTGTACCACTCACAGGCGAGTAGGTCTTTCCCACACGCGCATATAGCAGTTTGAGATATTCATAAATTTCGGTGGATGTGCCGACGGTGGAACGCGGGTTGCGGTTGTTCACCTTCTGCTCTATGGCTATTGCGGGGGGAATGCCCTTGATGAAATTACACTCGGGTTTGTTCATCTGCCCCAAAAACTGACGCGCATACGACGAGAGAGACTCAACGTAGCGACGCTGCCCTTCGGCATACAACGTATCAAAAGCCAACGAAGATTTTCCCGAGCCTGAAAGTCCGGTAATCACCACAAGTTTGCCACGCGGAATATCAACATCCACATTCTTGAGATTATTCACGCGCGCACCACGTATTATTATATTGTCACAGTCTGCCATTTTCCTAATTTACGAAAACAAAATCAAGCAAAGTTACAGTTTTTTTTCGCATCACGCTCCAAATAATAGCGAAATAGTATTAAAGCAACTTCGCGAAATTGGAAAAATAAGCAAAAGAGCCTATCTTTGCGGTATAATTATACCGCGAAAATAGGCTGCACTCGCTTTGTAACCTGCAAGTAAACTTGCGTTACGCTCGTTTGCACTATCTTTGCATCAAAAATATTGCGAATAATAATAATCTGTATGAGATATTTACATAGAATTTGCTTGTGTGTATTAATGGCGTTGATGTGTACCATTGCAACCGCCGAAGTAAAGAACCCCAAAAGAGAGTTTCGCGGAGCATGGATACAAGCCGTAAACGGACAATTCCTGGGCATGGATGCCCCCGAAATGAAAGGTTATCTTATAAACATGCTCAACGACCTGAAAAAGGCCAATATCAATGCAATAATATTCCAGGTGCGTGTCGAGGGCGATGCTCTTTACAAGTCGCCGTACGAGCCTTGGAGCCGTTTCCTCACAGGCACTCAGGGCAAAGACCCGGGATGGGACCCGCTGGAGTGGATGGTAAAAGAGGCGCATGCACGAGGTATGGAGCTGCACGCATGGATTAACCCCTATCGTGCAAAAACCAAGACCACACACAAACTTAACGAGAAGCATCTGAGTTGCAAACACCCTGAGCGTTTCATCAGCTACGACTCGCAGCTTTTCTTCAACCCTTCGTTGCAGGAGAACCGCGACTGGATATGCACCATCGTCAAGGACATCGTAACACGCTATGATGTAGATGGCTTTCACATCGATGACTATTTCTACCCCTATCCCGTAGGTGGCAAGCAGTTCGACGACGAAGCATTCTACCGTCGCGACAAGCGCGGATTTGCCGACAAAGGCGACTGGAGACGCGACAACGTGAACCGTCTTATATGGCAGATGCACAAGACTGTGCGCGAGGCTAAGCCTTGGGTAAAGTTCGGCGTATCGCCTTTCGGTATCTATCGCAACGTGGCAAGCTCGCCCAAAGGTAGCGACACAAAAGGCTTGCAGAGCTACGACGACCTGTATGCCGACGTGATACATTGGATAAACGAAGGATGGGTGGACTACTGTATTCCCCAGGTATATTGGGAGATAGGCCACACTGCTGCCGACTACGAGACACTCGTAAAGTGGTGGGCACAGCATGCCTCTAATCGACCTCTTTATATTGGTCAGGACGTGAACCGCACTGTGAGAGCTGCCGACCACACCAACAGCAAGCGTCACCAGCAGCCCGCAAAATTTGCATTGCAACGCTCACTGCCCGCCGTACAAGGCTCATGCCTGTGGGATGCAGCATCGGCTGCAAAGAACGTGGGTCACTACCGCGAGGTGCTCGAACAGTACTACCACAGCAACCCCGCCCTGATGCCCAAATATAAATTCATCGACAACAAGGCACCCAAAAAGGTGAAAGGCATTAAAAAGATGTCTACACCGCAGGGAGATATTCTTGTTTGGATAAGCCCCAACAAGGAAAAGACCAAAGCGATGGACAAGGTTACAAATTATGTAGTATACCGCTTTGCCAAGGGCGAGAAGGTAAACCTCGACAACTCGGCAAACATCGTGGCAATCACCCCCAACACTTTCTACCATCTGCCCAAGGGTATGAGCGGTAAATACACATTTGTGGTAACATCGCTCGACCGCACACAGAACGAGTCAAAAGGTAAAAAGCTGAAAGTGAAGTTCTAAATGGGAAAAGGGTTTCTTATATTCAAAGTTACCGAAGCCAATGAGGAGTATGCAAGGGCAATAGAGAGACTGTTGCCCCAGCTATCCTCGTCGCACCATACATTCACCCCCGACCAACTGCAAAGCCTTGTAGCCAACGACTGCACACATCTGTTTCTGTTGCAGACCGAGGGCGACATCGCAGGCATGCTCACCCTGTGCAGTGCACTCTCGCCCACAGGCCAGAAAATGTGGGTAGAGGATGTGGTGGTCGATGCCTCGCAACGCGGACACTCGTTCGGGCGAGCTCTTGTGGAGCATGCCATAGAGTATGTACGCTCCAACCATCCCGAAGCGACAATAATGCTCACCTCGCGCCCTTCGCGTGTGGCAGCAAACGCGCTCTACCGTTCGGTGGGCTTTACACCGAAAGAGACAAATGTATATTCAATGAAATTTGACGAACAAAAGAAGTAATCGCCGAACAACATACAACGCAAAAAGTCGAGCATCTGCTCGACTTTTTGCGTTGTTGTCCCACGAGGATTCGAACCTCGACAAACAGAACCAAAACCTGTTGTGCTACCATTACACCATAGGACAATCCTCTGTTGCTTTCTTTTGAAAAGCTGTGCAAAGATAAGGGCTTTTGTCGGGAAATGCAAGTATTTTCCTATTTTATTACAACTCCCGACCAAAAAGGGAATCAAAAGCTATTGACTGCGGATATAATTTCATCAACCTCTTTGTCGGTGAGCAAAGGGTGCAAAGGCAGACTCAATTCACACGCCGAAAGCCCCTCGGCAACCGGTAGCGAGAGGCTGTTCCACTGTGCATAGCACTCCTGTTTATGAGGAGGCAGCGGGTAATGTATCTGCGTCTGAATTTCGAGTGAAGAGAGGTGCTGTTGCAACTCGTCGCGTCTGTCGCACATCAGCGGAAATATGTGAAAGACGTTGGAAAGGAGATCATCTACTTGGGGCAGGCGCACCAAAGGGTTCTTTATTTCGGCAATATACCTTGCGGCAATGGCACGACGGCGGGCATTATCCTCGTCGAGACGGCGCAACTTCACACGTAACACTGCTGCTTGAAGCTCGTCGATGCGACTGTTTACTCCCTCGTGCGTGTGAACATATTTCTGCCGGCTGCCATAGTTGTGCAACGAGAGAATGGTGTTTATGAGTAGATCATCGTCGGTGGTTACTGCACCCGCATCGCCCAAAGAGCCTAAATTTTTGCCGGGGTAGAAACTGTGGCCCGCAGCGTCGCCCAAAGAGCCTGTGCGCCGCACACCGCCATACATACAGCCATGTGCCTGAGCATTATCCTCGACAATCTTTATACCACGCTCGCGACAAAAATCGCCTATCGCATCGCTGTAAGCACAGCGACCATAAAGATGCACCATCATATAAGCCTTGCATCGAGGGGTTACGGCCGCACGTAGCTCGCGCTCGCCAACAAGATAGGTTGCAGGGGCAGGCTCCACAAAGACGGGGACAAGGTTGTTGTTTGTGATTGCAAGCACCGAAGCAATAAAGGTATTTGCGGGCACAAGAACTTCGTCGCCGTCGTTCAGCACTCCCATCAGACGGTAGGCTCTTAGTATGAGCCACAAAGCATCATATCCGTTACCGCAAGCAACACAATGTTTGCTGCCAATGTAGGCTGCATACTCTTGCTCGAAGGCTGCACTCTCCTCGCCCAAGAGAAACCAGCCACGCTCTACCACGCGACGCAAAGCGTCGCTTATCTGCGGCTCGTAAGAAGCGGTAATCTGTTTAAGCGGGAGGTATGTTATCATTTTTCTTTTTTATAATCGACAAACTGTTCAAAATCGCGAATATAGTCCTCGCCATCGTAGTGTTTGGAGGCAAGCACCAAAGCCACCGCCCCACTCGAAAAGTCGCGAAGCTCTTCCCACACTCCGGCCGAGAGCAACAACGCTTGCGAAGGGCGGTTAAGATGGAACGTACGTTCGCGAGTACCATCGTTCACATACACATCGAAACTGCCCGATGCTGCCACGATAAGCTCGCGCAGAGTCTTGTGGGCATGACCGCCACGCGATGCACCGCCGGGAATATCGTAGATGAAAAAGAGGCGCTCGGTATCAAAGCCATCTATCTTACCATTCTCTATCTCGGTGAGGTTGCCCTTCGCCCCATGATGACGCCCGAGCTCTATAATGCGACAATCGTCTATTGTGGTCTCTTTCATAGCGCACCATTCTTTTTAAGTTCAACAAACTCGTCGTAATCGCGAATATAATCCTTGGGGCTGTAAGCTGTGGAGGTTATCACCAAAGCAATGGAATTTGTTGCAAAATTGAGCAGATGACGCCATGTGCCCGAGGGGACATAAACACCCTTGTTGCATTGGTCGAGACGATAAGTCACACGCTCATTGCCATCATCAACCAACAAATCGAAACTGCCCGAAAGAGCAATTATAAACTCCTCGCTCTTGTAGTAGGCATGTCCCTGACGTGCCTCGCCACCGGGAACATCGTACACCCAATAGGTGCGGGCTATCTCGAATGGCAGAGAGATACCCGACTCGACAACCGAAAGGTTACCGCGCTTGTCGCGTATCTTTCCTAAGTTTATGATACGCACTTTTTTACTGTTTCTCTTGCTTTTCTCTGCCATTTTATTGACTAAGCACATTCGATGTTTACAGCAAAAATACAAAATAAATTTTATCTTTGCAACATCAGTAAAAAAAACGCATAATATATGAAAAGAACCTTACTGCTTATTTTTTGCCTGCTGACGCTCAACATGGGCATGACAGCAAGCAACAGCAACGACGGCAAATGGATTTGCGCCGCCGATTGCAAACACAATGAAAACACATGGCAGATATTCCGCAAGAAGATTGTTCTCGACAAAAAACCCGACAAAGCGTTGGCGCGAATAGCAGCCGACAGCAAATATTGGCTGTGGATAAACGGCAGGCTTGCTGTGTTCGAGGGCAGTCTGAAACGAGGCCCCGCACCCGGCGACCACTACTGCGACATTGTAGATATAAGCAACTACCTGAAAAAAGGGGAGAACTGCATAGCAGTGCTCACATGGTTTTTTGGTAAGGGAGGGTTCAGCCACCACAACAGCGGCAAAGGAGGTTTTTACTTCGACGCACAAATCGACGGACAAACGATAAGCAGCAACGAGAGTTGGAAGGCCGCCACATACAGTGCATACAAAAACAGCGATGCGCCCCACCCCAATTTCCGCCTGCCCGAGAGTAACATACGCTTCGACGCACGCGTGAAAAAGCATGACTGGCAGGATAACGACTTTGACGACAGCAACATGCAGAAGGCAACAATAATTGCCGCATCGGGTGAAGCACCTTTTGGCAAAGCCATAGAACGCCCCATCCCCATGTGGAAGGATTACGGACTGAAAAAATACACTGCAACACGAACATCACCCAACGGCGATACACTCTTCTGCCGCCTACCCTACAACTGCCACGTGACACCTTACATAAAAGTGAAGGCCGAGGCGGGCAAAACAGTGCATATCATCAGCGACAACTATCGAGGGGGCTCGGAGAACAATGTTCGTGCGGAATATATCACCTGCGACGGCACACAAGAGTACGAAAGCTATGGTTGGATGAACGGCCACGAGATTTATTATATTGTCCCCAAGGGAGTAGAAATACTCGATGTCAAATATCGCGAAACAGGATACAATGCAGAGTTTTCGGGCTCTTTCGCATGTGACGACCCATTTTTGAATGAGCTGTGGAAACGCGCGGCACGCACATTGTACGTCACCATGCGCGACAGCTACATGGACTGCCCCGACCGCGAGCGCGCACAATGGTGGGGCGACGAAGTAAACGAACTTGGAGAGACATTCTATGCACTCTCGCCCTCGGCACATAAATTGGCGTCAAAAGGCATACGCGAGCTTATAGGCTGGCAGCGCGAGGATGGAGTAATTTTCTCGCCCATGCCCGCAACCACATGGCTAAAAGAACTTCCCTTGCAAATGCTTGCGTCGATAGGTTGGTACGGATTCTACACCCACTATTTTTACAGTGGCGACAGCAGTTTCATCGGCGAGATTTACGACGGCATGCACCGCTACCTGCACAAAGTGTGGCATACCGATGCCGACGGCATTCCCGTCGTGCGCCATGGCGATTGGAGCTGGGGCGACTGGGGCAGCAACATCGACCTGCAAGTGCTGACCTGCTGCTGGTACTATCTTGCGCTGAAAGCCGAAAGGGAATTTGCCCTGATGCTTGACAAGAGAGAGGATGCCGCACTTTGCGCGCAGATGATGGCGAGGATAGAGGCGTCATTCGACAAACGATTCTGGAACGGAGCAGCATACAGAAGCCCAGGCTACACGCGCGCCACCGACGACCGCGCACAGGCTATGGCTGTGGTCTCAGGACTTGCCCGCAAAGAGAAATATCCGGTGCTTATAAAACTGCTGAGCGAGGAGTATCACGCAAGCCCCTATATGGAAAAATATGTGCTCGAAGCACTCTGTATGATGGGCGAGGAGAGGCTTGCCATCGAAAGAATGAAAAAGCGATACAAAAAAATGCTTGCCTATGACTACACCACTCTGTTCGAGGGTTGGGGCATAGGAAGCGAGGGCTTTGGCGGAGGCACCATAAACCATGCGTGGAGCGGAGGCCCGCTGACAATATTGAGCCAGAAAATATGTGGCATCACCCCCACAAGCCCCGCGTTCCGCACATTCAGAGTGGCACCGAGGCCGGGCAGTCTCGACGAAGCATCTGCAACTTTGGAGACAATATACGGAAAGATTGAAGTATCGTTGAAACGCAAAAAAGGAGATATAAAATTGAAACTGAAAGTTCCCAAAGGGACAGTTGCCGAAATAGTTATGCGCGACGGAAGCATCAAAAAAGTGTCTGCCGGAACGCACAAGGTAACGCTATAAAAAACATAGGTCGCTTCAAAAGCGACCTATGTTTTTATCTTTCGAGGAATTTCTGCTTAACCTCATCGACGCCCTCAATGGCGGCAATGTGTTCTATTACTTCGTGAAGCTCGCGCGAAGAGTGAACATTGAACTCGATGGTGCAATTCACTATTTCGTCCTCGGTGGTGGTGCAGAGAGAGTTTATCGACAGTTTCAGCTTGTTGGTGATGCAATCGACAAGGTCGATGAGCAGATGGTAACGGTCGATAGCATAAATGCTTATGCAAGCAGGATAGAGGAAGTGTCCATCCTCTTCAAAGTTCACCGCTACTATGGCATCACCATCCTGCGAGGCCTGGCGTATAGCCGAACGGCAGTCGCGACGATGAAGTGTTATTTTGTCGAAACGGTCTTTGAAGCCTATCACTTCGTCGCCGGGCAAGGGGCGACAGTTGGGACAACGTATGTATGATATTTTCTTCTGACGATTGAGCATCGTGCGCAGGTTGCGCTTGGCCTTGTAGGTAACAACATGGTCGAGCCAATCGGGGCGAGGCTCTATGTTCTCGTTGGTGCCTATCTCTACACAGTCGCCGCGACGAAGCACTGTCTTTACCGAACAGAGGCGGCCGTTCACCTTGGCATACTGTGCATGCTTGCCTATATTCGAGTGAATTTCGAATGCAAAGTCTAGTGCCGTCGCATTTTTCGGCAGTATTACATACATACCTTGCGGAGTGTACACCATAATATCGTCGTTATAGAAGGACATTGTAACTCCCTCCATATACTCTACCTCCTTGCCGTGGCAGGCAACATCCTGAAGCACAGACTTGAACTTCTCTATCCAGTTTACAATGTTGCCTTCGGAGCGTTCGGCAATACATCCGAACTGCGACTTTTTCACCATGCGCTCCGAAGAGATGTGTACCTCTTCCCACACACCTTTGTCGCCGAGCAGCTTCACATGAAAACTCTGATAGCCATTCTCTTTGGGCGAATCGATATAGTTGTTCACACTGTGAGGACGCTCTTTGTAGACATCTGTGAGGATGGAGTATATTTTCAAGCTGACGTCTTTCTCGGACATTCCGGGCACCTCGCCGTAGATAATTCTTACATAATATTTATCGTCTATATGATGAAAATCGCAACCCGAGGTGTGCATCTTGCGCCACACCTTATAGGGGGCGCGATAGCGCAACTGTGTGCGTACATCAAGCCCATGTGCGGCAAGCACGCGGGTGATATTCTTCATAAACCCGTTGATATACTTCTCGCGCTCGGCACGCTCTTTGCGCAAAGCCTCGGCAAGGGCTGCATACTCGCGAGGGCAACGGAAGCGGAATGAGAGGTTTTCGAGTTCGGTTTTTATCTTGTGCAGACCCAGACGATTGGCCAACGGAGCATAGAAATAGTCTGTTTCTCCTGCAATCTTCATCTGCTTATCGGGGCGCATGCTGCTGAGCGTACGCATGTTGTGCAGACGGTCGGCAAGTTTCAACAGCAGTGCGCGTATGTCGTAATGCACCGAGTCGAGCATCTGCTTGAAGTTGTCGACCTGCTTAGAGGTCTCGTATGTCTCTTTTTTCTGCTTGGTGACAGCTCCAACAAGGAAAGCAACGTCGCTGCCAAAATTGTCTCTGATGTCCTCGATGGTGTATTCTGTGTCCTCGACAACGTCGTGCAGGAAGGCTGCTATTATGGGGTTTACGCCTATCTCGAGTTCAACGGCAAGGATGCGCGCCACAGCTATCGGATGCAGGATATAAGGCTCGCCCGTCTTGCGTTTCTGATTCTTGTGCGCTGCGCGTGCAAAGAGAAAAGCCTCGCGCACACGCTCTATCTCTTCGGGCGTGAGAATGTCGCGTACCATGTAAAAGAACTCGGTTACGCGATCTTCTATAAGTTCCTCATAATGAGCATCAATACCTGTAATCATAGTGCAAAATCCCCTTTATTGTCGTTTTTCGTGATATTCAGTCTCTGTGTTTACGTTCCATACGGCACTCTTGTCGGTAATGCCGTTCTTTATATTATCTACGGCCACCATTGCTGTCATCATCGAGTGGTCCATATTGTTGTATCGGTGCTGTCCGTTGCGACCCAGGCAGTATAGATTTTCTATTCCATTGAGGAAATCCTTCACCTTGTCGAGCTCGTAGTAGCTGCCGAAATATGCCGGATAGGCTTTTTTTATCTTCACGCGTGTAGCGTCGAGCACTGCATCGCGGTCGATAATATCGATAGCCACAAGCTCGTCTATCGCCATGGATATAAAATTCTCGTCGGACATGCGCCACATGTAATCGCCCTCGTTGCAAAAATATTCAAGCCCCACGAACATGGTATTTTCATAGTCTTTGACGAGATAGGGCGACCAGTTGTTGAATACTTGCAGACGACCTACCTTAACGTCGCGTTCCTGAATGTATATCCATGTGTCGGGCACACGTTGGGCATAGGTTTTTATCTTAGTCTCGTTCTTTATCTTCATCTTGTCGAGCAGCAGTCCCACTGTGATAAAATCGCGGTAGGGAAGCTCTTTTGCAATGCGGTAGACATCGTCGGGAACATCTGTACCCAACATCGACGTCACCAGGTTTTTCAGCGGCATTGTCGAGAGAAGATAGTCGCAAGGAAAATTTATTATTTTATTGTCAGGCGAACAATAGTCGATGGAGACCACGCGACCATTCTCTACGTTCACACATCTTACATCGTGTTTGAACAGCACCTCGCCACCCATTGCACGTATCTCATCGGCTACAATCTCCCAAAGCTGTCCGGGGCCGTACTTGGGATATATGAATTGCTCTATGAGCGAAGTCTCTACCTTTTTCTGCGACACATCACTGCTCTTAAAGGGCTTGAGAAGAGCATCTTTCAATATGGTGCGCAACGACAAGCCTTTTACTCTTTGGCTACCCCAATCGGCACCAAGTTTCGAGGGGTGCTTACCCCACACTTTCTCGGTGTAACCCTCGAAGAAAAGCTCGTACAAAGGCCTGCCGAAACGGTTGATGTAGAAGTTTTCGAGAGAATCCTCGCGCAGCTTGTTGAACTGCGAGTATATATAGCCGTAGCCTGCCTCCATTGTTCGTTTGAAGCCCAAATTTGCGAATGTGGAAAATTTGAGAGAAATGGGATAATTGAAGAATTTGCGCAGGAAAAATATGCGTGATACGCGGTCGCGATAAAGCATCACCCTATCATCTTTTTCCGGGTCGGGGCCACCTTTTTGCATAGGCTTTGCGGTGTTGCCCAAAAGGATGTCGTCTTTTGCCGGTGCTCCCTGCACAGGCAAAAGTTTGTTCCACCACTCCATGATAGCAGCATTTTTCGAGAAGAAACGGTGACCACCGATATCCATGCGGTTACCTTTATAGTTCACCGTCTGCGATATTCCGCCGACAACATCGGATGTCTCCATCACAATTGGATGGATGTCCGTATGTTTCAACAGTTCATATGCAGCAGTAAGTCCGGCAGGGCCTGCTCCCACTATCAATGCTATTTTTTTTCTCTCTTCGGCCATATATAGTTATATCAGCAGAACCACTTTATTACTCTTATTATTCCCATCTTGGCAACCGATGAATGAGCCGAGACATCCTTGCGTGCAAGAATCTCCTGTTTGTTGTTGTGGTAATAGTTGTATGCCGTCAGCAACATCTCTTCATTGGTTTTTGTGGGCATCCACCCAAGCTCGCGCTTTATTTTTGTAGTGTCGAACACAAAGTTCGATGCAATCATCTTATACTGATAAGGCCCCAATGGAGAAATTCCAAGCGCGAAACAGAGTTTCATTCCTGCAATCATAAGTTTTTTGGGAAGGAACATCAGTTTCGATTTAGAGCCGGCCTTTTCTATCACGTAGCGATAGACTGTGCGGAAGTCCTTGACATCATCGGAGCCAATGTTGAAAACCGCAGTGGAATTATAGTCGCGCGCCAGCAAGCATGCATTTGCAAGGTCCTTAGCATATATGAATTGGTAGAAGTTATCGCCATTGCCTACCATGGGCAGACGACGCCCCTCATCGATAAACTGATAAAGGATGCCCAGCAAACCCAAACGACCCTCGTCCATGATGGTGGGACAACGGAATATTATCGACACAAACTCGTCGTGTGAGCGCAGTATCTTCTCTCCCTCGAGCTTGGACTTGCCATATATCTCTATGGGACAGGGCAACTCCTCTTCGGTAATCTTGTGGCTGAAATCCTCGGCCCACAAGCAGTTGGAGGAGGTAAAAATAACACGTTTCACACCATATTTCGCAGCATACTTTGCCACATTGGCAGTACCGTCGACATTGGCATGCCACAGGTTTTTAAGCTCACTTTTCACATGGGCAAGCAACGCCGCAAAATGGTATATCGCGTCAAACTTATACTCCTCGAAAATGCGCTCCATGAGAGCATCATCATTAATATCGCCCTTATATGCTATAAAATTGTCGTCGGCAAGGTCGTCTCCCTGCAAATCTATGCTGACAACCCTGTTGCCACCATTAAGCAAGATTTTTTTCATTATGGAGCCGAAAAAGCCGGCACCGCCTGTAACCAGATAACAATTCATCGTTCAAATATTCGTTAAGACTCTTTCAATATATTGAAAAACCTTGAGTACATAAAAAATTTACGTGCGAAAAAGTTCCAGAGGAAAACAACCCCCGTCATTATCAATTTCGACCACAAAAAGTGCACACCGTATATATCGGTCAGCACATAGAGTCCAAGTTCGAGCCACAGCAACCCGACGCCGCTTATTAGAAACACAAGGAACACCTCGGAAGCTCTCGACTTAGGCTCTCCCTGAAAAACCATATACTTGGATATCAGGTAGTTGGTTGTCGTTCCGGCAATAAAGCCGACCACCGCAGCCAACAGGTACTGCACCGCAAGCAGATAAGCGAGAAGGAAATAACAACCATAATCGACTGCAAAAGCCCCCACTGCCACAAAACCGTAACGAAACAGTTGCACCCAAGTATTGTTTGTCTTCTCCAATATCATTTACTAAATACGGTAATTCCACTTATTAAAGTTTGCCCGAAATTGTGCAAACTATATTTTACAAATGTACTATTTTTCCAAAATCCCACCAAACTTTTTCAAAAACTTTTGCAAGAAAAGCTAACTCGCTTAGAATAAATCGGTTGGTTGGATTACTTGAAAATTGGGTAACGAGATAGCAACCGTTCGTATTTCTGAGTTCTTCATTGCTTTGCCACAATGTGATAACTCTTGATGTTACAAAGGTACAAAAAGAAATGCAGACGAAAGGAGAATGATGGTAATTTTCTTTCGTCTGCATTTCAATTATAGCAGTTTCTTTAATTCTTCAATATCGGGCAATGCTTGTTTTAATTTCTCTGGCATTTCATCCGAAGTCTTGTATGTCGCAACGCCTAACGGCTTGTCGTAGTCTTGGATTACATACTCCACATACTTTTTGTCTGCACTTTTACATAGCACTATGCCGATTGATGGATTTTCGTGTGGCTTACGCATTTGGTCATCCACTAAACGAAGATAGGTACATAACTGCCCTAAGTAAGAGGGTTTGAATGTTCCTTTCTTTAACTCTATTACAACCAATGCGTTCAATTCTCGGTTAAAGAAAATCAAGTCGGGGAAATGCTCCACTCCGTACACCTCTAATTTGTACTGATTACCTACAAATGCAAAGTCCCGACCAAAGGTAAGAATGAACTTCTTAATATTGTGTATGATTTCCTGTTCGATAACCCGTTCATCAATATCCTCTTTATCACGTTCTCCAAGTTCCTCTACATTAATAAAGTCCAAAAGGTATTCATCTTTGAACATTCCTATTGCTTTCAATGATTGGCGA
>JAZRFE010000013.1:0-63976 GCA_045661205.1 Bacteroidaceae bacterium | reverse complement strand
GTTGGGGTTCCACCTCTTCCCATCCCGAACAGAGAAGTTAAGCCCACCCGCGCCGATGGTACTGCATTTAGTTGTGGGAGAGTAGGTCATCGCCACTTTTTTACTCCGCGAGAGTTCCAAGCAATTGCTTAGAACTCTCGCTTTTTTTTGTGTATATATACATCGTATGGTGTGTAATATTCTCTCTTTTGGGGTTGTTGTAAATAAAAAAATCATACATAATTTATGAAAATTGTTTTTTATTTGTAAATTCGCAAGTCGATGTATGTGAATGCTCGTTTGCTCGCATTGATGTATGTGTAGATAATAAATAACCAACTTATATTATTATGAGAAAATCGATACTACTTACAATGCTTTTTGCATTGTTTTCTGTGCTCGTTGTAAGTGCAACCGAGCCATGGCAGTTCTCTTTTTCCAAGGAGAGTAAATGTTTCAAGAATAAGGGTGTTTATTCGCAGTTTATTTCCCCTGTATTCGAGATTGACGAGCCTACCGATGTGTTGCGTCTGACGGTGTTCGCTACTCGCAATACCGACAAGAACACAGGTACTCGTGCCGAGGGATTTTCCAATTCGGCTCCTGCTTTTCCTACCTTCGTGATGAGTGAAATCAGAGTTTACGATGGTGATGACAACCTTATTGAACTTTATGAGGAGAACTTCGAGACTAATGCTTATTCGTTTGACGAGGGTGCTACTGCTTACCTTGTTGACAATGACATTAACTCTTACTTCCACTCTACTTACTCACGTGGTGAGGCTCCTCAGGCTTATCACTACATTGACATTCTTCTGCCCGAAGAGGTGGATAAGTTCAGAATTGAGTTTGACGGTCGTCACTATTTCTATTACACCGACCCAACTTATGTCGCTATTACAGCCGGTACCGAGGCTCTTCCCTGGGTAGAAGATAAGTTTGTGCTTGGTGAGCAGGTTACCGATGTAGAGGCTTTGCAGCCCAACACTTTCTATGCTATCAAGGGTGGTGAGTGGGAATATACTGCTACCGAGAGCGACCGTTATATTCCTTATAACGGCGAGGCTTTCTACCATTCTCCTCTGGGTGCGGCGCTTACTCCCTCTATGGCTAGCGTTTTCTATCTTGAGGATGCTGGCGATGGCAAGTATCGTATGCGTTGGTTGAAGAATAACCGTTACGTTGCCAAGGCTGTGAATGTAGGTGGTAGTGTCAATGCCGATTGGCACGACGATGCACGTAAGGCGGCAGCCATGACTTTCCAGCCCAGTGAGGCTGTCGAAGGCTCATTTGAAATTACAGATGGTAATCTTCATCTAGGCCAACGTCGTTACGTGAGAATGGCTTGGGTGAACGATGCCAGCATAGATGCTGAGACAAATGTTTACAGCTATGCATGGAATGTTTATAAGGTTGACTTCAGCAACACTGCTATTGTCCCCGTTCTTCAGGCCTCTATCGACAAGGCCGAGGCTTTGATGGTCGAGCAGGGAAATATCGATTTTGGTGGTGAGGATGAGTTCATTGCAACAGCAGTCTCTTCTGCCAAGAATATGCTTGTAAACGCGTCGGCATCGGCAAAGGAGATGTTCGACCAGAATGTGCAGCTTTCTGCTGCGATAAATGAGTATCGCTCGTTGTATCTTTATACTATTCTCGACTCTATCACCTCTATTCTTTCTGGCGACGACATATTCTTCTGCAACTCCGAGACAGGATGGGAACCCGGTGGTTTCCCCGAGGAGTATAAAGAGATGCTCGAGAGATATATTGACGATGCTACCGCTGCTGCCGAGGCATCGAATAACTATGATGATATTGATTATTATATCAGTAAGCTCAGCGAATCGCTCAAGGCTTTCTGGGCATCACGCGTTGATAAGGTAACATCGTTCCCCATTATTATTACCGAGGATTGTGGTCTAAGAGACAATCTTAAAGATAATATGTACTATTGGACTTCTCCTATGTACTATCTCGATGAACCTACTGATGTTATCCGTATGACTGTGTTCAAGAATACATCGGGCGAGACAGAACCTGACGGCAATGTAGGTACTCCCTTCTTCTGTCTCGGCGAGTTTATCCTTTACGATGGTTCGGGTAATCAAATAGAGCTTCGTGAGGATATGTTCTCTACAAACTCTTTGCAGGTGGGCGATGGTCAGGGCCTTGCTGGATTGTGCGACGGCGACCATCACACCTTCTATCATGGTTGCTATGCTCCCAATCCCGACAATGGCAGCTACGCTCCCGAGAATGCCGAGAATGGCGAATATTGCTACATAGAGGTTGCCCTTGACGAAGAGATTTCGGCATTCTCTTATGGTATGGTTGGTCGTGAATATCCTTATGATTACTATATGCACCTGCCTTTGTATTTTGCTTTTACTAGAGCCGAGAATATCACGAAAGATGAAGCGGATGTTCTGCTCGAAGATGTTGTCGATGAGTATCAGGTGGTGCTTGGCGAGAAAATCAAGTCTGCTGATGAAATTGTTTCCGGCGAGATTTACGCGCTTTTTGGCAACCTTAATGTGAAGAATGGTGATGAACCTACCGGCTATTATAGCAGTTTCAATAGTGTAGCCGGCAATAGTGCAGACAAGGCATGCGCCTTTGTATTTGAGAAGGCCGACGATGGCAGTTTCTACATACGCCATCTTGGTAACGATACTTATATGGAACAGCCTACACATTGGGCGGGTGTTTCCACTACATATTACAAAGACAGGTCTTGTTCGTTCGCAATAGAGCCTAGTGCTAATCTTGATGGAGCATTTAAGATTTATTATCAGGGTATGGTTACACTTCCCGATACCACCACGAGATATTATGGCGAGGAGGTTTATTACATGTTGCAGGATTGGGGCAGCTACATGGGCTTGTACCCTGTGAAGAATTTTGACGAGGATGACGTCGACGGCGAGAGCGATTGGTGCATATATAGAATTTCTATGCAGTGTCGTGGCAACTACGAGCTTAAAGCTGTGAAAGGTGCAGTTGACGATTTGGGAGTAGACCCCGAATATGTAGGTGATGCTGTGGGTATGTATAGCGGCAACGGTATCGATGAACTTCTCAACGCAATAAACAAGGCCGAGGCTTTGTGGGACAGCAAGGATGATGCTGCATGTAAGACTGCTGCTGCTGAGTTGCAGAATTTGTTGCAGACCTCTGTACGCTCTATCGAAATGAACGAGCTTGTGTCGGGCAGAGATTATGTGATACGCAGTGCCAACGAAGAGTTTATCCCGTATCATGGCGATGCTAAGTTTGCAATGTATGCAGGCCCTACCAACCATCAGGATACTCAGCGCGACAACGAGACAATGTTGTGGTGGACATACGAGTATGTATACGGTCTCGACTCTACCGCTTACCACTTTACATTCGTAGAGGATACAGTGCGTCTCGAGGGTGATGCAACAGAGGCTGGTTGGGGTAAATATATCATCAAGAATGTCTTTGCCGACCAATATATCATTCCCGAGCAGGGATCAGGCAAGAACCTTGTGCTTGGTGAGTACAGCGAAGCAGATGCTCCCCGCATATATGTTGCTCCCGGTGAAAAGCCCGGAAACCGCCGTATGGTAGGTGCCGATGCTTGGCGCACAGGTGATAACATCTACTCTTACTTCGAGGTACGTACAGGTGGTGGCGGTTACGGCACCGGTGGTGAGGCTCACTATGGTCACGTTGCACAGTGGTACTTCCTGGCAAATACAGCGCAGTGGAAACTTATTCCGGTGTCGAAGACAACATCTATCGAGGATATTATCATCGACGAGCCTTGTGGCGAGGTTGTTTCAGTATCATACTACACAACAGCGGGTGTTGCAATACCTGCTCCTGTCAAAGGTGTGAACATTGTCAGAACAGTTTATGCAAACGGTGTGGTGGAGACAAAGAAGATTTTTGTAAAATAAAAAGAATCTATAAATACGAAGTGGGTGCGCACTGCGCACCCACTTCGTATTTAAATAAAATAGGTTGCATATACTAAAAAGCCTTTTCCGACGTTTCAATATTAGGCGCAATAAAGAGCCTGTTCAAGACTATGCAGTGGATTAATCGTTTCCGTCGTATAAAAATACTTCTTATCATTTGTGCCGCCGTCATTGCCGGCGTTTCGCTGCTTGTGTCCGACCGTCTTGTTACCGACCTCAAGCAAGAGGAGCTGCGCAAGATGCAGGTGTGGGCCGAGGCTATGCGCTCTCTCAGCAAAGCCGACGAGAATACCGACCTTAACCTTGTGCTCACTGTGCTCGATGGCAACAACACCATTCCTGTGATTGTTACCGACTCCAAGGGGGCTATAAACAATTACCGCAATATTGATATTGCCGCAGGCGAGGACTCGCTTGCTGTGTTGCATGGGCTTGTGTCGGGCATGCGCGAGAGTGGGAACATTATACGCATAGAGATGGGTGGCGATGCTCCCGACGATTATATCGAGGTGTGCTACTCCGACTCGCTTATTTTGTTGCAACTTGCCTACTATCCCTATGTGCAGTTGATGGTTGCCATTGTCTTTTTCCTTGTCTGCCTGGTGGCTATATTAAGTTCCAAACGTGCCGAGCAGGATAGGGTGTGGGTGGGACTTTCCAAAGAGACCGCGCATCAGTTGGGTACTCCCATCTCCTCGCTGATGGCATGGACCGAGGTGCTGCGCGACAAATATCCCGACGACGAACTTCTGCCCGAAATGGAGAAGGATGTAGCGCGTCTGCGCACCATTGCCGAGCGATTCTCCAAGATAGGCTCTGCTCCCGAACCGCAGTCAGACGACCTTGTGGAGCTGCTCGAAAGGGTGGTTGCTTACATACGTCGTCGCAGTTCGAGCAAGGTGCAGTTTGTATGCAACTTTACCAAGCGTCCGTTATATGTGCGTATAAATTCTCCGCTCATCGAGTGGGTGTTCGAGAATCTGTGCAAGAATGCCATCGATGCCATGAATGGTGAGGGAACAATCACTATAAATGTCACGCAGAGCGACGAAAAGGCTATAATCGACCTCTCCGATACAGGTAAAGGAATACCAAAGTCGCGTTTCGCTACGGTGTTCGAGCCGGGCTACACAACAAAGAAAAGAGGCTGGGGATTGGGGCTCTCTCTTGCCAAGCGCATCATGGAGCAGTACCACAAAGGGCGCATTTTTGTTAAAAATTCGGAGCTTGGCAAGGGTACAACCTTCAGAATAGAATTAAAAAAGTGAATATTTTACTAATTTTGAGCATTTACTCGAAAAATTATTCTTATCTTTGTAGCCAAATTTAGAAAATATCAAGTATTTCCTATTATTGTTGATTGATTTTTATTATTAAAGAGGAGGATTTTTGGAAAATGGGACGATTTGATAAGTTTAGAATAGATTTGAAGGGAATGAGACAACCTTCCCTGCAAATGGAGTATGACCTCGACAATACGTTTTTTGCGGACATCGACGGTCAGGAATTTCAGAAAGGTGCCGTCAAGGCCGTTGTTGCAGTAAAGAACAACCGCGATGTTTTCGACTTTGCGATAGCAATAAAGGGTACGGTGGTTGTGCCTTGCGACAGATGTCTCGATGAGATGGAGGTGGATGTTGAGGCCGAGAACCTGCTGAAAGTGAAATTGGGCGATACCTATGCCGACGAGGGAGATACAGTGGTGATACCCGAATACGAGGGCGACATCAATCTCGCGTGGTATTTATACGAGTTTATAGCTCTTGCGTTGCCCACAAAACGTATACATGCTCCCGGCAAGTGCAATACCGAAATGGCCGGAAAACTGAAAAAGCACTCTCGTCGCGATGCCGACGATGATACTTTTGAGGCCGACGAGCAGCAAGAAAGAGAAATAGACCCGAGATGGGAGAGTTTGAAGAATTTACAAATTGAAGAAGATAATTAAAAAGTAAGAAAATGGCACATCCTAAAAGAAGACAGTCAAAGACAAGAACTGCCAAGAGAAGAACAAATGACAAGGCAGTAGCTCCTACACTTGCTATCTGCCCCAACTGCGGCGAGTGGCATGTTTATCACACCGTTTGCGGTGCGTGTGGTTATTACAGAGGCAAGCTCGCTATCGAGAAGCAGGCTGCAGTCTAACCATAATGGCCGGATGTAGCGATTTTTGAAACTCCGGCTTTGTAGGAAATTTAAAACGCACCATCCATTAATGGTTGAGTGCGTTTTTTTTATTTTTTACGCGTCTTTGACGCGAAACCAAACTAATTTATGCATAAAGCAGGTTTTGTAAACATTGTCGGTAACCCCAACGTGGGCAAGTCCACGCTGATGAACTTGTTGGTGGGCGAGCGCATCTCTATTGCCACTTTTAAGGCACAGACTACACGCCACCGCATCATGGGTATACTCAATACCGACGAGGCACAGATAGTATTTTCGGACACCCCCGGAGTGTTGAAACCCAACTACAAGCTGCAAGAGGCGATGCTGCGTTTCTCGCGTTCGGCTCTGCGCGATGCCGACGTACTTCTATACGTCACAGACATGGTGGAGACACCCGAGAAAAACATGGAGTTCATCGAAGAGGTGAACAAGATGGATGTTCCTGTGTTGGTGCTCATAAACAAGATAGACCTCAGCAATCAGGTAGAACTGACAAAGAGGGTGGAGCAGTTGCACGAGCTGTTGCCCAAGGCTGAAATTCTGCCAATATCGGCGTTGGCGAAGTTCAACGTGGATGTGGTGCTGAAAAGAATTATGCAGCTATTGCCCGACAGCCCTCCCTACTTCGACAAGGATCAGCTGACCGACAAGCCTGCACGCTTTTTTGTTACAGAGATAATAAGGGAGAAAATTCTTCTCTACTACGACAAGGAGATTCCCTATGTGGTGGAGTCGGCTGTTGAACTTTTCAAAGAGACCGACACCAGCATATACATCAGTGCCAACATCTTTGTTGAGCGTGAGTCACAAAAGGGTATCATCATCGGTCACGAGGGTTCGGCACTCAAAAAGGTGGCGACCGAGGCTCGCAAAGAGCTTGAGAAGTTTTTCGGTAAAAAAATATTCATTGAATTACTTGTGAAAGTAAACAAGGACTGGCGCAATTCCGACAGGAAACTGCGTATGTTCGGCTATAACCAAAAGGATTGACAATATGGGAAATTTGGTAGCAATAGTAGGTCGTCCCAATGTGGGTAAATCGACTTTGTTCAACCGCCTGACCGAGACTAAGCAGGCGATAATCTCCGACGAGGCAGGTACCACACGCGACCGTCAATATGGCAAGTGCTTGTGGGGTAGCAAGGAGTTTTCGGTGGTGGACACCGGCGGTTGGGTAGTAAACTCGGACGATGTGTTCGAGGGAGAAATCAGAAAACAGGTGACAATGGCCATGGAAGAGGCCGATGTTATTCTCTTTGTTGTGGACACGCAGAACGGACTGACCGACCTCGACTCGGAGATGGCGTCTATGCTTCGTCGTTCCAAAAAGCCTGTCATCGTGGTTGCCAACAAGGTGGACAACTATGACATCCAGTACTATGCGGCGGAATTTTACGCGATGGGTCTCGACGAGATGTACTGTATTTCGGCGGCAAACGGTAGTGGTACAGGTGACTTGCTCGACGCGGTAGTTTCTAAATTTCAGAAAGATGCCGAGGAGACAGTAGAGGCAAATATCCCTAAATTTGCGGTGGTAGGTCGTCCCAATGTGGGTAAAAGCTCCATTGTGAACGTCTTTTTGGGCGAGGACAGAAACATTGTTACCAATATTGCAGGAACCACGCGTGACTCTATCCTGACACGTTACAACAAATATGGTTTCGATTTTTATCTTGTGGACACTGCGGGTATCCGCAAAAAGAACAAGGTGAACGAGGATATCGAGTATTATTCTGTTCTCCGCTCGATTCGTGCGATAGAGAATTCGGATATATGTATTCTGATGCTCGACGCTACACGTGGTATCGAGAGTCAGGACTTGAATATTTTCTCAATAATCCAGCGCAACCAGAAGGGTCTTGTGGTGGTAGTGAACAAGTGGGACTTGGTTGAGGATAAGTCGGACAAGGTGATGAAATTCTTCGAGAATGCCATCCGCGAGCGCGTTGCGCCTTTTACCGATTTTCCCATCATCTTCACCTCTACAATCACCAAACAGCGTGTGTTCAAGGTGCTTGAACTTGCACAGGAGGTTTATAAGAACTCTAAGAATAAGGTTTCTACGGCTAAGTTCAACGAAGAGATGTTGCCACTTATCGAGGCTTATCCTCCCCCTTCAATCAAGGGTAAATATATTAAGATTAAGTATTGTATGCAGTTGCCCGATGTGCGCGTTCCGTCGTTCATCTTCTTTGCCAACTTGCCGCAGTATGTGAAGGAGCCCTACAAACGCTTCCTCGAAAATAAGATACGCGAACGATGGAACTTCTCGGGTGTACCGATGAATATTTATATCAGACAGAAGTAGTCGTAGCGGTATTATAAAATAGTCGGTTCTGTACTTTTACGAAGTATGGAACCGACTTTATATTTGCTTGTTGGTGGTTGAACTTACCATTACTTTTTTTATTACAATCCGATAGGCCTCTTTTTCTAAATGTTCTTTTTTACTTTTCTCAGCAGATCAGACGAGAAGAGAAACTCATTCAGTTGGTCGTTGTCGGTGTGAAGTATCTCGTCCTTGCTGCCCTCCCACGATTGTTTTCCTCCGGCGAGGAAAATAATGTGGTCGCCGATGCCCATCACAGAGTTCATATCGTGAGTGTTTACTATGGTTGTGATGTTGTATTCGCGTGTAATGTCATGGATTAGTTCGTCGATGATGAGTGATGTCTTGGGGTCGAGTCCCGAGTTTGGCTCGTCGCAGAAGAGATAACGAGGCTCCAGGGAGATGGCGCGAGCAATGGCGGCGCGCTTCTGCATACCTCCCGACAGTTCCGAAGGGCTTTTATATTGTGCGTCGAGCATGTTCACTCGCTCGAGACAGAAACGGGCGCGCGCGATGCGCTCGTCGCGGTTTTTGTCCGAGAACATGTCGAGCGGGAACATAACATTCTCGAGCACGCTCATGGAGTCGAAGAGTGCCGCACCCTGAAAGAGCATTCCCATTTCGCGTCTCAATAGCAGACGCTCCTTTTTGCTCAAAGTGACCATGTCGCGTCCGTCGTACAGCACCTTGCCTTTGTCGGGCGTCAGCAGTCCGACGATGCACTTCAGCAGCACAGTCTTTCCCGCACCGCTGAGTCCTATTATCAGGTTGCTCTTGCCGTTGTCGAACGTGGCATTGATGTTGTCTAGAATCACCTGCGACTCGAACTTCTTAGAAATGGATTCCAGCTCTATCATTGCATTAGGAGTTGAGTGAGTATTATATCTGCAAAAAGTATCAGTATGCTGCAACTGACAACTGCGTTGGTACTTGCTTTTCCCACTTCAATGGAACCGCCCTCCACTGTGTAGCCGTAGAAAGATGCCACCGAGGTGATAATGAAGGCAAAGAAGAACGACTTGATGATGCTGCACCATATGTACCACTGCGAAAATTCATATTGCAAGCCATAGGTGAGGTCGCCGGGAGTCATGATGCCGGTAAAAATGCTTATGCCGTATGCTCCCATGATTCCTGCAAATATGCTGAATATCACCAAAATGGGAATCATCGATACAAGTGCTGTTATTTTGGGAAATATGAGATAGTTGGCCGAGTTTACGCCCATTATCTCCAGGGCATCTATCTGCTGTGTCACGCGCATGGCTCCAATCTCCGAAGTGATGTTCGAGCCCACCTTGCCCGAGAGTATCAGACACATTATAGATGACGAAAATTCCAACAGCATAATCTCGCGTGTGGCATAACCGGTGACAAATTTAGGCATCCATGCACTCTCTACGTTCAGTTTCATCTGTATGCAGATGACTGCACCGATGAAGAACGAGATAATCAAAACGATGGGAATGGAGTTTATTCCCAGTTGTGATGCTTCGCGAATATATTGCTTGAAGAACATGCGGCCTCTGTCGGGGCGCGCAAATACACGCTTCATCAGCATCAGATATTTACCGAATGTTGCTATGGAATCTACTATAATCATTCTTCCTTTTTTGGGGTGTTGCACCTGCTGCGGATTGTTCTCCGAGCATGGTCGCTGTTGTTACGGACAAAGTTACGGCTTTTTGTTTTATTGGCGATGAAAAACGGTGTAAATGTTTTTTGGAGTGCTAAAAAGTGTTGCAATATTGCTATTCTTCGACTAATTAACCTCAAAAAGCGTCTCTCTATTCTTGGGCATGCGAGAAAAATGCACTATCTTCGCCACTTGAACTACTATTTGTATTTTTTGATAAATGGCGGATAACGACAATATTATAAAAGGTTCCGAGGATTGCATGGTGCTCCGAACCGAGAATCTGGTCAAGAAGTATGGTAAACGTACCGTTGTGAACAACGTTTCGTTCAATGTGAAGCAGGGCGAGATTGTGGGCTTGCTGGGCCCCAACGGTGCGGGAAAAACCACCTCTTTTTACATGACCACCGGGCTTGTGGTGCCTAACGACGGACATATATACCTAAACGATGCCGAGATTACCAAATTCCCTGTCTACAAGCGTGCGCGCATAGGTATCGGTTATCTGGCACAGGAGGCAAGTGTGTTTCGCAAAATGACGGTCGAGGATAATATTGCCTCGGTACTCGAACTCACCAACAAACCCAAAGAGTATCAGCGCGAGAAGCTCGAAAGTCTCATCAAGGAGTTTCGTCTCGAAAAGGTGCGCAAGAACCTTGGCGACCGTCTCTCGGGTGGCGAGCGCCGACGCACCGAAATTGCGCGCTGCCTGGCTATCGATCCCAAATTTATCATGCTCGACGAGCCTTTTGCCGGTGTAGACCCCATTGCGGTAGAGGATATTCAATATATTGTGTGGAAACTCAAGGATAAGAATATCGGTATTCTCATTACCGACCACAATGTGCAGGAGACGTTGAGCATCACCGACCGAGCTTATCTTCTTTTCGAGGGTCGCATCCTTTTCGAGGGTACTCCCGAAGTTCTTGCCGAGAACCCTGTCGTGCGCGAGAAATACCTTGGCAGCACCTTTGAACTTCGCAAGAAGGTCTTCCAGGAAGACGACGCAAGAGCAATGAATTTTTAGTTTTCTTTTTTGAAATACATAGTGAGTCGAGAGCGCGAAAACAGCTTCCGGCTCACTTTTTTTGCCTCCTCTTTCAAGCATTGCATCTGTTGCGTAAAAGTGGCGAAAACCGTCGTTTTTGTGATTTTTAAATAAAATTTAATACATATTATTGGGGAATAGACACAAAAAGCCTCCAAAGACAAGCAAAAAGCGGATTTTTTTTTGAAAATATGCTTAATATGTCGTAATTTTGCAATTCTATTTTAGCTAAGAATTTTAAATAATTATTGATTATATGAATTTTACATTGAAAAATCAGGACGCTACGAGCGCCCGCTTGGTGGTTAGTGTACAAGAGGCAGACTATTCTGCGTTGGTAGAGAAAACACTTAAGAACATCAAACAGAAGGCCAATATCCCCGGCTTCCGTCCCGGAATGGTACCCATGGGCTTAATCAAGAAACAGTATGGTGTGTCTGTTAAGGCCGAGGAAATCAACAAATTGTTGCAGACAAAGATTTTCGAGTATATCAAAGAGAACAATGTAGATATGTTGGGTGAGCCTCTGCCCGATGCAGAGCAGCAGAGCACAATAGACCTGGCTAACGGCACAGACTTCGATTTCGAGTTCCGTATTGCACTTGCTCCCCAGTTCGACGCTACTCTTACAAAAGAGGACAACATTGCTTACTACAAAATACAGCCCACAGACGAGATGATCGAGGGTCAGATTAAGGCTTACGCTCAGCGTTGTGGCGAGTACAAGCAGGTAGAGGCTTACGAGAATGGTGACATGATCAAGGGTTCTATCGCCGAGGTTGCCGAGGGTGGTATCGAGGTTAAGGATGCAGTGATGATGCCTTCTTACATGAAGAACGACGAGCAGAAGGCTCTCTTCGATGGCAAAAAAGTTGGCGACGTTGTTACATTCAACCCCAACACAGCATACGATGGCAATGCAGCAGAGCTTACATCGCTCTTGAAGATTGAGAAAGAGAAAGTTGCTGAGGTTACAGGCGATTTCAACTTCACAATCACAGAGATTACACGTTTCGTCGCAAGCGAACTCAACCAGAATGTGTTTGACGCAGCATTCGGCAAGGATGCAGTGAAGAGTGAGGAGGAGTTCCGCGCAAGAATCAAAGAGGATATCGCTGCACGTTTCGAGGTTGAGAGCGACTACAAGATGATGCTCGATGCACGCACATATCTCATGAACCGCGTAGGCAAGATGGAGTTCAACGAGGAGATCCTCCGCGAGCTTATGATGGCTAACCGCGCTGATGAGAATGCTACTATCGACGACGAGACATTCCAAAAGAGCCTTACAGAGCTCTCATGGCACCTCATCAAAGAGCAGATGGTGAAGAAGGCCGGTATCAAGCTTGGCGAAGAGGATATCCTCGGCGCAGCAAAAGAGGCTACACGTGCTCAGTTCGCTCAGTACGGCATGGGTAATGTACCCGATGAGCTCCTCGAGAACTATGCTAAGGAGATGATTAAGCAAGAGAAGACAAGAGAGATGCTCGTGAACAGAGCTATCGATGTTAAGCTTATCTCTGTAATCAAGGAGGCTGTTACTCTCGTAGAGGAAGAAGTTTCTATCGAGGACTTCAACAAAAAGGTAGCCGAGAACGATTAATATATATAGTATAATAGAGAACCTAAATTGATGATTTGTTATGATGAAAGATGATTTTAGAAAATATGCCACAGGGCATTTGGGAATAAACAGTATGGTGCTCGACGATGTGCTTAAGGCTCAGTCGCAGTATCTCAATCCTTATATCCTCGAAGAGCGACAGCTCAATGTTACTCAGATGGATGTATTTTCGCGTTTGATGATGGATAGAATTATCTTTTTGGGAACTCCTATCGATGACTACACAGCAAATACCTTGCAGGCGCAGCTGCTCTACCTCGACTCGGTCGATAGCGGGAAGGATATTTCAATCTATATCAACTCTCCCGGTGGCTCGGTGAGCGCAGGCTTGGGTATTTACGATACAATGCAGTATATTGGCAGCGATGTCGCTACAATCTGTACCGGCATGGCTGCGAGTATGGCTGCGGTGTTGCTTGTTGCGGGTGCCGAGGGCAAACGCTCGGCTCTGACACACAGCAGGGTGATGATTCATCAGCCTATGGGTGGCGCGCAAGGACAGGCAAGCGACATTGAAATCACAGCGCGCGAAATTCAGAAATTGAAGAAAGAACTCTACACTATCATCGCCGACCACAGCCATCAGCCATACGACAAGGTGTGGGCAGATAGCGACCGCGACTACTGGATGACTGCACAAGAAGCCCAGGAGTACGGCATGATAGACAGAGTGCTTGTTCGTAAGAAATAATCTATGACTGAAAAATCCAAAAGAAGATGCAGCTTTTGTGGTAGAACGGAGAACGAGGCCGGAATGCTCATAAGCGGCATGAGCGGTTATATATGTACGAGTTGTGTCGAGCAGGCTCACGAAATTCTTCGCGAGGAGAATTTGCTTGCAAAGTCCGACTTTGAACTGAAAGAACTCCCCAAACCCAAAGAGATAAAGGCTTTTCTCGATAATTATGTGATAGGACAGGATGAGGCCAAACGAGTGCTCTCGGTGTCGGTCTACAACCACTATAAGCGTCTGATGCAACATGATAGCGGTGACGAAGTGGAAATAGAGAAGAGCAACATCATAATGGTGGGTAGCACAGGTACGGGAAAAACATTGCTTGCACGCACCATTGCACGTCTGCTTAAGGTACCCTTTACCATCGTGGACGCTACGGTGCTCACCGAGGCAGGATATGTGGGCGAGGATATCGAGAGTCTTCTGACGCGTCTGTTGCAGGCTGCCGACTACGATGTTGAGGCTGCCGAGCGAGGCATCGTCTTTATCGACGAGATTGACAAGATTGCCCGCAAAGGCGACAATCCCTCCATCACCCGCGACGTCAGCGGTGAGGGTGTGCAGCAGGGTCTGCTGAAACTGCTTGAAGGCTCTATTGTGAACGTGCCCCCACAGGGAGGTCGCAAGCACCCCGAGCAGAAAATGATTCCTGTGAACACACGCAACATCCTTTTCATCTGTGGTGGAGCATTCGATGGAATAGAGAGAAAAATTGCCCAACGTCTCAACACCCATGTGGTGGGTTACAATTCGGTTCAGAACAATCTGAATATAGACAAGGACAACATAATGAAATATGTCCTTCCTCAGGATTTGCGCTCTTTCGGTCTTATCCCCGAGATTGTGGGTCGTCTGCCCATTCTAACTTTCCTGAAACCTCTCGACCGCACAGCGTTGAGGAATATCCTTACCGAGCCGAAGAACTCTATCGTCAAGCAGTATATAAAGCTCATGGAGATGGATGGAGTTGAGCTTGTCTTCGACGACGACGCGCTCGAATATGTGGTGGATAAAGCTCTCGAGTATAAACTCGGTGCGCGCGGTCTCAGGTCGATAGTGGAGTCGGTGATGATGGACAAAATGTACGAAATGCCCTCGATGAACGAGAAGAGCTGCCGCATAACCAAAGAGTATGCAAGCACGCAGTTTGCGAAATGCAACCCCTCGGATTTTCAAAATTAAAAAAAAGTGCCCTGCTTTGTGAAAAAGTGGGGCACTTTGCTTGTAAACAGTTGGCCTTTTGCCGGTTAAAATGCCATTTTGTACAGATGGAACTGTTAAAAGATATTTTTTGGCAAACTTTTATGTCGGAAAATGCAATTTTGTATAAAAATATGTTCGGAAAAATTTGCTCTTTTGCGTACTTGTTTTATAACTTTGTCATATAATATTGCAAGCATAGGCTATGTTTGTTGCGAATGAAAAATAATTTTTCACTCACTCGCTTGCACTATTTTGTTTTTCAAATATTGCCATATATAGCAAAATGACTAAAAAGTACAATTTAATCGAGGTCTTAAAAAGGAATTTCGGCTTCGATGCATTTAAGGGGGATCAAGAGGCTGTCATAAAAAATCTGCTTGACGGCAAAGATACTTTTGTGCTTATGCCTACCGGCGGAGGCAAGTCTTTGTGTTATCAGTTGCCGTCGCTCATCATGGACGGTACGGCCATTGTCATCTCTCCTTTGATAGCCCTGATGAAAAATCAGGTTGATGCTATAAGAAACTTGAACGAAATAGATGGCGTTGCACATTTCTTGAACTCTTCATTGACCAAGCAGGCAATAGAGGATGTAAAGGCAGATATCCTTTCGGGCAAGACCAAACTTTTATATGTAGCTCCCGAGTCTCTCACAAAAGAGGAGAACGTGGAGTTCCTTAAGACTATAAAAATATCATTCTATGCGGTTGACGAGGCACACTGTATCTCGGAGTGGGGACACGATTTCCGTCCCGAGTATCGCCGCATACGACCCATCATAAACGAAATAGGCAGTGCTCCGGTTATCGCCTTGACGGCAACTGCTACCAAAAAGGTGCGCGACGATATCAAAAAGAGCCTCGGTATTCAGAAGGCCAAAGATTTTAAATCGTCGTTCAATCGCCCCAACCTCTACTACGAGGTGCGTCCCAAGACAAAGAATGTCGACAAGGATGTTATCAAGTTCATAAAGATGAACCAGGGTAAGTCGGGTATCATATATTGCTTGAGTCGGAAAAAAGTAGAAGAACTTGCCGAAATTCTGCAAGCCAACGATATACAGGCAAAGGCCTACCATGCAGGTATGGACTCGGCCATGAGGTCGCAGACACAGGACGACTTCATCATGGAGAAGATAGACGTCATTGTGGCGACCATTGCTTTCGGAATGGGCATCGACAAACCCGATGTGAGATATGTGATACACTACGACATTCCCAAGAGCCTCGAGGGTTACTACCAAGAGACCGGACGCGCAGGTCGCGACGGAGGCGAGGGACGCTGTATTGCATTCTATAACAATAAAGATTTGCAGAAACTCGAAAAGTTCCTCGAAGGCAAGCCTCTTGCCGAGCAGGACATCGGCCGACAGCTCCTGCGCGAGACCACAGCCTATGCCGAGTCGTCTGTATGTCGTCGCAAATTGCTTTTGCACTACTTTGGCGAAGCATACGAGGTGGACAACTGCGGAAATTGCGACAACTGTATCAATCCCAAAAAACAAGTCGAGGCTCGCGATATGCTCGAACTGCTCATAGAGGCAGTCATTGCTCTTAAAGAGAACTTCAAGGCCGAGTATGTGATAGATGTCCTCTTGGGCAAAGAGACCAGCGACGTGCTCTCGCACAAACACGAAGAACTTGAGTGCTTCGGTAGTGGCAATGGCGACGATGTGAAACGATGGAACGCAGTGATACGACAGGCGGTCATCGCAGGTTACATAAGCAAAGATGTAGAGAACTACGGACTTCTTAAAGTTACCGATGTCGGTCGTGCATTCCTCGAAAACCCCTGCTCTTTCAAGATTGTAGAAGACAAGGACTTCGAAGAGGAGGAGACAGTGATGCGTGGCGGCGGCACTTTTGCAGTAGACCCCGAGCTCTACGCAATGCTCAAGAATCTGCGCAAGAAGATAGCCAAACAGTTGGAGCTTCCTCCCTATGTGATATTCCAGGATCCTTCGCTCGAGGCAATGGCTACCACATATCCCGTGAAGATAGAGGAGTTGCAGAACATCACAGGTGTTGGTGCCGGCAAGGCCAAACGTTACGGCGAAGAGTTCTGCGCACTTATCAGACGTCACTGCGAAGAGAACGAGATTGTGCGCCCCGACGACTTCCGCGTACGTACGGTGGTGAACAAGTCCAAGATTAAGGTGAGCATCATACAGGCCATCGACCGCAAAGTTGCGTTGGACGACCTCGCGATAAGCAAGGGAGTGGAGTTCGAAGAACTTCTCGACGAAATAGAAGCAATCGTATATTCGGGAACAAAACTCAATATCGATTATTTCCTCGAAGAGATTATGGACGAAGAGAACCTTGAGGATATATACTCATACTTCAAGAACTCCGACACCGACAATCTTGATATCGCTATGAACGAGCTTGGAGCAGATTACAGCGAAGAAGAGGTAAGGCTCGTACGTGTTAAATTTATTTCAGAAATGGCAAATTAAAAAATATATCTTATGAATTTTATAACAGACAAAATCGTGATGGACGGTCTCACATTTGACGACCTTTTACTTGTCCCTGCATACTCTGAGGTTCTTCCCAAGGACGTCAGCCTTAAAACCAAGTTTTCAAGAAATATTACCTTGAACGTTCCCTTTGTTACAGCGGCTATGGACACTGTAACCGAGGCAAAAATGGCTATCGCCATCGCTCGCGAGGGAGGTATCGGTGTTATTCATAAGAACATGTCGATAGAGGAGCAGGCTCATCAGGTAGCTATCGTTAAGCGTGCCGAGAACGGTATGATATACGACCCTGTGACCATCTCGGTGAACGCAATCGTAAAGGATGCTCTCGAACTTATGGCCGAGTACCACATCGGTGGTATCCCCGTTGTTGATGACGAGAACAAACTTGTGGGTATCGTTACCAACCGCGACCTCCGTTTCGAGTCGTGCATGGAGCGTCCCATCTCCGAGGTTATGACAAGCGAGAACCTTGTTGTCACCACTCAGAAGACTGACATGGAGCTAGCAACAAAGATTCTTCAGGAGAACAAGATAGAGAAACTCCCTGTGGTTGATGCAAACGGCAAACTCGTTGGCCTCATCACTTACAAGGATATTACAAAGGCTCAGGACAAGCCTATGGCTTGCAAGGATAGCAAGGGACGTCTGCGTGTAGCAGCCGGTGTAGGTGTTACTATGGATGCAATGGATCGTATCGCTGCTCTCGTAGAGGCAGGTGTCGACGCCATCATCATCGATACAGCTCACGGCCACTCGGCAGGTGTTGTTCAGAAACTCAAAGAGGCTAAAGCCAAATTCCCCGGAATTGATATCGTTGTCGGTAACGTTGCGACAGGCGAGGCTGCCAAGATGCTTGCCGAGGCAGGTGCTGACGCAGTGAAGGTGGGTATCGGCCCGGGTTCAATCTGTACCACCCGCGTGGTTGCAGGTGTGGGCGTTCCTCAGCTCTCGGCTATATATGATGTTGCAAAGGCTCTTGAGGGTACAGGTGTGCCTTTGATTGCAGACGGTGGTTTGCGCTACTCGGGCGACATCGTAAAGGCATTGGCCGCAGGTGGAACATCAGTGATGATTGGTTCGCTTGTTGCGGGTACCGAGGAGTCTCCCGGTGACACCATCATCTTCAATGGTAGAAAGTTCAAGTCATACCGTGGCATGGGCTCGCTCGAAGCTATGGAGAATGGCTCTAAAGATAGATATTTCCAGGCCGATCAGGCTGACAAGAAGAAGCTCGTGCCCGAGGGTATCGCTGCACGCGTGCCTTACAAGGGAACACTCTTCGAGGTTATCTATCAGCTTGCCGGAGGTCTGCGCTCGGGTATGGGCTATTGCGGTGCTGCCGACATTGAGAGTCTGCACGATGCTAAATTTGTAAGAATAACAAACGCCGGAGTGCTCGAGAGTCACCCCCACGACGTGGCTATCACAAGCGAGGCTCCCAACTACAGCCGTCCCGAATAATAAATGTTCGGGCGGTGCCCGAACAAGAAAACTACGAACAATGAGAAAAAACAGTGTATTAGGTTTGATGTTTCTTGCCTCTGTCTCCATGATGGGGCAGAGTGCCGACCCGGTGCTGATGAATATTGCAGGCACCGATGTTACGAGGTCCGAGTTTGAATATGCGTTCAACAAGAACAATGCTGCAATTGAGGGCAAGTCGAAGGCTGTAAAGGAATATCTGCCTATGTACATTGATTTCAAACTGAAGGTTGCCGAGGCCAAGGCGCAGGGTATAGACACCTTAAGTTCCTTTATCGAGGAGTTTAAGGCCGACCGCGCGCGTCAGGCCGAGGATTACCTCATCGACAAGGATTATATGGAGCGCGAGGCTCATAAAATCTACGCCAAAGACTCTGCTACCATCGGTCGTGACGGCTTTATAAAAGTGTCGCAGGTGATATTCCCTCTGCAACAGAATGCCTCGCTCGAAGCTAGGACTCTTGCAAAGGCACAGGCAGACTCGGCATTCCGTATGCTTAACGCCGATGCAAGTTTCGAGGCTGTTGTGCAGAAATTCATGAACACTGTTCCCGATACATTCGAGATTGTTCGCGGACAGACATACAAAGAGTTTGAGGATGTCGCATTCTCTCTGAAGGATGGTGGTTTCTCCTACCCTGTGTCGTCGCCTGCGGGCTATCATATAATCAAACGTCACTCTCAGCGTCCTTTCGGCTCGTATCAGAAGTATCGCGCCAATATAATGTCCATATTGGAAAAACGCCATGTGAAAGCTGTTGCACGATACAGATTAGGTTACCAGCTGGCAGCAAAAATGGCTCCCGGAACCACCCCCGAACAGGCATTGGCTCGCGAGGATAGCCTGCTCGAAACAAAATACCCCGAATTTGGAAATCTGATGCGCGAATATCGTGAAGGACTCCTCTTCTTCGAAGTGAGCAATCGCGAGGTGTGGCAAAAGGCTGCCGATGACAAAGAGGGCTTGGAGAAATTCTTCAAGAAGAACAAGAAAAGATATAAATTCGATGCTCCCCATTTCCGCGGTGCGTTAATCTACTGCAACAGCAACGAGGAGTTGCGCAAGGCGCAGGAGCTGTTGAAAGATGTGCCCATAGACGAATACAAAAGCATCGTCGAGGCCAACTTCATGAAAGACTCTGTGTGTACAATAAGAATAGAACCGGGAGTTTTTCCTATCGGTGAGAACGCTTGGGTGGACAAAGAGGTCTTTGGTCAGGGAAAGGGTGGCAGAACAAAAAGAGGCTACAAAATAGTCGGTACTGTCGGCAAAATCCTTAAGAAAAAGCCCGAGAGCTACAAAGATGTCAGCGGGTTTGTTGTGAACGACTACCAGCAACAGCTCGAAAAGGAGTGGCTGAAGAGTCTGCACAAAAAGTACAAAGTTGAAGTTTATCAAGATGTTTTAAAAACAGTTAATAATCATTGATGTTACTGTTCAAGTCACTATATTTGCCTTTATGAAACTGAAACATATGCTTTTTGCTCTTGTCGCGACGCTTGTCTTTGTGTCGTGTGGCGACAAAATTGATCATGGAGGAAAAACACCTCTTGTGGGGGTGGGTACTGACTTTTTGTATAAAGAGGACGTGGAGCAGATGCTTGCGTCGGACAGAATGATAAAGGATAGTGCCGAATTTGTGCAGAAATATGTGGAGCATTGGCTCGAGGATGTGCTTCTGTACAATCAGGCCAAGCGCAACGTCTCTTCTTCAAAAGATATTGCCCGCCTGATAGACAACTACAAAAAATCGCTCATGCTGAATATCTATCAAGAGCGTTTGGTGGCTCAGCAGCTCGACAAGGAGATACTCCCCGAAGAGGTTTCGGCCTTTTACGAAAGCAACAAACTGATGTTCAAGATGGAAGAGCCTATGCTCAAAGGCTTGTTGCTGAAAGTATCGAAAAAGGCTCCCAAAATGGATGCTGTACGCCGTTGGTGCAAGAGCACCGAACCCGAGGATTTGGAGAAATTGGAGAAATACACTCTTACAAATGCTCAGGTCTACGAATATTTCCACGACTCATGGACTCCTCTGTCGGTGATAGCATCAAAAGTGTCGCTTGGCGAGGATGAGTTGCGTCGAAAGGTATCCGAGAAAAAGATGGTCGAGTTCAGCGACTCGGCGTCGGTATACATGATAAATGTAATAGACTACCTGCCCATAGGCGAGTTGAAACCTCTCGATCTTGCCGAGGGCGAGATAAAAGAGCTGTTGGTAAACTCGCGCAAGGCCGAGTTCTTGCAGAAAGTGAAACGAGATATATATGACGAGGCATTGAAAAGTGGCGATGTGATTTTTTATAACGACGGTCGGTCTGCCGAATAGTTTTTAGCGGGTGCGAAAGTTTGTAATTAACGAAGATAAGGATGAAATTAAATATTTTGTTTGGTAAATGGATGTTGGCGGCACTCTGTTGCTGCTTTGTCACTTTATCGTCGGCACAGGAAAATGTTATCGACCAGGTCGAATGGGTTGTCGGCGATAAGGCGATTTTGCGTTCAGAGATAGAGAATGCAATTGATTTTTGGGTTCAAGAGGGCAGAAGATTCGACGGCGACCCTTATTGTGTCGTTGGTGAGGATCTGGCCGTTCAGCAGCTTTTCATCCATCAGGCAGGGCTCGACAGTGTAGAGGTCAGCGAAATGGACGTGATGAAAGAGGTTGACAGAGCGATTGAAAATAATATAGCTCGTGCCGGCTCCAAAGAAAAGTTGGAGGAGTATCTTGGTAAACCCTATTCTCAGATACGCGAAATGTACTTCGAATATTACGAGAATATGATGCTCACCGATGCAGTCCGCCGAAATATTATAGGCGATGTAAAGGTTACCCCTTCTCTTGTACGCAAGTATTACAACAGCTTGCCCGAAGACAGCATTCCTTATATGCCATCTTTGGTCGAGGTGCAAATAATTACGCAGAAACCCGAGATTGAGTTCGAGGAGATAGAGCGTGTTAAAAGCGAGCTTCGCGGATATGCCGAGCGTGTGAACAATGGCGAAACCCCATTCTCTACACTTGCTTTGCTCTATTCCGAGGATAATGGTACTGCACGTATGGGCGGTGAGTGTCCCTTCTGGGGACGCGGTGAAATGGCACCCGAGTTTGCTGCGGTTGCATTTAACCTTACCGACCCCAACAAAGTCTCTAAAATTGTAGAAACAGAGTATGGTTACCACATTATACAGCTGATAGAGAAACGTGGCGACAGAGTGAAGGTGCGTCACATCCTTCGCAAACCCCAGGTTTCGGATAACAGCATCACTGCCATGCTTGCTCGTCTCGACTCAATAAAAGAGGATATTACCAACGGTCTCTTCACTTTTGAAGAGGGTGCGTCGCAGATTTCTCACGACAAGGATACCCGCAACAACAACGGTGTGATGTTCTACAACGATCAGGGAATGTCACAGTCGAAATTCGAGCTTCAGAACCTCCCCGTAGAGGTAGCTTCGGTTGTGGAGAATATGAAGCCGGGCGATATTTCAAAGCCTTTTGTCATGGAGCAGAACAATGGTACAACAGTTTGCGCGATAGTGAAACTGAAGAGTCGTGTCGATGGTCACAAAGCCAACATGCGCGAGGATTACGACTATCTGAAACAGCTCTATACGGCAAAAGTTGGCGAGGAGAAGGTGAGCAAATGGATAAAGGAGAAGCAGAAAAAAACCTATGTGCGCGTGAATAAAGAAAAACGCGACTGTAAATTCCTCTATCCCGATTGGAACTTTTACGACGAAAAACAGTAGTTGTTTCTCATTTTGTTTCCTAAGATGACTAAACTCAAATATCTGATAATTATACTTCTTGCATTGCCACTGATAGCTGTGGCCCAGAACGCCATTGCTGCACAGCAGTCGCAAGCATCGGGCTCCGAGGCAGATAGCGTCAAGAAAAGCTATGTACATCTGCTACATGCCGATGTTACAAAATACAACAAACGAGCCAACCCTGACGTGTGGGTGCTGGTGGGCGATGTCGCATTCCGTCACGACAGCATGTATATGTATTGCGACAGTGCCTATTTCTATAATCGCAAGAATGCGCTTAAGGCATTTGGTAATGTACGCATGGAGCAGGGCGACACCCTTTTTCTCTATGGCGATTACCTCGATTACGATGGCGATGCCAATTTAGCTCGCGTGCGTAACAATGTGCGTCTCGAAGATAAGACTTCCACTCTCGAGACCGATAGCCTCGATTACAACCGCACGCTCAACCTCGGCTACTATTTCGGAGGTGGTGCGCTCTACGACGACGAAAGCACGCTTGAGTCGGAGTGGGGAGAATATAATACAGTCACCAAAGAGGCGGTGTTCCGCAACGATGTAAATCTTCAGAACCCCCAATTCATTATGGGCTCCGACACGTTGCACTATAATACAGATACCGATATTGCAAAGATTGTGGGCCCCACGCGTGTGCTCAGCGGTCAGAACAAAATCTATTCTGAGCTTGGATACTACGACACTCGTCGTCGTCAGGCAATGTTACTCAATCGCTCGGTTGTTGCCAATGGCAACAGAAGTATCACGGCCGACTCTCTTTTCAGCGACGAACTTTCGGGGCTCAGCGAGGCCTTCGGAAATATTGTGCTCAGCGACACGGTTGGCAAGAATATGCTTGCCGGCGAGTATGGCTATTTCAACAGTCGCACCGACTCTATCTACATTACAGGCATGGCGTTGGCAGTCGATTATTCTCAAGGCGACTCGCTCTACATGCACGCCGACACCATTTGGATGGTTACGCTCAACGCAAACAGCGACTCCATGTATCGTCAGATGAGAGCTTATAACAAGGTGCGTGCCTATCGAAAAGATATTCAAGCTGTGTGCGACTCGCTTATCTTCGACTCGCGCGACTCCTGCATGACAATGTACAAGGACCCCATACTCTGGAACGGTGGGCAACAGCTTGTGGGCGAAGAGATAAAAATGTTTATGGACAGCAGTTCCATCGACTATGTGCACGTAATCAATCAGACGTTGTACGCCGATAAAATAGGCGATGAAGAGTTCAATCAGATAAACGGCAAAGAGATGAAGTTTATCTTCAACGGAAAGAAACTGAGCGAAATGCAGGTTATCGGCAGTGTACATGTTATATATTTCCCGCTCGACGATGACAGCACCATGCTGGGCATGAACACCACGCTTGCGGGTAAGCTCGTGGGAACGATGAAGGATGGCAAGATGCACAAGTTGGTTATTCCTACAAAGTCCAACGGAGCATTCTATCCCATGAGTCAGATTCCGGCAAAGGAAAGATATCTCGACAATTTTGTATGGTTCGACTATATACGTCCATTGGACAAGGATGATATTTTCCATTGGCGCGGCAAGCACAGAGGTCAGGAACTTAAGAAGATAAAGCGCGGCTCCATTCCTCTGCCCACGCTCGACCGGTTTAAAGAACATAACAAATAAAGAGAAACGCTATGGGATATTTCAAAATGCCTGAGCCTCGTCGGTTCAATCATAATTACATATATGTCGATGAGCGTAAAGAGAGACTGCGCAAGATTGAGGAAAATGCCAAGCGTGACCTTGGTCTTCTGCCTCCCGAAGAACTTAGCTACGAAGAGAAGTTGCGTGGAGTGTTTGTCAATGAAACGACCCATCTGAAGCGTCGCAAAGAGCAGGGGCAGCGCATGTCGTCAAAGTCCATAATCGTAGCTTTGCTTGTCTCATTATTCCTGTTGCATTATCTGCTCACCGGCAGTTGGACATTCTGACAGTCCCTCTCCGTCTGTGCGTTAAACGCTTTGTAGAAAAAGTATTATGAAAGATATTATAAGCTTATTGCCCGATTCGGTTGCCAATCAGATAGCAGCCGGCGAGGTTGTGCAACGTCCTGCATCGGTTGTCAAGGAACTGATGGAAAATGCTGTGGATGCCGGCGCGACAAAAGTCAAAGTGTTGGTTGTCGATGGCGGACGCACCTCTATCCAGGTGATAGACAATGGTATGGGTATGTCCGAGACAGATGCGCGTCTCGCTTTCGAACGTCATGCAACGTCAAAAATAAAGAAGGCCGAAGACCTCTTCGCGCTATCTACCATGGGTTTCCGTGGAGAAGCTCTTGCTTCTATCGCCGCAGTTGCGCAGGTGGAACTCGTCACACGTCGTGCCGATGACGAGCTTGGCACCAAAGTGGTGATCAGTGGTTCACGTCTCGAGGAACAAGAGCCGGTAGCCTCTCCTGTGGGTAGCAATTTCAAGGTGAAAAACCTATTTTATAATATCCCAGCACGTCGTAAGTTTCTTAAAACCACGCAGACCGAACTCAATAATATTATAACCGAGTTTGAACGTGTGGCTTTGGTCAATTGCAATGTGGAGTTTACGCTTTTCAACAACGACACAGAGATTATCTCTCTGCCAGTCTCCTCTTTCCGCAAAAGAGTAGCCAACCTCTTCGGAAAAAAGGTGAACTCTCAGTTGATAGAGGTGTCGGTGAAAAGCTCCATGATAAATATCTCGGGCTTTGTGGGAACACCCGAGAGTGCACGCAAAAAGGGTGCTCTGCAATATTTCTTTGTGAATGGCAGATATATGCGTCACCCCTATTTCGCAAAGGCCATTCTCGAGGCCTATAATCAGTTGATTCCTGCGGGAGAGCTGGTGCCTTTCTTCATCTGTCTCGAGGTCGCACCCGAGAAGATAGATGTGAATATACACCCCACAAAAACCGAAATAAAATTCGAGGATGAGCAGAATATATGGAAAATCCTTTCGGCTGCTGTCCGCGAGTCATTAGGGCGCTTCAATGCTATGCCCGGCCTCGATTTTGAAATGGGTGATATTCCCGAAATTCCTGTTTTTGAGGATAATGGCAAGGCGATTTCTGCCCCTAAGGTGTCGTACAACCCCAATTATAACCCCTTCAACAGCCCCTCGTCGCGCGAGTATATTAAAAAGGAGATGCCATGGGAGAGCCTCTACGAAGGGTTAGGTATCGACAAGAAATATATGGGTGACAACCTCGGCATCGATCCGCTCCCCGAGGTGAACGAGCCTGTTGTGGAGCCAACCGCAGCACCCGTCGAAGAGGTGAAGGAGGATTATCTCCCCATTTCGCAGTACAAAGGACAGTATATACTTATTCCTGTTAAGTCGGGACTTATGTGGGTGCATCAGCGTCGTGCGCATATTAGAGTGCTCTACGATGCATACAGAAAGCAACTCGACGAACGCAAGGGAAATATGCAGCGCGTGCTTTTCCCCGAGCGCATCGACCTTACCGTCAATGAAGGTGTGGCGATTGAAAATATAATGGAACAGCTTACCTATCTGGGCTTTGAACTCTCATCGCTCGGTGGTTCCAGCTATGCCATTCAGGGTGTACCTGCCGGCATCGACGGGCTCAATCCCGTAAACCTTTTGATGGATATACTGCACTCGGTGATGGAGGCTACCTTTGAGGTAGGAGAAAAAATGTTCGATACATTAGCACTTACTATGGCCAAACAGGTTGCAGTGGTAGTGGGTCAGGTGCTTACTACCGAAGAGATGAATACACTTATAAATAATCTCTTCAAATGTTCTGTTCATGGTCGCACACCCGATGGCAAGACAATTATCCATGTGCAGTCGGACAATGACATTGCAAAGAGTTTTTCAAGGTAATACAAAATAGAAATTAAATGTTAATCAGTGTTAAAATAGTGAGAAACTTTTTGTAAAACTGATAACGTTAACGATTTTTTTGTAATTTTGCACAGCTACATTTGTGCCCAAATGTGCGAAGTGTTGAGCTTCATTGACTTAAATGGTGCATGAGGTGGTTACAGAAACTTTTTTTTACCGTAAATGTTATAGTGAAAGACAGTTTTTGCGAAATTTTGAATTTAGGAAATTTTTAGTGTCTAATTAATAGCAAAAAGTATGAAAAAATTTATGATGGCGCTGGCTTTTGCCGGCATTGCAATGGTTTCTTTTGCACAGGAGACTGTTACTAGCGAAGTCGTAGTTCCTACTTTGAAGAAGAGCGTTATTACTAACGGCTTCTGGAGTAACTGGTTTATCAGTGCTAACGGCGGTTATCAGTTGTTCAACGGTGTAAAAACCAATGGCGAGAGCATGTTCGACCACGGTACAGCAGCAATCTCTGCTTACTTTGGTAAATGGCACACTCCCGGTTTCGGTTGGAGAGTAGCTTACAACGGTTACGAGTTCAAAGCATTCGAGGATGCTGATAAGTGTGGTTTCTACAATGTACACGCTGACGCTATGTTCAACCTCAGCAACTTGTTCTTCGGCTACAACGAGAAACGCGTATGGAACCTTATTCCTTACATGGGTCTTGGTTATGCTGCTAACCTCGATGCTGATGGTGCTAACGGTAACGGCAAACTCGGTTCTTTGACAGCTAACGCTGGTATCTTGAACACATTCCGTATCGCTAAACATTGGGCAATCAACCTCGAGCTTTCAGCTACTGCTGCTAAGGGTGGTTTCTCAGGTGTAGCTCCCGGTCGCAACGGTTACGATTTGATTTTCGCTGCTACAGCCGGTGTTACTTACAAGTTCAACAAGACAGGTTGGGAGAACACTCCTGACGTAGACGCAATCATGGCTGCTAACGATGCTGCTCTTGCTGCTCTCAACGCTCAGTTGCAGGCAAAAGAGGCTGAGAACGCTCAGTTGAAGTCACAGCTCGATGCTGCTAAGGCTGCTCTTGCTAAGTGCCAGAACGCTCCCAAGGATGTTGAGATGTTCGATGCTGCTCAGTCAGTATTCTTCGCAATCAACTCTTCTAAGATCGATTCTAAGAAAGAGATCCTCAACCTCAAGGCTTTGGCTGAGGCTGCAAAAGAGGCAGGTGTAAAACTTACAGTTACAGGTTATGCTGACAGCGCAACAGGTACAGCTTCTTACAACCAGACATTGTCTGAGGCTCGTGCTAAGGCAGTTGCTGCTAAGCTCGTAGAGATGGGTGTTCCCGAAAGCCAGCTTATCGTTGAGGGTAAGGGTGGTGTTGACGTAGAGAAACCTATCCAGTTGAACCGTCGCGTAATCATCGCTCCCGCGAAGTAATTGCAACACAAGTTTGACAAAATATAATAATGCGAGTCTTATGGCTCGCATTATTTTTTTCTATCTTTTTTGAATTTTTTCTCGAAAATAATATCAAATTTCAAATTCATTTCAGAATTGTGTCGGTACTTTGTATCAGAAAAGAAAAAGAAAAATGTTTAACTAATTAAAAGCTACAGCTATGAAACAGATTTTAGTTATAATTATTGCAGTATTCTCTTTAGGTGTGATAAAAGTAAAGGCCGACAATGAGCGCGTGATAACAAAAGAGGCTTTACCCGCGAAGGCTCAGCAGTTCATAAACACACATTTCGCGACAACAAAGATCTCTTATATAAAAGAGGACCGCGACTTCTTCGATCGAAATTATGAGCTTGTATTCGTCGATGGCTCTAAAGTAGAGTTCGACCGCGCTGGCGAGTGGGTAGATGTTGATTGTTGTTACAATTCGGTTCCTCAGGCAATAGTTCCCGGAGCGATAAAAGAGTATGTGAAAAAGAATTTCCCCGATGCAAAGATTGTGGATATCGAGCGCAAACGCGGTAACTACGAGATAAATCTCTCTAATAAATTGGAACTTGTTTTCGACAAGAAGTTAAGGATAAAAGGAATAGACGATTGACGTTTGCAATTTTAACACAAAGAGACACGCAAATTATAATTTGCGTGGCTCTTTGTGGCTTTTGTTTTTCGTAATGTCGTTTCTAAACCTTATATTTGCAACATAAATGTTGCGAATATAGGCTACGCTCGCTTTGCAACTGCAAGCAAACTTGCGTTTCACTCGCTTGCGAATTTTAAAAATATAAGATGAAAATAACAGATTGCATAAATTCTTCAGATAAGACAGTCTTCTCGATAGAGGTGTTGCCACCCGTAAAGGGCATGGGACTCACCAAACTGTTCGAGTCTATTGACCGTATAAGTGAGTTTGGCCCCAAATATATAAACATCACCACTCACCACAGCGAGTATGTTTATACCGATGCCGGCAATGGCATGTTCAAACGTAGTGCTATTCGTCGTCGTCCCGGTACAGTGGCAGTAGCAACGGCAATAATGCACCGATACAATATCCCTGTCGTTCCGCATATTTTGTGCAACGGCTTTACTCCCGAAGAGACAGAGTATGTGCTTATCGACCTGCAACTCTCGGGTATCACCGACCTGTTGTTGCTGCGTGGCGACAAGGCCAAAGACGAAAAGACCTTCACCCCCACACTTGGCGGTTACGACCACACTGTACAGTTGCAGGAGCAGGTAAACCGTTACAACGAGGGTTACTTTATCGATGGTACGCCCATACGCGAGCGCGGAGTGCCCTTCTCCTACGGAGTAGCTTGCTACCCCGAGAAGCATATAGAGGCACCTAACCTCGAGAGCGACCTCTATTGGCTCAAAAAAAAGGTGGACAATGGAGCGGAATATGCAGTCACACAGATGTTTTTCGATAATGAGAAATATTTCGAGTTTGTGCGACGTGCCCGAGAAATGGGTATCAATATCCCCATCATTCCCGGAATAAAACCCATACACAGAATGTCGCAGATAAATATTCTGCCCAAGACATTCAATACCGACCTGCCCGGCGAACTTACGGCAGAACTGCTCAGATGCAAGAGCGATGCCGATGCTGCCGTTGTAGGTTACGAGTGGTGCGTGAAGCAGTGTCGCGAACTTATGGAACGCGGTGTACCCAATCTCCATTTCTATACAATAAACGCAGCCGACAGCGTGTATAAAACATTGGCGGCAATATTTTAATATGTATTTCAAGGATATAATAGGTCAGAAAAGTCTTGTGGCGCAGCTCTGTCGCATGGTCGATGAAAACAGGCTTGCACATGCGCTGATGTTCACAGGCCCCTCGGGTAACGGCAAACTTCCTGTTGCTGTTGCTCTTGCCCGTTACATCCTTTGCCGCGACCGTCGCAACGGTGAAGCCTGTGGCAGTTGTCCCGCGTGTGTGAAGATGGATAAACTCATTCACTCCGACCTCCACTTTGTCTTCCCCGTAAAGAAAAAGAAAGGCTCCTCGTCGGACAGCGCACCCGTCAGCGACGACTATATTGTCGAGTGGCGCGAGATGTTCCTAAAAGAGCCATATTTCAGCTACTCCGACTGGCTCGAAATGCTTGACGTGGAGAACCAGCAGCCAATGATTTACGAAAAGGAGAGCAGCGAGATACTGCGCAAACTCTCTCTTAAGTCGCGCGAGGGAGGTTGGAAAATAGTGATAATGTGGCTGCCCGAAAAGATGAAAGAGGCCTGCTCGAACAAGCTCCTGAAGATACTCGAGGAACCACCTGCCGAGACACTCTTTCTGCTTGTAGCCGAGAGCACCGAGCATATACTCCCCACCATTCTCAGCCGCACACAGCGCGTGGAGATGCCGCGTATCGCCAATGACGATATTGCAGGTGCATTGCAGCGTCGTTACGCTCTCGACTCCGATGTGGCGTGCAGCATAGCCCAGCAGAGTGGCGGCGATTGGGAAAAGGCCGAGTCGATGCTCAGGGTAGACAACGACAAGAAAATATACCTGGAGCTATTCATGACACTCATGCGCATGGCCTATAAACGCGACATCATGGCCATGAAGCAATGGAGCGAGCAGGTTGCCGCCCTCGGTCGTGAACGTCAAAAGGGTATGCTCGAATATTGTCAGCGCATGATACGCGAAAATTTCATCATGAACTTCCGTCGCAACGAAATGCTCTACCTCTCGCCCGAGGAGCGCAATTTCTCGGTGAACTTTTCGCCATTTGTCAATGAGAACAATATATTCGGAATTGTAGAAGAGATTTCCGAAGCCCAGAAACATGTGGAACAGAACGTAAATGCCAAAATGATTTTCTTCGACATGGCGTTGAGGATGATTGTGTGGATAAAGAACAGATAATATATGGATGAAAAATTAAAATATAAAGAGCAGAACGGATGTTCGGGAATATGCAGCAAGGGTTGCGGTGTCATGGATGCTCCGCTCAACACCTTTGATTGGCTGGCCGATGTACCGGGCAATGACGAAGATACAGACATCGTTGAGGTGCAGTTCAAGAACACCCGCAAGGGATACTATCGCAACTCCAACAAGCTGCCGCTTGTAAAGGGCGATATTGTAGCTGTCGAGGCCACTCCCGGACACGACATCGGTCGCGTTACCCTCACCGGTCGTCTGGTGCTTTTACAGCTTAGAAAAGCACGCCTCACTCCCGAGTCGGAACTCAAGCGCGTCTATCGCAAGGCGAAGCCTGTGGATATGGAAAAATACGAAGAGGCCAAGGCCAAAGAACACGACACAATGATACGCTCGCGTCAGATAGCCAAAGACCTCAATCTCGATATGAAAATAGGCGACGTGGAGTATCAAGGCGATGGCAATAAAGCAATCTTCTATTATATCGCCGACAACCGTGTCGACTTCAGACAGCTTATCAAGGTGCTTGCCGACGTCTTTAAAGTGAAGATAGAGATGAAACAGATTGGTGCACGCCAAGAGGCAGGCCGCATAGGCGGAATAGGTCCCTGTGGTCGCGAACTTTGTTGTGCAACTTTCACCACAAACTTTGTTTCGGTATCTACCCTTGCAGCAAGGTTTCAGGATATATCGCTCAACCCGCAGAAACTTGCGGGGCAGTGTGCCAAGCTCAAATGCTGTCTCAACTACGAGGTCGATGCCTATGTCGAGGCCTCGAAACGTCTGCCTCAGCGTGATATTGAGTTGGAGACTGTCGAGGGTACATACTACTTCTTTAAGGCCGATATTCTCAAAGGCGAGCTAACATATTCGAGCGACAAACGTATTCCTGCCAACCTCAAGACAATTACTTCGCGTCGTGCCAAGCAGATTGTCGAGATGAACAAACGTGGCGAGAAACCCGACTCGTTACTCGACGACGATGCAATGCAGGACAACAAGCGTTCGGCTGACCTTCTCGAGCAGAGCAATATTGACCGTTTCGACAATGCGGCACGCAACAAGAAACGCAAACGCAGCAATAACGGTGGTAATCGCGAACATCGCAATGACAATAATAGAAAAGGTAAAAAGAGAGATAATCCTAAGGCCGAGTAATCTTCTTCTCGCGCTTATGTTACTGTTTGCAGCCTGCGACGATGTCAGGCTGCATACTTTTCATGTGTTGCAAGGAGAGTGGCAGGCAACCGATACGCTGGAGTATGTTTATGCCAATGCTTCAGGCGATACTCTTCACGAGGTAGAGGTGCAGTTGCGCTGTTCTTCGGCCTATCCTGTGCGTGAGTTATGGCTGCGTGTGGAGTGTCATTCAGGCAATGTTCATTCGGTCGATACTCTATGTTGCGAAATATACGACTCTCTCGGCAGACAGCAAGGCTCGGGCGCAGGAATATTGCGTCAGACGACACACAAATTGGGCCTGCGTGAACTGCAACCATCGGACACCACGCGCATAAAAATCGCTCATCTAATGAACGGTGCAATAGAGGGAGTGTGCGACGTGGGCATCAGAGTCTGCGGTCGCGGTCGGCATCAATCCTCAGGAAACTGAACAAAAGAATAGAGAAGCCCAGGAACGACGAGCCTCCGTAGCTGAAAAACGGTAGCGGAATGCCAATCACAGGCGTGATGCCCAGCACCATGCCTATGTTAATGAAAAAGTGGAAGAAGAATATCGATACAAGTGAGTAACCGTATACTCGTCCGAATGTATCGTTCTGCCGTTCGGCGAGCCACAGCAATCGCAATACAAATGCAATAAACACAACCAGCACAAACGTAGAGCCGGCAAAACCCTGCTCTTCACCTATCGTACAGAATATAAAGTCAGTGTCCTGCTCGGGCACATATTTCAGCTTTGTCTGCGTGCCATTAAGGAATCCTTTTCCGAATATACCACCCGAACCGATGGCAATCTTCGACTGGTGCACGTTATATCCTGCTCCGGCAAGATCCTCTTTCAATCCCAACAACACCTCGATGCGCACCTTCTGGTGGGGCTTCATCACATTGTTGAACACATAGTCGCATGAATGGAAAAAGAGCGTCGAGACAACAATAAAGAGCGTTGTCCAAACGAGCATCTTCTGCTTGTCGATGCGTGCCCTTATCAGCAGATAGACAATGTCGAACAGCAATAGCAGGTACTGCACATACAAAATGTTGAATGAGAAAAGATATATTGCAATCCAATATGTCACAAGTGCGACTATTGTATTCACCGCCAACAGTACAATTGCTGTCTTTTTCTCCTTGCACCAGAATGCAGTCATTCCTATTGTGAATATTTGTATGAGCACCGTAACGGCATAGTGTCCGACAGCCACCGGCAGCTCCTCAAAGAGTGTATTCTCGTAGCCGATACCAACCACGAAATATACAACAGCGCTGATGGCAGTGAAGAGCACCATTCCTGTCATACCTTCGCGGTATAGAACGATGAAAAACGACAGATAGACAAGTGCACTTCCCGTCTCCTTTTGGCAGATGATTACCACCAACGGCAGCAAAATTATTGCAAGGCACTTAAGAAAATCTTTTCTTCTGCTTATGCTGAACCCATACTTGTTCATTATGGTGGCAAGGGCAAGCGTGGTACCGAACTTCATGAACTCGGCAGGCTGAATGCCGAAAGAGCCTATGGTTATCCACGAGCGCGAGCCTTTGATGTCTTTTGAAATGAATATAGTGAGTATTCCCAGCAGTATCAGTGCCACATATATAAAGCGCGATGCAAACTCATAGCTGCGTTTGTCTATAAACATCAGCACAATGCCCATTATGATGGAAATTCCTATCCACATGGCCTGTTTACCGGTGCGCTCGCTCAGTGCAAAGAACTCCAAAATGTCGGTCTCTATGTAGCTGTAACTTGCACCACATATAGCCAACCAGCCCATTGTGCCCAACATCAGGTAGAGCACAACCGTTGTCCAGTCGAGTGACTTAAGTATATTATCTTTCCCCCTCTCCATAGTAAATGATTCTGTTTTGCATCTCTTCGGCCTTTATCTTGCTGTTGTCCGAAAGTTCCCCGTTCAGGTACTGCTCCATGAGCAGTGCGCCAATGGGCACAGCGTATGTAGCACCGAATCCACCATTCTCCACATAAACGGCAAGAGCAATCTTAGGCTCGTTCATGGGTGCGAAACCTATGAATGCCGAGTGGTCTTTTCCTTTGTTTTGTGCCGTTCCCGTTTTTCCGCACACTTCGATGTCGGGCAGGTTCGCTCCTCGACAGGTACCTGCAAGCACCGCCTGACGCATGCCCGCAACGACATGCTCATAAGATTTGCGCGATGCCATTGTCTCGCGCGGAGTGCTGTATATCGAGGGGAGAGTGTCGTTCTCGATGCTCTTCACCACGTGCGGGGTGATGAATGTACCCCTGTTGGCTATTGTTGCGCACAGGTTGGCAATCTGCAACGGGGTGAGCGTCACCTCTCCCTGTCCTATGGAGATACTTATCACTGTGAGTCCGTTCCACGACGCGCGGTAGGCCTTGTCGTAGAACTGTGCATTGGGAATCATGCCTCGTACCTCGCCGGGGAGGTCCACACCCAATTTATATCCGAATCCCATTGACACCATATAGTCGCGCCACACGTTCATCGCCTTCTGCACCTTGCCGTATTTGCTCGACGAGAGCATGCGCAACAATCCCCAGCAGAAATAACCGTTGCACGAGGTTGCTATTGCCGGTACAAGCGGCAGTGGTGATGGGTGGGGGTGGCAACCCACACGCAGTCCTGCGTGTACAAATCCTCCATGGCAGGGGAAGGGCGTGTTCTCGGTGATTATTCCCTCTTCGAGGAATGTAAGTGCCTGTGAGGTCTTGAAGGTGGAGCCGGGTGGGTATGTTCCCATGATTGCGCGGTTGAGCAAAGGCTTGCGCTTGTCGTTGGCAAGTTTTTTGTGGTTGGCACCGCGCTGTCTGCCCACAAGTATGTGTGGGTCGTACGACGGCGACGACACCATGCACAGTATCTCTCCCGTTGAGGGTTCTATGGCTACGATGCTGCCTATCTTGTTTTTGAGCAGTCGCTCGCCCAAACGCTGAAGCTCGATGTCAATGCTCAGTGTCAGGTCTTTGCCGCGTTGTGGCATTGTGTCGAGTGCTCCGTTACGATATTTACCCTGTATGCGGCCATGAGCATCGCGTAGCAGCATCTCCACGCCCTTTTTGCCACGCAGCACATTCTCGTACGACGACTCAAGTCCCTGAGTGCCGATATAATCTCCGCGCACATAGTAGCTGTCGGCCTTCAGACGCTTGGGCGATACCTCGCCTATGTCGCCAAGAATAACACCGGCTGCGTCGCATGAGTATTGACGTATGGAGCGTTTCTGCACATAAAAGCCGGGGAAACGGAAGAGCTTCTCTTGGAAACGTGCAAACTCATCTGCCGAAAGACGGCTCATAAAAAGTTGTTGAGTATATGCCGAATATCCGGGATTAGAACGGGGGTTTCTCACATCCTCCATTCTTTTCTCGAAGTCCTCGCGTGTGATATTCAGTGCCGAGCAGAGTTCCAGAGTGTCCAGACGCCCTTTTATTTCTCGTGGCACGAACATAATGTCGTAAGCCGGCTGGTTGTACACGAGTAACTCGCCGTTGCGGTCGTAAATGAGTCCGCGCGAGGGGTAGATGGTCTTTTTGTAGAATGCGTTACTGTCGGCTTTGGTCTTATATTCGTCGCTCAGCACCTGCAAGGTGAATAGGCGCATAATATACACCAACAGCACTATGATTATAGCACCGCCAAGTATGAATTTTCGTGTTTCGCGTGTGTAGTCGTTCATCTGCTCCCTTTGTTAAAGCTCTCGATTACCGTCACGAAAAGCAGTGTCAGCAGTGTGCTGCTTATGACGCTTATGACAAGGTGCATGGGGCGTGCAAGCGTGAACAGTTCCAGCAGGAACAGTACGATGCAGAATAGAGTGGTGCTTATTGCGGTGTAGCCTATGTATGAACCCCATCGCAGCACTTTGGTGCCCGGAACAAAATCATCGGTCATGCCGTTGGGAGTGAACATCGCAAGTATGTAGTTGCGCATGAAGGCAAGCACCGTTGCAGCGGCTGCGTTTATTCCCGGAGTGTTGCCGAACATGTCTACAATGAGTCCTAAAGCAAAAGCCCACAGCATCTGTTCGTTACGTGTCGCGAAACGCGGCATCTTGAGCACGAACAGCAGATATATGTATGCGGTGGCATAGCCGAACAGGTGTATGTGGTTGAACAGCAACACCTGTGCAATCGCTAATATTGCAAAGTACTTCAGTCGGTTGAGAAATGTGTGCATCACTTTAGTTTTTCTGTGCTTTTTTGTTCAAGTTTGCTCTGCTCCTCATAGCCGTCGTTGCCGACGATGAACACCGATGTGAGGCGCGAAAAATCAACAAACAGTTTCACGCGTACAGTGTAGAACATGCCGTCGGCCGAGTCCTCTATTCTCTCTACTGTGCCAACAGGCAGGTCACCGGGGAATATCGACGAGAATCCGCTGGTTACCACAGTGTCGCCTGTCTCGAACTGCGCATATCGCGGCAGGTCGATGAGGTTCGAGTAGCGTGTGTCGCCTCCGTCCCAACTGAGCGAACAGAAACTCTCGCTGCCCTTTACGCGACAGCTCACGCTGCTCTTGCTGTTGAGCAGGGGAATCACTATCGAACGGTTATTCGAGGTGAGGTAGACAACTCCCACTATTCCGTCGCTGTTGAATACTCCCATTTCGGGACGTATGCCATCGTCGCTGCCCTTGTTCAGTGTGATGAAATTATTCACCGAGTTCAGCGAGTTGTTTATGATGTTTGCCGTCAGGAATGTATACCCCGAGCCGATGCTCTTCACGAGCGAGTCGCCGAGCAGTGCCTCCTTGTTGCGCAATTCGGCGAGTTGTTCTTTCAGTTCGGCCATTTCGCGTGTGAGGGCAACATTCTGCGCCAGCAAACCGTCGTTCTCGGTCTTCAGATGAAAGTACCTGTTGGCATCCATGAATATGCTGTACGCGCTGCCTGCTACGCTACCTGCCGAGGTAAAGAAGGTTGCACCCTGGTAGTTGTTGAAGCGCACAATAAGCACAAGACTGATTCCCTCTAATAGTAAGAAGAGGAACCAGTCGTTGTGTTTTACAAGGAAATTGAATAACGCTCGCACTGTTCTTAATATCTTATCTCATCAAGAACGGATAGTTGAGGTCTCTCAGTGCAAGTGATGTACCTTTTGCCACGCAGTACAAGGGGTCTTCGGCCACGTGGAAGGGGATGTTTATCTTGTCCGAGAAACGTTTGGCGAGTCCGCGCAACAGCGCGCCACCACCGGCGAGGTAAATACCGTTGTGCACGATGTCTGCATACAGTTCGGGAGGAGTGTTCTCGAGTGCGCTGATGATAGCATTCTCAATCTTAATGATTGACTTGTCGATACAGTGTGCAATCTCCTGATAGCATACGGGCACCTCGATGGGCATTGCTGTAATACGGTTAGGGCCATGAACGATGTAGTCCTGGGGAGCATCATCGCCAAGCTCGGTGAGTGCCGAACCTACGTGTATCTTGATACGCTCGGCCATACGCTCACTGACGCGAACATTGTGCTGGCGGCTCATGTACTCCTGAATGTCGGCTGTGAAGTCGTCACCTGCGGTACGCAACGAACCGTTCGATACGATGCCGCCCAACGAGATTACTGCAATCTCTGTTGAACCACCACCTATATCCACCACCATGTTACCCTCGGGGGCTGTTACGTCGAGACCGATACCCAATGCCGATGCCATAGGCTCGTAAATCAGGTAAACGTCGCGGCCTCCTGCATGCTCGGCCGAGTCGCGCACAGCACGAAGCTCCACCTCGGTAGAACCGTAGGGAACGCCAATGACCATGCGCAGGTTGGGTGTAAAGAATCTGCTGCCGATGTTTACCTTGTCAATCATTCCGCGCATCATCTGCTCACATGCGTAGAAGTCGGCGATGACACCGTCGCGCAAGGGGCGGATTGTGTGGATGTTGGGGTTGGTCTTCTCGTGCATCTGTTTCGCCTTTTCTCCCACTGCCATCATCTTTTTCTGGTTGTCCATTGCGACAACCGAAGGCTCATCCACAACAATCTTGTTGTTGTACATGATGATGGTGTTGGCAGTACCGAGGTCAATGGCTATCTCTTGTGTGAATGAAAAAAGTCCCATTTTCTTGCTATTAATGTTTGAAGTGACGGAATCCGGTTGTTACCATTGCCATTTCGTTAGCATCGCAATACTCAACAGAGAGGTTGTCCTTGATAGAGCCTCCCGGATGGATAACTGCTGTAACGCCGGCGTTGTGTGCAATCTCTACGCAATCGGGGAAGGGGAAGAAAGCGTCGCTTGCCATTACTGCACCCTCCAAAGAGAAACCGAACGAACCGGCCTTCTCGATAGCATGTTTCAGTGCGTCTACGCGTGATGTCTGACCAACACCGCTTGCGATAAGCTGTTTGTTTTTTGCAAGTACGATGGCGTTGCTCTTGCTCTGCTTAACGATTTTGTTTGCAAAGAGCATGTCCTCTACCTCGCTTGCAGTGGGAGCAACCTTTGTTACCTGTGTAAGGTCCTCGGGTGTCTCTATCTTTGCATCTCTCTCCTGTACGAGCACGCCGTTGAGCACGTTGCGGAAAGTCATTGTGGGCTGCACGAGAGCTTTCTGTACAAGGATTATGCGGTTTTTCTTCTGTGTGAGCACCTCTATTGCATCAACATCGTAGTCGGGAGCGATGATAACCTCGAAGAAAATCTTGTTAATCTCCTCGGCAGTCTCCTTGTCGATGGGCTTGTTGGTGATGAGTACACCGCCGAATGCCGATACAGGGTCGCCTGCAAGAGCATCTTTCCAAGCCTCGATGAGTGTGGAACGCGATGCAAGACCGCAAGCATTGTTGTGCTTGAGGATTGCAAATGTTGTTTCGTCGCCGAACTCGCTGATGAGGTCTACTGCTGCGTTGATGTCGAGAAGGTTGTTGTAAGAGATCTCTTTGCCATGAATCTGGTCGAAAATCTCCTTGAAGTTACCGTAGAAAGCACCTTTCTGGTGGGGGTTCTCACCGTAACGCAATGACATGGGGCTGTCCTGTGTGTAACGGAACGCGCTCTGCTCCTCACCGTCGAAGTAGTTGGAGATAGCCGAGTCGTAGTGTGATGAAACACCGAATGCCTCACGTGCAAAGAAACGACGCTCCTCGAGAGTTGTCTGTGCGCCGTTGCTGTTGAGAATGTCGGCAAGAGGCTGATACTGTGCCTGGCTTGCAACGATAACAACATCCTTGAAGTTCTTTGCAGCTGCGCGAATGAGTGAAATACCGCCTATGTCGATTTTCTCGATGATGTCAGCCTCGGGTGCGCCCGATGCAACGGTCTTCTCAAAGGGGTAGAGATCTACAATCACGAGGTCTACCATGGGAATCTCGTACTGTGACGCCTGCTCCTGGTCTTTCTCGTTGTCGCGACGTGCGAGGATACCGCCGAATACTTTGGGGTGAAGTGTCTTTACGCGACCACCCAAGATTGAGGGGTAGCCTGTGAGGTCTTCAACAGCCTCGCAGGGGATGCCCAATGACTCGATGAACTGCTGTGTACCACCGGTAGAAATCAACTTTACTCCGTTTGCATGGAGTGATTTTATAATCTCGTCAAGTCCGTCTTTGTGAAAAACGGAAACAAGCGCGCTTTCGATTTTTTTTGTTGTAGATGACATGATTTATTTTTTTTTGAGTTTATATTTTTCATTCTCGTTTTTCCGTCGCTTTTTTTGCATCGGATGTCGCTTTTTTATTGGTTTTTGCCCGTTTTCGGACACTCTCGCCAATATTTTGCAAAGATACTTTTTTTACGCGAATAAAATGTTATTGCAGCCTGTTATTTTTATGGCTATTTTATCTTTTTGATATTTGTTTTTCGATATTTTTATTTTGCCTTGTTTTCTTTGTGCAAAATAACACTAACTTTGCAAAAATAAGCAGTGCTTATTGCTTACAAACAGTGATATTTTGAATAATATGATTTTGATATGAAAAAGATTACAGATTCAATATTTTATGTGGGAGTGAACGATCGCGTGACGCATCTTTTTGAACGCTTGTGGAGCTTGCGTCGCGGAGTCTCTTATAACAGTTATGTTATTGCAGACGAAAAAGTTGCGGTGGTCGATACGGTAGAGGTTGCATACGCTTCGGCCTTCATGCAGAATATCGAAAAGGCTACCGGCGGCCGCCCTGTCGATTACCTCATAGTGAACCACATGGAGCCCGACCACTCAGGCTCCATCGCCGCGCTCAGACAACGCTACCCGCAGATGCAGATTGTGGGTAATGCAAAGACCATTCAGATGATAAGCGGCTATTATGGCATCAGTGACAATCTGCTCGAAGTCTCCGACGGCTCTACACTGTCGTTAGGTAGCGAAACGCTCACTTTCTATCTGGCTCCTATGGTACATTGGCCCGAGACAATGGTAACATACGGCAACGTGGCAAAAATACTCTTCTCGGGCGATGCGTTCGGCTGTTTCGGAGCACTCGACGGCGGTGTGACTGACGAAGAGCTTGCTTTTGAGGATTATTACGATGAAATGGTGCGTTATTATGCATGTATCGTTGGAAAATATGGCTCGCCTGTGCAGAAGGCATTGCAGAAATTGTCCTCTCTGCCCATAGAGATTATTGCCGCCACACATGGCCCTGTGTGGAAACGCTCCATTGACAAGGTGGTAAAGGTGTACGACGAACTTAGTCGCTATTCGGCGCAGCGTGGAGTGGTGGTAGCCTATGGTTCTATGTACGGCAACACAGCCGGATTGTGCGAAGAGATAGCCTGCCGTCTGCGCGAAAAGGGTGTCGATAAGATAAAAATTTACGACCTCTCCTCGGCTGATATTTCTGAGGTGCTTCGCGATATATTCCTTTATCGCGGCCTTGTTATAGCCTCGCCCACATACAACAACGAACTGTTCCCGCCAGTGCGCGAACTGCTCGAGAAAATCTCGGAACGCACTGTCAAAGGACGTCTCTTTGGCTTTGTCGGCTCATACACATGGGCTTCGGCGGCTCTCAAGCGCTTTGCCGAAAAAGCCGAGAAGAGTGGTTGGGAAACACTGCCTTGTAGCGTGGAGATGAAACAGTCGTCATTGTCGGTAACCGATGAACAAATAGATGCTTTTGCAACAACTTTTGTGAATGCTTTATGATTGATAATGAGAAAATAATGGAGTGCGTTCCCAACTTCAGCGAGGGACGCCGCCCCGAGGTCATCGAGGCTATTGCGGCTGCTATTGACGGCGTCGATGGCGCTAAGGTGCTGCATGTAGACCCGGGTTTCGATGCCAACCGCACAGTCATTACCTTTGCCGGCAATCCCGACGCGGTTGTCGAGGCTGCTTTTCGCGCTGTAAAATGTGCGTCTGAACTTATCGATATGCGCTACCACACAGGACGTCACCCCCGCATAGGAGCTACCGATGTACTTCCGCTTGTGCCCGTCAGGGGTATTACCCTCGAAGAGTGTGCCGAGTATGCCCGCCGTCTCTCGCAGCGAATATATTCCGAGCTTGGCATTCCCGTTTACTGTTACGAGGCTGCCGCATACAAAGATAAGTGGCGCAACCTAGCAGTGTGTCGCAATGGCGAGTACGAGGCACTTGCCTCGCGCATCGTGCAGCCCGACGAAATGCCCGACTACGGTGGCGGCGAGTACACCCTGCAAGCGGCACGCAGTGGCGCGTCGGTGGTGGGAGCGCGCAAGTTCCTTATTGCCGTCAATTTCAATTTGAACAAAGAGGCCGATGTGCAGTGTGCCAAAGAGATAGCTCTCGACGTACACGAAAAAGGGCGCATCGTCAAGCGCGACGGAGTGCCTCTGCTCGACGAGCAGGGCAACCCTGTGCGTCGCCCCGGAACACTCAAAGCCTGCAAAGCGATAGGTTGGTACATCGAGGAGTATGGTCGTGCGCAGGTGTCGATGAATGTCACCGACATAGACGTTGCTCCCCTGTACAAAGTGTTCGAAGAGGTCTCTCGTGCAGCCCTTTTGCGCGGTGCACGTGTCACAGGCACCGAAATTATAGGCCTTGTCCCCTCTCGTGTGCTTGTAGAAGCTGGTCGATACTTTGCCGAACAACGCTCGCTGCCCTGTGTCGATGATGCAGCAGCCGTCGCTCTGGCAGTGGAGGTAATGGGGCTTAGCGAGATTGCGCCTTTCCTCCCCGAGAAAAGAATGATTGAGAGTCTGTTGTGATAATAACAACCCTAAAATCTACGGCTATGAAACGAATAGTGATAACTGCTGCTTTGTGTTGCCTCTTTTCATTGATGTGCCCCATTATGGCAGATGACGCCCTTCCCGAAGGGCGCAAATGGATAATGCGCCGATGCAACATTGTCGAGCCGCCTATGGTGGAGAGCCTGTACACAAGTTACATTTTGGGCAGTTCCATTATAGATGGTCGCAGTTACTCCAAAATGCGTCCCGGCTACAATTCGGGCTATAATCTTCTGCGCAAAGAGGGCACTAAATGGTATGCTTACGAGCGTGAATTGGAACGCGACACACTGCTCTTCGATGAGTCGTGGAGTGTTGGCGATACAGCATGGGTAAACCCCACAGCCCCCTCGCAATGTGGAATAATATATGAAATGGGCGAGTTGCAAGGCCGAAAATTTTGGGTAATGGGTGGCGCTTACAGTGGCACATGGCTCGAAGGGCTGGGCTTTATCAACCGTTACCCTTTTGAGAACTCTTCTATCTCCAACGGTTTTTCGTTCGATCTTATATGTTGTGTAGAGGCAAATGGCGACACGCTGTATGTGAACAGGGAACTTTTTTATATGTTCGATGATAGTAGTGTCAGGAATCTCTCGGTTGAAAATATTGTTGTAAATCAGTGTAATGGTGAATGTGTCATTACTCTTCCTTGCTCCGATGCTTGGAGCGCTACGCTCTACAACAGCGTAGGCGCGGTGGTTGCCCGTAGCTCGGGCGATGGCAGCGAAATAGTCCTGCCTGCAACCTCCAAAGGTACGCACATCCTTGTGCTGAATGTCGGTGGCAGGATGGTGAAAAAGAAGGTGTTTATTAAATAATTAAAAAGCGTTGGCAATGCTTATCGCATTGCCAACGCTTTGTTTTCTGCCGCTTCCATCTTTTCTCGTTCTCCCTCGCCTTTGTCGTCTATTCCACAAAGGTGCAGGATGCCGTGAATGATTACTCTGTGCAGCTCCTGTTCGTAGCTGACGCCAAGCATTTCGCTGTTGCTGCGTACTGTGTCGAGACTTATGAAAAGGTCGCCGCTGATGCAATCTTCCTCGGAGTAGTCAAAGGTGATGATGTCGGTGTAGTAGTCGTGCTGAAGATACTCTTTGTTCACTTCGAGAATCTTCTCGTCGTCGCAAAAGATGTATGCAATGTCACCGCACTTTTTGCCGTATGTGGCGGCTACTTTTTTTATCCAAGCGCTTGTGTCGCGTTTTTTTATGTCGGGCATCTTTGTGCCGTCGCTCTGGTAACTTATCATGGTTGTATGGTGTTTGATGGTTATTTGAATAGTCTGTCGAGAAGTACCTCGTCTTTTTGGTTCACTATTTTTATGTTTATTCCCTTTTTGTCGCAATTTACCAACATAATGCTTTTGTTGTCGTTGGCAATCATGGGGAACTTGTTGCCACGTTCACCCTTTTCGGCAAGAACATATCTGTGGGTGTGGCCCGAAATTGTCAGGTCGATACCTATTTCGTTGAAGAGGGGCAGGAAGTGTTTCTCAAGCTCTTTGGCTGCGTGCTCCTCGGGGGTGTTGGGGCCGTCTACCGACATGGGGGGGATGTGCATCAGCACTATCTTGTTTTTAGCAGCCTTGAATTGTTTGGTGGCAGCCTCTTTTTTCAGCCATTCTATCTGCTCCATGCGGTAGTTGTCGTAGCAGTTCATTCCTGCATATACGGGCTGTGTGTCGGGCTTGTCCTCGCCGGTGTCTAACATTATGATTGCTGTGTTGCCAAAGTAGGCAATGTTGTAGAATCGGTTGTTGGGGCAGCCTATGAGGTTCATGTAGTTGCGTGTGAGCTTGCCACGCATTTCGTGGTTGCCGCGAATAGAGATAAAGGGTTTGTTCTTTGCGAACATCTCCACCGAGGGGTCGATGTAGCCGTAGTAGGGTGCCTCCTCTTTGTCGTAGTAGCTTATCATGTCGCCCAGATAAAATACCATGTCTATATTGTTCAAGGGCACTTTACTAAGCAACTCCTTTACCTTCTCGGGCTTGTCGTGTCCGTCGTTGGTGAGGGCAAATGTAAAGCTCTTTTGGTTGGGGTTCAGTGTGCTGAACTCTTCCCACGAGGAGGCGATGCTGTCGCCATATTTTATGTCGTAGGGGTGGTACTTTGTAATCTCTTTCGAGATGAGACGGTAACGGTATTTTACTCCGGGGCGCAGGCCTGTGATGCGCACTCTGTTCTCTTTGGTGTATGCGTCGTATTGTCCCGCAAAGAGTGTGGCAAATCTTTGTGGCTGTGTCCAGCGGTCGCCGGTGACCTCTACCCATGAGAATGCTTCTTTGTTGGTGGTAAAGTAAACGGTCACTTCGTCGTTGGTCATATTTTGCAGGTAGGGGCCGTGATTGAACTTAAACTCCTGCGCTGTTGCTGCCATTGCGCATATTAACAGCATGATGTTGATAATGGCTTTTTTCATGGTTCTATCTTTGTAAGAGGTTTGTTTAGAAGAATATATATGCAATGCCTATTGCTGCCAATATGCCTGCGAGGTCGGCAAGAAGTCCGCAGGTAACGGCGTGGCGTGTCTTGCGTATGCCCACACTGCCGAAGTATACGGCGAGTATGTAGAAGGTGGTGTCTGTCGCTCCCTGGAACAGGCAGGCGAGACGTCCCACAAACGAGTCGGCGCCGTAGGTGGTCATGGTGTCAATCATCAGTCCGCGCGCTCCGCTGCCGCTTAGTGGCTTCATGATGGCTGTGGGCAGGGCTGCCACAAAATCGGTGTCGCCACCACAGAATGCCACGCATGCCGACACGCCGTCGATGAGCATGTCCATTGCTCCCGATGCGCGAAACACACCCACTGCAACCAATATAGCCACAAGGTAGGGGATTATTCTCACTGCTGTGGCGAATCCATCCTTCGCTCCCTCGATGAATGCTTCGTAGACATTTATCTTGCGTCTCACTCCCGCAAGGATAAAAATGATTATTATTGCGAAAAGTATGATATTTGCAAGTGATGTCGAGAGCACTTCCACCTCGGTCTTTGACAGTTGCATGAACCCCACAGTGCCACCTGCCACCAATAGGCATATTCCTGCGAGGAACAGAATCATTGTGCGGTTGAAGAGGTTTATTTTCTGGTAGATGCTTGTCACTATGAGTCCGGCGATGGTGGCTACCGTCGTCGCCAGCAGTATGGGAATAAACACGTCTGTTGGCTGTGCCGCGCCCATTTGTGCCCTGTACACAAGCACGCTCATAGGTATGAGCGTAAGCCCCGATGTGTTCAGCACTAGGAACATTATCATTGGGTTGGTGGCAGTGTCCTTCTCTTTGTTAAGTTCCTGAAGCTCCTGCATCGCTTTAAGTCCCATAGGGGTTGCGGCGTTGTCAAGCCCCAGCATGTTGGCGGCGAAGTTCATGAACATTGTGCCTGTTACGGGGTGCCCTTTGGGAATATCGGGGAAAATTTTCGAGAATACGGGTGCAAGCAACTTTGCCACGCTGTTTACGATGCCTCCCTTTTCGCCTATCTTCAATATTCCCATCCACAGCGACAGCACGCCTGTCAGTCCCAACGATATTTCAAAGGCGGTTTTTGCAGTGGTGAACGTCGAGTCCATTATTGCGGGGAAAATGTCGGTGTCGCCCATGAATAGCAATCGCACAAGGGCTATGGCGAATGCTATAAGAAAAAATGCTATCCAGATGTAGTTTAATACCATGCTGTTTCTTTGTCTCTTTTTATGAATAGCAAAAGTATATGAATTTGTGAGATTATACAAATATAACAACTCTCTTTTCAACCAAACTTTGAGTAGCGGGTCCGATATTGTACTCCGCTCGGTAATGTCAAGCTAGATAAGTTGCCTGTTTCATCGGGTGTATGAATGAATTGCCAACAGCCAACTGCCAAAGTTCAATAATCCCCTGTGTGAAATTATTATATATTATTTTTAAAAGCGAACAAATATTTTATTTACATTTGCAATGTTTTATTGTTAAATAATTAAAAAACAAACCCCAAAAACCACACACTATGAAAAAAATAACACTTTTGTTGATGCTTTTAACAGCATCGTGCTTCTTTTTTGCGCAGGATTTGAAAGCTCAAGACAAGGTAAAAACCGATAAAACTATTTCTGATGAAGAACAGCCTGAATTCCCCGGCGGCATGAAGGCTTTGATGACGTTCATCGCTCAGAATGTTAAATATCCTGCTGAGGCTCGTAATGCAGGCGTAGAAGGAAAGGCATATGTGAATTTTGTTGTAGAAACCGATGGCTCTATTTCAAATGCTAAAATACTTCAAAGTGCTGGCAATGTATATCTTGATAACGAGGCACTGCGCGTAGTAAACTCAATGCCCAAATGGAAACCCGGTAAAGTTAAAGGTAAGGCAGTACCTGTAAAATTTACACTGCCTGTTAATTTCTGTTTAGAGAAAAAAGCAGAACCTGTCTATAACGTAGTAGAAAACCAGCCTGAATTCCCCGGTGGCATGAAGGCTTTGATGAAGTTCCTCAGAGATAACATTAAATATCCCGCAGAGGCTCGTGAGTCGGGTGTGCAAGGAATAGCGTATGTGGAGTTTATTGTAGAGGCAGACGGCTCAATTTCAAATGCTAAAATCTTTAAAAGTTCAGGTAATGAATATCTCGATAAAGAGGCTGTTCGCGTGGTAATGTCAATGCCTAAATGGAATCCCGGTAAAATGCAAGGTAAGGCTGTACGTGTAAATTATAGAGTGCCTATCGCGTTCCGCTTGCAGTAAATGGCTGTTGGCTATTGAAATATGAGGGTAAGATTTCCTTTTTTGTAAGGTTAATCTTACCCTTGTTTTTTTTGTTAGTAAAAGTTGCTTCAAAGAAATATAGCACCACCAAACTCCAACTGCAAATATTATTCCCCTCATAGTTGTCGCCTTTCGTATCTTTGTTGTATCTTAGCAACCTAAAACAAAAAAAGGGAATGAACGACAAATTCGATATCAGAAGCAGTAGAAACACACATAGCGACAAAGAGTTCGAGAATGCTTTGCGCCCTCTCTCGTTCAGCGATTTCAGCGGACAAGAGAAGATTGTGAGCAATCTGGGTATTTTTGTGCAGGCGGCGCGCATGCGTGGCGAGTCGCTCGACCATGTGTTGCTCCATGGCCCTCCGGGCTTGGGAAAGACCACACTCAGTAATATTATCGCCAACGAGCTTGGTGTGGGCTTCAAGGTGACATCGGGCCCGGTGCTCGACAAGCCCGGTGACCTTGCCGGTATTCTCACATCGCTCGAGCCTAACGACGTGCTTTTCATCGACGAAATTCACCGTCTCTCGCCCATTGTCGAGGAGTATCTCTACTCGGCGATGGAGGATTATCGCATAGATATTCTTATTGACAAAGGCCCGTCGGCACGTTCCATTCAGATAGATCTCAACCCCTTTACACTCATCGGTGCCACTACGCGCAGCGGTCTGCTCACAGCTCCTTTGCGTGCTCGTTTCGGCATTAATATGCACCTCGAATATTACGACAGCAAGACTCTTGCGGGCATCATCAAGCGTTCGGCGGATATTCTCGGTGTTACATACGACGACGACTCTACCTACGAGATTGCCCGTCGCAGTCGTGGTACGCCGCGTATTGCCAATGCTTTGTTGCGTCGTGTGCGCGACTTTGCACAGGTGATGGGCAACGGCCACATAGATATAAGCATTGCTCGCACTGCTCTCGAGGCTCTCAATATCGATAAGTATGGTCTCGACGAGATTGACAACAAGATTCTAGGCGTCATCATCGACAAGTTCAAGGGTGGGCCTGTGGGTATTGGAACCATTGCGACGGCTCTCAGCGAAGATGCGGGCACAATAGAAGAGGTCTACGAGCCTTATCTCATCAAAGAGGGTTTCATCAAGCGCACTCCGCGCGGTCGCGAGGTTACCGACCTTGCCTACCGCCATTTGGGACGCGATAAGTATAACGACGGACAGGGGTCGCTTTTTTAAAATACAAATATGTCAAAGCTAAAATCGCTTTTTAAAGATACGGTAATTTATGGGTTGAGCAGTATTGTGGGGCGTTTCCTCAACTACCTGCTTGTGCCACTCTACACTGCTAAGATGAGCGTGGAGTCGGGGCAATATGGCGAGGTGACGAACATTTACGCTTGGACTGCTTTCATTCTTGTGGTGCTCATCTTCGGTATGGAGACCACCTTTTTCCGTTTCGCCGACAAGGAGAGTGGCAATGTGTCGCGTGTGTTCTCCATGACCATGCAGGTGGTGGGTGTGCTGTGTGCGCTGTTCCTCGTGGGGGTGTTCTGCTCCATCGAGGGGTTGTCGTCGCTGTTGGGTTATGCCGAACACCCCGAGTTCTTGCAGATGATGGCTGTGGTGGTTGCGCTCGATGCTTTGCAGTCAATCCCCTTCGGGTTGTTGCGCTTTCAGGGGCGTTCGGTGAAGTTTGCTTCGCTTAAGCTGTTGAATATATTCTCCAATATCATTCTCAACCTGTTTGCTTTTGTGGTGTTGCCCATGCTTGCCGCGTCGCACCCCGATATTTTCGGCCGTTTCTACTCTGCCGATAATCAATCGTTCTACGTCTTTTTCATAAACCTCGTATGTACCTCTTTCATCACCCTCTTCTTTATTCCCGAACTGCGTCTCTACCGTCCCAACGGTGATGTGCGTTTGCTTGGGAAGATGTTCTCCTATTCGTGGCCGTTGCTGTTGCTGGGTATCGCGGGCATTCTCAACCTGAATGCCGACAAGATACTTTACCCGCAGCTTGTGCCGGGACAACAGGGCAGGGTGGAGCTTAGTATCTATGGCGCGTCGGTTAAGGTGGCGGCTATCATGGCTATGCTCATGCAGGCTTTCCGTTACGCCTACGAACCTTTTGTCTTTGGCAATCGCGACAAGAAGGATGCAAAGACGCTTTATGCACAGGCGATGAAATATTTTATTGCCATTGCTCTGCTGGCATTCCTGATGGTGGTGTTCTATCTTGACCTTATAAAATTCATCATCAGTCCCGACTATTGGAGCGGGCTGACGGTGGTGCCTTACATTATGGCTGCCGAGGTGTTTATGGGCATATATTTCAACCTCTCTTTCTGGTACAAGCTCAACGACGAGACGTGGTGGGGGGCAATCTTCTCTATCGTAGGTTGTGTGTTGCTCTTTGCGGTGAATATCATTTTTGTTCCCCGATACGGCTATATGGCTTGTGCGTGGGCGTCGTTCACCAGCTATTTTGTGGCAATGCTTTTGTCCTACTTTGTGGGGCAGCGACGCAACCCCATTACCTACGATCTTAAGGCAATCTTCTCTTATGTGCTGCTTTTTGCAATCCTCTATGGTGTGGCGACGCTGTTGCCTGTGAAGAATATGTATCTGCGTCTTTTGTGCAATACGATGCTGCTTGCTGTGTATGTGGCCTATTTCGTGAAGAAAGACCTCCCGATAAAGAAAATCCCCTTGATTAACCGCTTTTTCGGGCGGTAGGCAATCAAGGGAATCTCTATGAAAGGCGGGTGTTTCTACATCCGCTTTTTTATGTCTTTTATCTTTTTGTAAACTTCGTCAAGCTCGGGCTGTCTCATCTCTTTTTCAAGTTCGTCGGCATCCTTCCTTAGCTTTTCGGCGAGTCCGCTGTCGCCGTTCTTGTTTGCTTTCCAAATGTCAAGCTCCAGTTGTACGCGCTTTTCTATCCTTGCGGCTTTGGCTATTGCAGGGTCCTCTTCGTCTTTCTGCACGGGCTTTATCTCTTCTTGCTTGCGACGTTTCGACACGCCTCGCTCGCGTTGCGACGATTTGCGGTGGTTACCATTGTTACGTTGCAGTCTTTCGTCGCTCTCTTCGTCGGTTTTCTCGTTGTTTGTAGAGGTTCTTTTCTTCTCCACCACCTCTACCTCCTTTTTACTGCGACGCGACGGCTCGCGTTTCCTGTTTTTGCCACTGCCGCCGCACGATATTATCAGCAGACACAGCAGTAGGGTTGTAACAAACTTATTAATACTCATTATATACTGTTCTTAAATAGTTCTATGCTCTTCGATGCCCTCGACGAATATTGCGCTGAAGGGGCGGGCTGGACACACATATTCGCATGCTCCGCAGCCCAAGCAACGCTCGGCGTCTATCATGGGAATGCGTATGTTCTTTTCGCCATCTTTCTTTCTTATCATCTTTATTGCTCCGTTGGGGCAGTGACGCTCGCAGTTGTTGCACGAAACACCATCTTTGTTGGCAATGCAGTTGTCGGCTATCCACACAGCTGTACCTATCTTGGTCGCGCTCTTCTGCTCGGGAACTATGGGCTTGATGGCTCCGTTGGGGCATACGTCGGCACAGGCTGTGCAGGCGGTGCGACAGAATCCGCGCTCGAACGACATTTCGGGTTGCATGAATCGATTGATACTGTTTGACGGTCTCAGTACATTGTTGGGACATTTTGAAACGCACAACTGACAGGCGGTGCAGTGGGTGGCGAAGTACTTTAACGAACCGGCTCCCACAGGTACTATGGGTGTTGCTCTTTCGGGTATTTTCTTGTCTTCGATGACAGCAAGTCCGCCATCTACCTTTTTGTTTGCCTGGGCAAAGAGCGAGCCTGCGGCTACCATTGCTCCTGCCGACAGGAATTCGCGACGGCCGTTGTCGGTGGCTGCTTGTGTCTGCTCTTTTGTGGCTTTGCCGAATCCTGCGTAGCGGTAGCCTATGGCTCCTCTGTTGCAGCTCTCCAAGCAGTCCATACATGCAACGCATCGACTGTAATCGATGCTCTTGTTGTCGCTGTCGATGCACGATGCTTTACAGTTTTTTGCGCACAACTTACAGCCCGAGCACTTGCTTGTGTCGATGGTGGGCTTGAAGAGTGAGTAGCGTGCCACTGCTCCCAGTAGTGTGCCCACAGGTCAGATGGTGTTGCACCATGTGCGACCGTGTCTCCATGCAAGCACAGCAATGATAATGAGTGTTACGGCGGCTGTTGCCAATGTGCCTACGCTCTTCAGCCACACGTCGGTTGTGTAGAACATGTAGCTGTCGGCACGTTCGGCAAGGTAGGCAAGCAGGTTGTTGCCCCATCCGTAGAGTGGTGCAAGCAGGCTGTTTACCATGCGACCATAGGCACTGTAAGGCTCAATGAATGCTGCGAGCCATGCGACGTTGGCAACAAGTGCCACTGTGAACAGCACGAGTATTGTTGTGCGCAACGCTGTTTTTCCTTTGCTGTATGTGAAGCGTCTCTTGTTCTTGCGTGCAGACATCCACGAGAAGATGTCCTGCATCACTCCCAGCGGGCATATTGTCGAGCAGTATACTCGGCCAAATAAAAATGTGAGCAACAGCAGGCCTGCAACGATGCCCACGTTTACTGCGAGCAGGGCAGGAACGAACTGTATTTTTGCCATCCAGCCGAAGTAGGCGGGGAGCACTCCTGTGAAGTCGAGGAACAGCGCTGTTATTCCTATGAAAAATAGTGCGGCGAGGGTTATTCTTATTTTGCGTAACATGATGATAGTCGTTTTTGTGGTTGATAGTTAAATTCTTCCGTCACCCAACAGGCTCTGGACAAACTCGTCGATTTTTCTCAGTTCGCGCGAGATTTTTATTCTCTGCGGACAGTGGTGTTCGCACTCGCGGCATCCTGTACAGTGGTCGGCCTGACGCAACTTGGGAACGCCACGCTCCAGGCCCACAAGAAAGGCGCGACGCTGCTCTTTGTAGTCCTTGTCCATTTCGTTCTGTGGCATGCGGCCTTCGTCGAGGCATCTGTTGTAGTGGGCAAAGATTGAGGGAATGTCAAGACCGTAGGGGCAGGGCATGCAGTATTTGCAGTCGGTGCAGTCGATGTTCTCGAATCCCATCTTGCGCTTTGCAACGTCCATGAGCATGCTCTTGTCGTCATCGGTGAGGGGCTTCAGTGGCGAGTATGTACGTATGTTGTCTTGCAGATGCTCCATGTAGGTCATTCCGCTGAGTACCGTCAGTACATTGTCGTGGTCGCCCGCGAAACGGAAGGCCCATGATGCAACGCTCGCCTGCGGCTCGCGTTCTTTGAGCATTGCCATTGCCTGATAGTTCATTTTTGCAAGTCGGCCACCCAGCAACGGTTCCATTATCACCACAGGGATGTTCTTCTCCTTCAGGCGGTTGTACATATATTCGGCTGTGGGGTTTCCACGCTGCCAATCGACATAGTTCATCTGTATCTGAATGAAGTCCCAATGTACACCGGCCTCGTCGAGCATAAAGTCGAAAAATGCCTTCTCGCCATGGAACGACCATCCGAGGTTCCTTATCTTTCCTTCGCGTTTCTGCTGTTGCAGATAGTCGAGCAACCCGTTCTCTACAAATCGCTTGTTGTATGCGTCTCTGTTGCCCAGGTTGTGCAGCAGCAGATAGTCTATGTAGCCGGTCTGCAACTCTTTCAGTGAGTTGGCAAACATCTCTTTTCCAAACTCGATGCTGTTGTCGCCGCGCATGTTCGACAGCTTTGTTGCAATGAAATAGCTGTCGCGGGGGTGGCGGCTCAGCGCAATGCCGGTGGCCTTTTCCGACGCTCCCTTGCAATATACGGGGGCTGTGTCGAAATAGTTCACGCCATGTGCAAGGGCGTAATCGACAAGCTCGTTCACGCGCTCCTGGTCTATTATCTCATCTTCCTTTTCGTTCTTTGTCATGGGCAGACGCATCATGCCGTAGCCCAAAATAGATACTTTGTCGCCACTGTTGTGGTTGTTGCGGTAGGTCATCTTGTCGGTGGGGACATCGCCTCCCACGCCCTCGGCTACATATTTTTTAGTGCCTTTGTCGCCCGAGCAGCTTGCCATTGCCACTGAAGATGCAACAACTGCGCTTGTGCCCAGACGTTTTAAAAAAATTCTACGACCGGCATTGGGGCTCTTGTTTTCTTGTTTCATAATATAGAGGTTCTTAGTTAAAATATATAGTGCACGTTGTGCAGGTGGTTTTTTGTGTCATCCATCTGCCAAAAGTAATATTATTATAGGAAGATTACAAAATATTTCGGAATAATGTATAAAACAAGACAGGAGATACAAATTTGTATCTCCTGTCTTGTAGCGAGAGTGGGGCACGATCCCACGACCTCCGGATTATGAATCCGACGCTCTAACCAGCTGAGCTATCTCGCCATCTCATTTGAGCGGTGCAAAGATATGCCTTTTTTTTGAAAGCACCAAGTTTTTTTTACTTTTTCATCAATTTTTTAATAAAAAATGCTTTTGTGCCTTACTTATGCCTGCAATACTTTTCTTTTTTTGTACATTTGCCGTAATTGGCGAATGTATTTCGCTCGCTTTTTTGTACATTTGTCCGATTATATGGCTGCGAACAGCACGACAGTGTGGCTGCGTAACAACAAAGATAAATAAACAAGATAATTATATGGGATACAATTTTAACGAAATTGAGAAAAAGTGGCAGGCGCGATGGATAGAAAATAAGACCTATCGCGTGGTCGAGGACAAAAATAAAGAGAAATTCTATGTGCTTAACATGTTCCCCTATCCTTCGGGTGCAGGTCTGCACGTGGGACACCCTCTTGGTTACATCGCATCGGATATCTATGCACGTTACAAACGTTTGCAGGGCTACAATGTGCTTAACCCCATGGGTTACGACGCTTACGGATTGCCCGCCGAGCAGTATGCAATACAGACAGGCCAGCACCCTGCCGTTACCACCGAACAGAATATCAACAGATACCGCGAACAGCTCGATAAGATAGGCTTCTGCTTTGACTGGGAGCGTGAGATAAGAACCTGCGACTCTGATTATTATCATTGGACACAGTGGGCGTTCATCAAGATGTTCAACCACTATTACGACAATGCGGCTTGTGCAGCAAAGCCCATCGCCGAGCTTCGCGAGAAGTTTGCAGCGACAGGTACAGCAGGTATCAATGCGGCTTGTGGCAAAGAGTTGGAGTTTACCGCCGAGGAGTGGAACGCAATGAGCGAGCAGCAGCAAGAGGAGACTCTCATGAACTGGCGCATCGCCTTCTTGGGTGAGACAATGGTAAACTGGTGTCCCAAATTGGGTACTGTGCTTGCCAACGACGAGGTTGTCGATGGCGTTTCGGAGCGCGGTGGCTACCCTGTGGTGCAGAAAAAGATGAAGCAGTGGTGTCTGCGTGTGTCGGCTTATGCTCAGAGACTGCTCGACGGACTCGACACTATCGACTGGACTGACTCTCTCAAAGAGACTCAGCGCAACTGGATAGGTCGTAGCGAGGGTACCGAAATGGAGTTCTATGTTAAGGATAGCGAGAAGCACTTTACCATCTTCACCACACGTGCCGACACCATCTTCGGTGTTACATTCATGGTGCTTGCACCCGAGAGCGAGCTTGTTGCCGAACTTACCACTCCCGAGCAGAGCGAGGCTGTGAATGCTTATGTTGAGCGTACAAAGAAAAGAACCGAGCGTGAGCGTATGGTAGACCGCTCTGTAACAGGTGTTTTCACCGGTTCATACGCTATCAACCCCATCACCGGCGAGGAAATTCCTGTGTGGGTGAGCGACTATGTGCTTTCGGGTTACGGTACAGGAGCTATCATGGCAGTACCTGCTCACGATAGCCGCGACTATGCTTTTGCCAAACATTTCGGCATTGAGATTCGCCCCCTTATCGAGGGTTGCGACGTCAGCGAGGAGAGCTTCGACGCTAAAGAGGGTATCATCATAAACTCTCCCACAGCGCAGTTCGCATCGTGCGGTCTATCGCTCAACGGTCTCACCGTTGTAGAGGCTATCGCTGCCACCAAAAAATATGTTGCCGAGAATAAGTTGGGTCGCATAAAGGTTAATTTCCGTCTGCGCGATGCTATATTCAGCCGTCAGCGTTATTGGGGCGAGCCTTTCCCCATCTATTATAAGAATGGCGTTCCCTGCCCCATCCCCGAGGAGTGTCTGCCCTTGCAGCTTCCCGCTGTCGAGAAATTCCTTCCCACAGAGAGTGGTGAACCTCCTTTGGGTCATGCCAAACTTTGGGCTTGGGACACAGTGAACCTCTGCGTTGTCGATAAGGCTCTTGTAGACGAAAAGACAATCTTCCCCCTCGAACTCAACACTATGCCCGGCTTTGCAGGTTCCAGCGCATACTATCTGCGTTACATGGATCCCAAGAATGGCAAGGCTCTCGTTGGCGAGGAGGTAAGTAAATATTGGCAGAATGTAGACCTCTATGTGGGTGGTACCGAACACGCGACAGGTCACCTTATATATTCACGTTTCTGGAACAAGTTCCTCTTCGACCTGGGTTACAGTGCCAGCGATGAGCCTTTCAAGAAACTTGTAAACCAGGGTATGATTCAGGGTCGCAGTAACTTCGTTTATCGTGTGAAGGATACAAACACATTTGTTTCGCTCAACCTTGCAAAAGATTACGACGTTACTCCCTTGCATGTCGATGTGAACATCGTTGCAAATGATGTGCTCGACCTTGACGCTTTCCGCGCATGGCGTCCCGAATACAAAGATGCCGAGTTTATTCTTGAAAATGGCAAATACATCTGCGGATGGGCTATCGAGAAGATGAGTAAGTCTATGTATAATGTGGTGAACCCCGACACTATTGTCGAGAACTTCGGTGCCGACACATTGCGTCTTTACGAAATGTTCCTCGGCCCTCTCGAGCAGTCGAAACCCTGGGATACAAACGGTATCGATGGTTGTCACCGTTTCCTCAGAAAAGTATGGAACATCTTCTTCGACCGCGACGATAATATGCAGCTCACAGACGAGGAGCCTACACGTGACGAGCTTAAGGCTATCCACCGCCTCATCAAGAAGGTGTCCGAGGATATCCCCATGTTCTCTTACAACACCACAGTCAGCGCATTCATGATATGTGCCAACGAGCTTACATCGCTCAAGTGCAACAAACGCGCTGTGATGGAACTTTTCGTTATTGTGCTTTCTCCCTTCGCACCTCACATTTGTGAGGAGTTGTGGGCGACACTCGGACACGACACATCGGTGTGCGACGCTCAGTGGCCCGAGTTCAACGAAGAGTATCTTAAAGAGAACAGCGTGAAATATACAATCTCTTTCAACGGTAAGGCACGTTTCACTATGGACTTTGCCACCGAGGCGGCTCGCGAAGAGATAGAGGCTGCTGTTCTTGCCAACGAAATGACTCAGAAATATATCGATGGCAAAAGCATCAAGAAGATAATCGTTGTTCCCAAGAAAATCGTGAACATCGTTATTGCATAAATCACAATAGTTCCGGTGGGCCGATGTTCAGACATTGGCGCACCGGTTTTGTATTAAACAAACTGAATTAAAAACTTCTTAACAAAGAAAAGAGTATGGGTGGTTTAAGTATTCCTAAAAAGGGCATTATGCTCGCAGCAAAGGAGTATGTGATGATAACATTGGGTCTTGTTATATACGCCTTCGGATGGGTGTTCTTTCTTCTTCCGTATAAATTGGTGTCGGGCGGTACGGCCGGTATCGGTGCTGTTATACAGTATGCCACCGGCTTCCCTATGCAGTATACCTATTTCATAATAAATGTGTTCCTGTTGCTCGTTGCAGTCAAGGAGTTGGGAATACGTTTCTGTCTGAAAACCATTTATGCCGTATTTGCGCTGACCTTCTTCCTCGAAATTGTTCAGAACCTGCTTCACACATACAGCCTCGACGCACTGACGGTGTTGGGCGGTGAGGCTACATTCGAGGCAAGTATCATTGGTGCATGTTTCTGCGGAATGGGTATAGGAATATGTTTCGTGAATGGCGGAAGCACAGGAGGTACTGATATTATTGCTGCCATCATAAACAAATATCGCGATGTCAGTCTCGGTCGTGTCATCATGTATATCGACGTGGCTGTCGTGTTGAGCAGCGGATTTATTTTCGGCACAAGCGAAGTGTCCAAGGTGTTCTATGGTCTTATAACGCTGCTTATCTCTTCAACCATGCTCGACTATGTGGTGAACAGCAACCGTCGTCTGGTGCAGTTCCTTATATTCTCCAAGAAGTATAGTGAGATTTCGGAATATATTACCAAAGAGATGCACCGAGGTGTGACACTGCTCAACGGCGTGGGATATTATACCAAAGAGGATACTAAGGTTATTGTCACCATGATGCGTGCCGCCGAAGCGGTTGAAGTGTTCAGAATTGTTCACGAGATAGACCCTTGCGCCTTTATCACACAGTCGCGTGTGTCGGGTGTGTATGGTGCTGGCTTCGATAAAATAAAGGTGAAAAAATGAAACTTGTATTTGCAACAAACAACAAACATAAGCTCGAAGAGATGCGTGCCATCCTCGGCGGAAAGGTAGAGCTTTTGTCGCTTGCCGACATTGGCTGTAACGACGATATTCCCGAGACGGCTACCACTCTCGAGGGTAATGCGCTGATAAAGGCGCGTCACATTTACGAGAAATACTCCGTTGCTTGCTTCGCCGACGATACAGGTCTCGAGGTTGATGCTCTCGATGGCGCGCCCGGTGTATACTCGGCACGTTATGCGGGCGAGAACAACGACTCCGAGGCCAATATGCGCAAGCTCCTCGAAAATTTAACAGGAAAAAATGACCGTAGTGCACAATTTCGCACGGTTATTGCGTTAATAATAGATGGAGAGGAGAGGCTTTTCGACGGAGTAGTGCGTGGAACGATTGCCACCGAACGCAAGGGCGGTTCGGGGTTCGGTTACGACCCGGTGTTTGTTCCCGAGGGGTACGACGTCAGCTTTGCTCAGATGGCTGCCGAGCAGAAAAATGCTATAAGCCACCGTTCGCGTGCCGCCTCTGCGCTTAACGATTATCTGCAAACGCTATGAATAAAAAAATCATTGTATCGCTGTTGATGCTCTTCGTGTCGCTGTCGTGGCTTGCTGCCGCAGTAGGCGATTGGAGAGTACACAATTCTTACCGTTACGCCACCAACTGTTGTGTGGTGGGCGACAAGGTGTATGTGCTTAGTGCCGGCAACCTCTATTCCTATGGAAAAGAGGATGGAGAGTTGCGCGCTTACGACCACAATACCACCCTGAGCGATGCAAAGATTTCATGTATAGAGTACAGCAATGCGATAGATGCTCTTGTCATTGTGTATGAAAATGGCAACATCGACTTGCTCTACGACGACGAGACGCTATACAACATCACCGACTTCAAGAACAAGAATCTTGCCGATAAAAAGATAAACAATCTGCAAGTGTCGGATAGCATGGCATATATCTCCACAAACTTCGGCATTGTGACACTCAACCTGAAACGTCAGGAGTTTGGAAATTCATATACTTTGGGCAAGAATGTTAAGTGCGTGGCCGTTTACGAGGGTTATATTTTCGCGGGTACTCCCGAGGGGCTCTACCGCGGCAGCCTTGCCGACAATCTGCTTGACAACAAAAATTGGAAGAAACTGCTCAACTACGATATCCCTGCGCTCGATATTTACGAGGGTAAGCTCTACTGCATCATGTACGGCTTAGGTTTCTACTCGCTCGACGTAAATGCTCGTTGGACTAAACTTGTGCCGACCAGCGAAAATGAAAAATTCAAATATATGCGCGTTGCTGACGGAAAGATGTTGGTGGGAACAGCCTCCAAGGTCTATGTGTACGACTCGCCCGAGAGCTACGCAGTGTATTCTTTGCAGGGAAACACCATTACAATGTGTCCCGATGGCAATTATTTATGGAGTTGCAACGGTGCCGACGGCCTTTCGTGTCTCTCGATAAAGGATGGCGAGCTGGCAATGAAAGTAAGCGATATACAGCCCAACAGCCCCATACGAAGCTATTGTGAATACCTCACTTTTACGCCCGATGGTAATCTGCTTGTTGCAGGAGGTAATCTCAACTATTTCGACGTAACCTTCTACGAAGGAACGGCCATGGTGTACGACGGCGACAAATGGCAGAACTTCCAAGAGCAGGAGGTAAAGACCACCACAGGACTGAACTATCAGAATGTAACCTCGCTCGTGGAGAATCCTCTCGATGCGGGACACTACTTTGCAAGTTCGTTCGGATATGGACTCTATGAGTTCCGCGACGGTGAGTTTGTTAAACATTACAATCACGAAAATTCAATATTGGAAACTGTTGCTGCCGACGGCTATGTTTATGCGAACCGTTATGTGCGTGTTCCGCGCTTGAAGTACGACTCCGACGGTAATCTGTGGATGACAAACACAGGTGTTAAGGATATTATAAAGGTGATTAAGAACGACGGCTCGTGGACACAACTCTATTATAAGGATATAGCAAAATCTTCCACAATGGTCGATATTCTTTTCGACTCGCGAGGATGGCTGTGGGTGACATCTCTCCAGGCCGATGCAGGTCTCTTTTGTGCAAAAATGAATAATACTCCGTTCGACACAAGCGACGACGAGACAAAATTCGTTACTGCACATTTCAAAAATCAGGATGGAATAAACTACGATATTTTCCAGTTGTTTGCTTTGACCGAGGATCGCAACGGACAAATGTGGATAGGCACCGATGCGGGTCTGTTTGTACTTCCCAATCCCAAGAAGTTCTTCGACGGCGGTGTAACCTTTACTCAGATAAAAGTGCCTCGTAACGATGGTACCGGCCTTGCCGACTACCTATTGAGCAATGTGGCTGTTCAGACAATATGTGTCGATGGCGCCAACCGTAAATGGGTGGGAACAAAAGATAACGGCCTCTATTTGGTGAGTGCCGACGGGCTTGAGACCATTCACCACTTTACAATGGAGAACTCACCCCTACCCTCGAACAGTATTGTGAGCCTTGCCATTGAAGAAACCACCGGCGAAGTGTTTATTGGCACAGGCGCAGGCCTTGTGAGCTACATGAGCGATGCTACCGAGCCGTCTGACGCTCTCGACGAAGGTTCACTACATGCTTACCCCAACCCTGTGCGCGAAGATTATACGGGCGAAATATGCGTGACGGGCTTTACACAGGATTGCAGTGTGAAGATAACAAACTCGGCGGGAACACTCATTTACGAGACAATATCCATTGGTGGACAGATGACGTGGGACGGCTGTAATATGCGTGGCGAGCGCGTTGGTGCAGGTGTCTACTATGTGCTTGCCTACGACGAGAATGGCAATAAAGGTGCGGCAACAAAGATCCTTATAATAAGGTAAAAAGCGGCCTCTGCACATAATTTTATTTACGCGCATATAAAAAGAGTTAAAAATAATACATATTTCGAGAAAAGGAGTTACCTTTGCAGCAGAAAACCGAGCGTTTCTGTCGCAAAGGTTTTCTTGTGGAAAGATTTGGGCTGCTTGCAACCACGATAAAAAATGCTAAAAACCTTGTCTGCCAAGGTCACCGGGCACTATCGTGTATTACTGCATCCCATCTTATTTAAATTGATATTATTAACCGCCGAGCAATCGGCAAAATTGTTATTCTTTATAATATGGGATATCTTTTTACTTCTGAATCTGTGTCGGAGGGTCACCCCGACAAAGTAGCCGACCAGATTTCCGATGCTGTTCTTGATGAACTTATTGCGTTCGACGCACAGTCTAAAGTAGCTTGCGAGACTCTTGTTACCACAGGCCAGGTGGTGCTTGCCGGTGAGGTGAAATCTTCGGCATATGTTGATATGCAGGATATTGCACGTCGCGTGATTAATCGCATAGGTTACACAAAAAGCGAGTACATGTTCGACGGAAACTCCTGCGGTATCTTCTCGGCAATACACGAGCAGAGTGCCGATATTTCTCGTGGAGTAGAGCGCGAGGACCCCATGGAGCAGGGTGCCGGCGACCAGGGAATGATGTTCGGTTATGCTATCAACGAGACCGAGAACTACATGCCCGTTTCACTCGACCTCTCGCATCTTATCCTCACAGAGCTTGCGGCTATCCGTCGCGAGGGTAATGTGATGACCTATCTGCGTCCCGACTCAAAGAGCCAGGTAACAGTAGAGTACGATGATAACAACCGCCCCGTGCGCATCGACACCATCGTTGTATCTACACAGCACGACGACTTTATCTCACCAGCCCAGACAGCCGAAGGCACACAGGATGCTGCCGACGCTGCTCAGATGGCAAAAATACGCGAAGATGTTATCAACATCCTCATGCCCCGCGTAAAGGCAAAAATCAATTCGGCAAGTGTGCTTGCACTCTTCGACGAGAATATCAAATATCATGTGAACCCCACAGGTAAGTTCGTTATCGGCGGCCCTCATGGCGACACAGGTCTTACAGGCCGTAAGATTATCGTTGATACATACGGCGGTAAGGGTGCTCATGGTGGTGGCGCATTCAGCGGTAAAGACCCCTCTAAGGTAGACCGTAGCGCAGCCTATGCAGCGCGTCACATTGCCAAGAACCTCGTTGCAGCTGGCGTGGCCGACGAAATGCTTATACAGCTCTCTTACGCTATTGGCGTTGCTCAGCCCGTAAGCGTGTTTGTAAACACCTATGGCACAGCAAAGGTTGCAATGAACGACGGCGAGATTGCAAACAAGGTGGCCGAAATGTTCGACCTTCGCCCCAAAGCAATCGAGGAGCGTCTGAAACTGCGCAACCCTATATACAGTGAGACAGCAGCATACGGACATATGGGTCGTACACCCGAGGTTGTAACAAAGACCTTTACTTCGCGTTACCTTCCTTCAAAGACAATGGAGGTGGAACTTTTCACATGGGAGAAACTCGACTATGTGGATGCAGTGAAGGCAGCTTTCGCGCTCTAATCGTGTGAAAAAGTACGGCGATGCTGGGCATAAAAGATTTGATAAACAGGTACAGGCATAATAGGGGGTATGGAGTACAATCCCCCTATGCCTTTCATTTTGTTACCGGCGTACTTGCCGAGAAACATCCTTATTATGCCTATCCCGCAATAAACAGCACTGCGAAAAAGTGTGGCTACAAGTCTGCGCTCGCACGAATGTTGTTCCGCATCGCCAATTATGCCCATCCGCAGAATATCATCATGTGTGCACCTTGCGAGGCAGTAGCGTGCGCACTCACGATGGCCTGCCCCTCGGTGGGCGCGTCGCTGTTCCCCGGCAATGATGCTTTGCAACAAATAGCTACCGCCTTTGAACAAGGAGGGGGCTTAGGTTTGTTGTATGTGGGAGAGACACCCGCTTATGCGTCGGTGGTGCAGCAGGCTCTGGGGCGTGTATCATCGTCGAGCGTGATAATAGTAGAGGGCATACACCGTACCCGCGAAAAGGAAGAGTGGTGGCAAGGCGTTAAACAAAATGGTGCCGTAGCTGTTACATTTGATTTATACAGCGTGGGTGTGCTGTTCTTCGACAAGAGTTACAGGAAACAGCACTACACATTGAAAAAGTGACGACAATGAAAAAAGCTCTTATATATACGACCAAAGGTGACGGTGGGGAAACCTCCCTGCTACACGGCGAGCGTGTCAGCAAAGACAATGCTCGCGTAGAGGCTTATGGCACAGTAGACGAGCTTTGTGCGAATATTGCTCTTTTGCAGGCCGAAGTATCGGAGCACAGCCATGCAGCAACAGTGCTGTGCGACGTACAGTGCAGCCTCTTTGCCATAGCTGCCTTTCTTGCCGACACAGCCCCTTGTATGGCTTCGCCCATAGAGGAGCAGACACTCGCCCACCTTGAACAGGCGATAGATGCCCTCGAAGCATCGTTGCCACGAATGAATGGTTTTTTGCTGCCATCGACAGTGGGAGCCTCGGCCGTAGCAAATGTGTGTCGCACAGTGTGTCGTCGTGCCGAACGACGTATCATCACGCTCCATTGCGACTGCCAACAGCCACGCGAGCTGCTTGCCTACATGAATCGCCTGTCCGATTATCTTTTTCTGCTGTCGCGCGAGTTGAGCGATGGCAATGAAAAAAAATGGGAAAAACATTGTGAATAAATAAAATTGCAATATTTTTGCAGACGTTTTTAATTAATAAAATAAAATTTAAGATATGTATTGGACTTTGGAACTTGCATCAAAATTGGAGGATGCACCCTGGCCCGCAACAAAAGACGAACTTATCGATTATGCGGTTCGTTCGGGCGCACCTATGGAGGTAATAGAGAATCTTCAGGAAATGGAGGATGAGGGAGAAACCTATGACAGCATAGAGGATATTTGGCCCGATTACCCCAGCAGCAACGAAGATTTCTTCTTCGATGAGGAGGAGTATTAAAATTTTGTCAGATTGTAAATAGCTGATATTCAAAAGGGAAATGAGTGAAGAATAAACTTGTTTCCCTTTTTTGTATTTGTTTCCGTTGTTAAAATCTTTAAAAGGAGAAGTGTTTATTTCTCAATTTTATTGACAAATGGAATTTGAGATACTATATTTGCATGTGGAGTGTTGAAAATGTTGATTCTGCAACCTTATGGCATTGATGGCGTATTACTTTTGCCCTAAAAAAGCTATGAGTAATTTTTATGACAATGATGAAACGCCCAGCATTTTTGATGTTGCAATGGCGTATGAAAATGGGAATGGTGGAATAATTAAGCCAAAAGTAAAAAAGATCGAAGATGTATATAAAGTATATAAAACTTTGTCAGATGATGAAAAAAGTTTTATATTCAGACATCCTCGTACGGCATACAAATTTAATGCAAATGCGGAAAAAGCAAAAACTGTAGGTCGAAAATTTGATGGTACGACAAATGGGTATGGTGACGCAGTACGACATTGTTATTGGTGTGCACTAAACCAAGTGTCGGCGGGATTGAATTCTCCACTTGCAGAGGAGTATGGAAATGCACACGAAAATACACCGACTAATACTGAGAATGCAAAAAAATGGATTTACACAATAATAGGGTCGGTTATTATTTAGGCAACGAGGCCATAAAAAATAATTGGAGCGAGGAAGAACTATTAAAAACAGTAATAAAAGCAGCAGACAATGGGATACTTAAAATTCTTGAATAGCCTTGTATTATTTATTAGTTGTATGTCGTTGATAGGGTGTGCCCCTCCCGAACCACAAATAGAATTTAAAATTAAAAATCAACCTGTTGAGCAAGTATTTTCCTTTGCTGAATATTGCGAGGAAAAATATGATAGCATCTTGTTGCTCTCACCTTATGTTAATACAGAGATCGAGGAT
>JAZRFE010000012.1:0-63705 GCA_045661205.1 Bacteroidaceae bacterium | reverse complement strand
CCTCTTCCCATCCCGAACAGAGAAGTTAAGCCCACCCGCGCCGATGGTACTGCATTTAGTTGTGGGAGAGTAGGTCATCGCCACTTTTTTACTCCGCGAGAGTTCCAAGCAATTGCTTAGAACTCTCGCTTTTTTGTGTGTACGCATCTGCTTGCCGAGTCATTATTTGCTTTCACATACTAAATTTCTATTAAACCCACTTATGATGTAAAAAACGGGATGAGCGTAAAAAAGAAAAGCGAAGACGTTGTCCCCGCTTTTAGTGTTTTCACAACTGGGCTTTCATATCTTGAGAATATCAAAGGTTGTTTCCGATATGTCAAAGATACAAAATATTTTTATATTTTTTAATCCTTATTATATATCACTACCGGTCGGGTGTGTCTGATGCTCATTGATGGGAACCATACGTCGTCGGCTGTTATTCCGCATTTTTCTATCGCTTCTATGCAATATTCGAGCTTGCCGAAATTGGCATCAACGTTGTTGGTGCCGAATGTGAATTTCAGCCCGCGTTCCTTTGCCATGCTTATGATTTTGAGGCTGGGGATTTTGTATCGTGGGTTTATTTCCAATGCTATGTTGTGCTGTTGGAGCACGTCGAGAACTTTGTTTATTCTTTCGTCTGTCCAATATTTATCGTAATAGACGTTCATTTCGTCGGGAATGTATGTGGGGTTTGCGAAAATATCTGCAGGTTCGTTGGTGAGGATTTTTACAGTCTGTTCAACTATGATGTCCATGTATTGCTCTTTGGTGAGGCCGTCGTAGTGTACCTCCTCGGCGCGATATATACGCGAGTTGCGGTTCTTGTGGTCTCTTATGGTCATTGCATCGGTGAATAGGTAGTCGAAGATGCCCAGTGCTTCTTGTGAGAATGTGGATGTCCATCGGCGACCTTCGCCTTGAACACCGCAAAGGAAGGGCAGGGGTTTTACCTCTTCGTAGTATTCGTACACCTCTTTGTCGTCGGCGAGCATGCGCCCTACACCGCCTTCACCTGCGTTGGGTGCTACTCCGTAGTTGATGCCGTAGTTCATTGACATTGCATGGGCCATCTCTTTGGTAAGACCGCCTTTCAGGTGTACGTGATAGTCTATCACAGGGAAGTTACGTTGTTGCAGGCGTATTATGGCGTCGTTCTGCTCGTCGATGGCGGGCAGGGTGTCGTTTTCGTTACGTGCGTCGTCGGCAAGAGGGGTGATGAGTAGGTTGTTGAATTTTGTGTTTCCTGTTTTTCCCACGAGCATGATGTTGCCCTCTCCGAGTGTACGGCGCGAGTATTCTGCTGTACGGTAGGGGCTCTCGGGCTCTGTGTAGCATACAACGTCTGTGCCGTTGATGCTTATGGCGATGTTCTTCCCGCGTACGGCTATCTGAAAGTCGAACCAGCTGCTATCCTCGGCCAACGAACGGTAGAGGTTGCGCACGGTGGCGAGACTACCGGTTTTTCGTGTGCCATCCATGGCTCCGTTGCGGAAGATTACTTCGTAGCCGCTCTCGCCATCGGTGTGGAACAGCAACGATGCTTCGGCATCTTTTTCGGTGTAGGCCTTGCCCTCGATGAGAAAGTTCTTGTACTCGCTCGTCGTGGTGAGCTTGTCGCCCGCTGTAAGGGTTATCTCTTCGTTTGTTACTGTGGTGCCGTTGGCTCTTTTCCAACCGTCGGCTGTGCCGCACGAGACGATGAGCAGCGTCACAAGTAATAGAATGTAGTTTTTCATGGTTGTGTGGTATTATGTGTATACTCTATGTTCGTAATATTTATGTTGCAAAAATAGTAAAATTTGCTTTTTCGTAGTATCTTCGCGGTTACAAAAATTACAGTTATGAGAATAGGAGATAAGGTGCGTTTCATTCACGAGACTGGTGGCGGTGTTGTTACCGGTTTTCGTGGTAAAGATATTGTTTTGGTCGAGGGTGAAGATGGTTTTGAGCTGCCTATGCCTCGCAGCGAGTGTGTGGCGATAGATACCAACGAGTATAATTTCGAGAAGAAGAGTGTGACTCCCAAGCCCGAGGTTGCGAAGGCGCAGCATAGCTATGCGAGTCGTCCGCAACCTGCAAAGAAAGAGGTCGAGGAGGATGAACCAGTGGTTACTTTCCGCAAGAAGGAGCGCCCCGAGGGTGAGCTTCTTAATATCCATCTTGCTTACTTGCCTATGGATGCAAAATCGCTCTCTAACAGCCGTTTCGAAGCTTATCTTATTAACGATAGTAATTATTCTCTCTATTATACTTATGCTACGGCCGATGGTAGCTGTTGGCGTGTACGTGGAACGGGTCTTTTGGCTCCTGACTCGAAATGTTTTATCGAGGAGTTTGGCCGCGAGGAGCTTAACTCCATGGAGCGCGTGTGTGTGCAGTTGTTACCTTTCAAAGAGGACAGGAACTTTGTGCTGAAAGCGGCGATGAATATCGAACGTCGTATAGATACTGTTAAGTTCTACAAATTGCATCTTTTCAAGGAAAATCCTTTCTTCGACGATGATGCGCTGATGTATGACATTGTGGTGAACGACAAGCCTGTGAAGGAGATATTTGCCGATGCTGCCGAGATGCAGCGTGCTATAATGGAGAAGAAGCGTGTGGACAGTGCTCCTAAGGTTGCTCCTGCTCAGCCTAGATTGCAGAAGGGAAGCGATATTCTCGAGGTTGACCTACACGCCGACACTTTGCTGGAGACTACGGCGGGAATGAACAGCTTTGATATTCTGAACTATCAGTTGGGTGTTGTGCGTAAGACTCTCGATGAGTATATAAAAGAGAAGAATAAGAGGATTGTCTTTATTCATGGTAAGGGCGAGGGGGTTCTGCGCAATGCGATTGCTCAGGAACTTAAGAGAAAATATCCGCGTTGTGTGTCGCAGGATGCTTCGTTCCAGAAGTATGGCTTTGGTGCCACTATGGTGATTATAAAATAGTGTATGCTTGATAAAATTGATTACGTGTGCTTGGCTTGCCAAGCACACGTTTTTTGTATCTTTAATTGTAACTTGCAGAGATTCCAAGAATATCTTCAATGCGCAGCAGGCGGTTGTACTTTGCGATGCGTTCGCTGCGACTCATCGACCCGCTCTTTATCTGCCCGGCATTCACTGCAACGGCAAGCTCGGCTATGGTGGTGTCCTCGGTCTCGCCCGAACGGTGGCTGATGATTGTTGCGTAGCCGTTTCGCTTGGCTAGCTCAATGGTGTCGAGCGTCTCGGTGAGCGTGCCTATTTGGTTGGGCTTTATGAGTATGGCATTGGCACATCCCTCGTCTATGCCACGTTGCAGAAAGTGACGATTGGTGACAAACAGGTCGTCGCCAACAAGCCGGCAACGTGTACCCAGACGCTCGGTGAGCATTGCCCATCCTTTCCAATCGTTCTCGGCCATTCCATCCTCTATGGAGTCGATGGGGTAGCTGTTTATGAGGTCTTCCAAGTAGTCTATCTGCTCGGGGGTGGTACGTCGCGTGCCCGACCGGTCGAATTTCGAATAGTCGTAAATGCCGTCTTTGTAGAACTCTGACGAGGCGCAGTCGAGGGCAATGCTTATGTCGCGTCCCGGGGTGTAGCCACTCTCTTCTATTGCGCTGACAATGGTGGTAAGCGTGTCTTCTATGCTTTTGAAGTTGGGGGCAAAGCCTCCTTCGTCGCCGTCGGCTGTACTCAGCCCGCGCACTTTTAGCAACTGTTTAAGTTCGTGGAACACCTCTGCTCCCATGCGTACAGCCTCGTGAAAGTCGCTTGCTCCTATGGGGCGTATCATGAACTCCTGAAAGGCGATGGGCGCGTCGGAGTGTGAGCCTCCATTCACGATGTTCATCATGGGTACAGGCATCACGTGGGCATTCACTCCGCCTATGTAACGAAAGAGCGGGAGATGCAACATGTTTGCAGCGGCATGGGCTATGGCGAGCGAAACGCCTAAAATGGCATTTGCGCCAATGTCGCTTTTGTTGCTTGTTCCGTCTGCAGCAACCATCTTTTCGTCAATCTTACGCTGGTTGAGCACAGACTCTCCGACAAGCAGAGGCTTTATGCGCTTGTTGATGTTCTCAACAGCTTTCAGCACTCCTTTCCCGTGAAAGCGCGACGTCTCTCTGTCGCGAAGCTCCACAGCTTCGTTGGTTCCTGTCGATGCTCCCGAGGGAACCGATGCAATGCCACGTGTTCCGTCGGTGAGGATTACTTCCACCTCTATTGTGGGGTTTCCGCGGGAATCTATTATCTCCCGCCCTATGATGTTTTCTATCTTCATGCTCATTCTTTTTTTTTAGTTAACCTCGATAATCCGCCACTCACTTTTCGAATGATAAAGTTATGCGCACAGGGCGGAATATCGAGGTTGTTAATGAAACAATTCTGTGGTCGGTTGGTTCAATTTATGTGTAATTGATAATCTGCTTTTAATTTATTTTATCAAATTCTTGCGCGTTATCGGCGAAAAGAGTACTTTTAGAAACAGTTTGAAAAATATTTATACGATGAAAGAGTTTACAGATAAAATGTTGCAGCGTTTCCTTAAATATGTGACGTTCGATACCGAGTCGGTGGATGAGAATAACACAGTGCCCACCAGCGAGGGGCAGTTTGTTTTTGCCCGCTATCTTGCCGACGAATTGAAAGAGATGGGACTTACCGAGATTACTCTCGACGAGAAAGGTTATCTCTATGCCACTCTGCCGGCAAATTGTAACAAGAATATTCCTGTGGTGGGCTTTATTGCCCACCTTGACACCAGTCCCGACATGAGTGGAAAGAATGTGTCACCTCGTGTGGTGCAGTCGTATGCCGGTGGAGATATCGTGCTTTGCGAAAAGGATGATATTGTGCTTAAGGTAAGTGATTTTCCCGAGGTTGAGGATTACAAAGGCCACGACCTTATAGTTACCGATGGTCACACACTTTTGGGTGCCGACGATAAGGCGGGCATTGCCGAGATTATATCGGCTGTGGCCTATTTACAGGCGCATCCCGAGATAGAGCATGGTAAGGTGAGAATTGCCTTTAACCCCGACGAGGAGATTGGTCGCGGTGCTCACAACTTCAATGTTCCTTTGTTCGGTTGCGAGTGGGCCTATACTGTGGATGGCAGTTGCGAGGGTGAGCTTGAGTTTGAGAATTTCAATGCAGGCAGTGCGCTTTTCACCATTCAGGGACGCAACGTACATCCCGGTTATGCAAAGGGAAAGATGCTGAATGCTCTGCGTGTGGCAACGGCTCTCGTAGAGGCCATTCCCGCGAGCGAGTCGCCCGAGCAGACCGAGGGTTACGAGGGTTTCTACCACTTGATGAGTATTAACGGTGGAGTGGACAAGGCCGAGGTCTCTTATATCATCCGCGACCACGACAAGGCTATTTTCGAGAATCGTCTGGCCTATATGAACGAAGTTGCTGCCAAGATGAACGAAATTTTTGGCGAGGGTACTGTCACTGTTGAGGTGAAGCGTCAGTATGCTAACATGCGCGAGAAGATTGAACCTATGATGCACATTATTCAGATTGCCGAGGGTGCTATGGGCGAGGCCGGTGTTACTCCGCTTATAAAACCCATTCGTGGTGGTACAGATGGAGCGCAGCTCTCTTTTATGGGATTGCCTTGTCCTAACCTCTTTGCAGGTGGCATAAACTTCCACAGCCGTTATGAGTTTGTATCGCTTCAGGTGATGGAGAAAGCAATGATGACAGTGGTGAAAATTATCGAGGGTGTGGCGCGTCGCGCCGAATAGCCTTTGAGCTTTTTAAATAACAGCCATCATATATGGATGCCGGGCTTTGGCTCGTATTCGTATATGATGGTTCTTTTTTGCGCAAGTGATGCCTGCACGTCTATGAGGCGTTGGTTGCTGCTGCCTCTGAAATATAGGCTTTCGTCTTTGAGTGCTTCGATGAAACGGCCATCGACAAGTACGTCGATGTGTTGCAACAGTTTTCTTTGCTGTGGGTTTTCGAGTATGTTCTCGAAGGTGTAACCTGTGTAGCACCATATGCTTTTCTTGCTGTTTGCTTTTATGGCTGCTGCAAGCTCGGCAAATCCTTCGGGCTGGTACATGGGGTCTCCACCGGTGAATGTTACGTCGGCAAAGGGGTCGGCAAGGATTGTGCACAGAATTTCATTAGTAGACATCATTCTGCCGTTTGCAATATCCCACGACTCGGGGTTGTGACATCCGGGGCACCTGTTCACGCATCCGGCACAATAGATGGCGGTCCGGAATCCCGGACCGTCAGCTGTCGTGTCTTCTATAATTTCGAGTACGGAAATCATATCTTTTAATCGTGTGTTACGCGGTCGTTGAGCTCGGCGAGTTTTGCTTGGTTCCAACGGTCGGTGGTTCCTACAAGGTAGCCTGTGATGCGCTGCAACTTATCTATGCGGGTGCTACCGCACTTGGGACATGCCTCCATGTTGGGGTCGGCATTCTCGTAGCCGCAGTCGAGACAGCGGTTTCTGTTGTGGTTCACCGAACCGTAACCGATGTTGTATGCGTCCATCATGTCAACGATGCGCATAACAGCTTCGGGGTTGTGTACGGCGTCGCCGTCCAACTCGACGTAGAAGATGTGTCCGCCACGTGTGAGGTCGTGGTAGGGTGCCTCGACTTCGGCTTTGTGGCGCGCGCTGCACTTGTAGTATACGGGCACGTGGTTCGAGTTTGTATAGTAGTCGCGGTCGGTGATACCTTCGAGCTTACCGAACTTCTTGCGGTCGGCACGTGTGAACTTACCCGACAATCCTTCGGCGGGTGTAGCGAGCACACTGTAATTGTGCTGATATTTGTCGGAGAACTCGTTGGCACGGTCGCGCATGTAGGTAACAATCTTCAGTCCCAAAGCCTGTGACTCTTCCGACTCGCCGTGATGTTTGCCTGTAAGTGCTACGAGACATTCGGCAAGACCGATGAATCCTATACCCAGTGTTCCTTGATTGATGACGGGGGCAATGCTGTCGTTTGGCTTCAGCTTCTCGCAACCTATCCACAGTGCCGACATCAGCAAGGGGAACTGCTTTGCGAAGGCTGTCTTCTGGAACTCCATGCGCTGGTGTAACTGACGTGCTGCTACTTCGAGCATGTTGTCGAGCTTTGCAAAGAAGCATGCGATGCGCTGCTCCTGGTTTTCTATCTGCATGCACTCTATGGCGAGGCCTACAATGTTGATTGTAGAGAACGAGAGGTTACCGCGACCGATGGAGGTTTTGGGGCCGAAACGGTTCTCGAATACTCGAGTGCGACAACCCATGGTGGCTACCTCGTGGATGTAGCGTTTGGGGTCGTTCTCGTTCCACTCGTCGTTTTGGTTGAAGGTGGCGTCGAGGTTCAAGAAGTTGGGGAAGAAACGGCGTGCGGTTACTTTACATGCAAGCTGGTACAGGTCGTAGTTTCTATCCTCGGGCAGGTAGCTTACTCCGCGCTTTTTCTTCCATATCTGTATGGGGAAGATGGCTGTCTCGCCATTGCCCACTCCGCGATAGGTGCTGTTGAGCAGCTCGCGTATGATGCAACGACCTTCGGCCGAGGTGTCTGTTCCGTAGTTGATGGAACTGAAAACTACCTGGTTGCCACCGCGTGAGTGGATGGTGTTCATGTTGTGTATGAAGGCTTCCATTGCCTGGTGTACACGTGATACGGTTTTGTTTATCGCGTGCTGTACGGCGCGCTCCTCGCCCTGAAGATTGTCGAGCGGACGCTGTATGTAGTCATCGTGCTGTTTGTCGTACAGGTGTGAGTAGTCGGCATCGAAAAGTTTTTCGAGCGATTGTAGCTCTTCGACGTAGCTGTTGCGCACGTAGGGTGCAAGGTAGAAGTCGAATGCGGGAATAGCTTGTCCGCCGTGCATCTCGTTCTGCGCTGTCTCCATAGAGATGCATCCCAGAATGCTGGCTGTCTCTATGCGTTTAGCGGGGCGCGACTCGCCATGACCGGCTGAGAAACCGTAGGTAAGTATGCGATCCAGAGGGTGCTGCACGCATGTGAGACTCTTGGTGGGGTAGTAGTCCTTGTCGTGAATGTGCAGGTAGTTGTTGCGTACGGCATTCATCGTCTCCTCGTCGAGCAGATAGTCGTCGACAAAGGGTTTGGTTGTCTCACTCGAAAATTTCATCATCATTCCGGCGGGAGTGTCAGCGTTCATGTTGGCATTCTCGCGTGTAACGTCGTTCGACTTTATATTGATGATTTCGAGGAATATGTCGCGTGTCTTTGCTTTACGTGCAATGCGGCGCTGGTTACGGTAGGCAATGTACTTCTGCGCTACATCCTTGCGACTACTCTTCATCAATTCAAATTCGACCATGTCCTGAATGGCCTCCACTGTCATCTGCTCGTTACCTTTGAATGCGATGCGGTCGGTAATCTGGTTTATAAGTTGCATATCCTCGCCACTATCTGTGTGAAGCATGGCTTTACGAATGGCGGTTGCAATTTTTTCTTCATTGAAACCAACGATGCGTCCGTCGCGTTTTATGACCGTTTGTATCATCTTTTCGTATGTTTTTTATTTTTGTTATACAACTTTATATATGCACAAGACTCCATTATGCCACAATGTTTGTAGGTGGTGGCAGACAAGTGCTTCTTTAGCGATGCATAATTGCTTCGCTTGTAAAATTTTGTGATTTTGGGTTTTGGGATTGTCAAGGGGCAAATGGTTCCCTTTGAGCTTTTCCGTTGGCAAAACTAATCATTTAAATGTTATGTTGCAATAGCAAATTGATATTTTCTTGAATGTTTTTTCAGGTCGTCTCATTTGTGTAGTTTCAAATTTTGTTATTCGGTTAATTATGACTACCTTCGCGAAAATTTATCGCAATTTTGCGGTAATATGTGGATAAAATAAAATAACCGATATATGTCTTTTAAACAGAAACGCTATTTCCTTCAGGAAAATGAGTTGCCTACTCAATGGTATAATATTCAGGCGGATATGATAAACAAGCCGGGCACTATGCTCGACCCGGTGACACGCGAACCTGTGACTGTGGAGTCGCTTTCGCGTCTGCTTTCGGTAGAGGCAAGCCGTCAGGAACTTAACATGACCGACCGTTGGATTGATATTCCCGAGCCTGTGCTCGAAATGTACAGATATTATCGTTCTACACCTCTCGTGCGTGCTTATGGTCTTGAAAAGGCTCTCGGCACTCCTGCACACATCTATTTCAAGAACGAGAGTGTAAGCCCTGTTGGTTCTCACAAACTGAACTCGGCTATCCCTCAGGCTTACTATTGCAAGATGGAGGGTGTGACCAATGTCACCACCGAGACAGGTGCCGGACAGTGGGGTACAGCCCTTGCTTATGCCTCTAAGGTGTTCGGCCTCGAGAGTGCTGTATATCAGGTGAAGGTGAGCTATGAGCAGAAACCTTACCGCCGCAGTGTAATGCAGGTGTTTGGTTCGCAGGTGACTCCTTCGCCCTCTATGTCCACACGCGCAGGAAAGGACATTCTCACACAGTTCCCCAACCATCAGGGTTCGTTGGGTACGGCAATCTCCGAGGCTGTGGAGCTTGCTCTCACCACTCCCAACTGTAAGTATACTCTTGGTTCGGTGATGAGCCATGTGAGTCTGCACCAGACTATTATTGGTCTTGAGGCCGAGAAACAGATGGAGATGGCGGGCGAGTACCCCGACATTGTCATCGGTTGCTTCGGTGGCGGTTCAAACTTCTCGGGTATCTCTTTCCCATTTATGCGTCACAATATTCTCAGTGGTAAAAAGACACGTTTCATCGCTGCCGAGCCTCAGTCGTGTCCCAAACTGACAAGAGGTAAGTTCTGCTACGATTTTGGCGACGAGACAGGCTATACCCCCTTGATGCCTATGTTCTCGCTGGGACACAACTTCAAGCCTGCAAATATTCACGCCGGCGGTCTGCGCTATCATGGTGCGGGTGTCATCGTGTCGCAGCTGTTGAAGGATGGTCTTATGGAGGCTGCCGATGTTGCTCAGATTGATACATTCAAAGCAGGTATCGAGTTTGCAAAGGCCGAGGGTATTGTTCCCGCTCCCGAGTCGTGCCACGCTATTGCCGTTGCCATTGCCGAGGCTAATCGTTGCAAGGAGACTGGCGAGGAGAAGGTTATTCTCTTTAACTTGACAGGTCATGGTCTTATGGATATGGCTGCATACGATAAGTATCTTGCGGGTGACCTTAATAACTTCACGATTAGTGACGAGGATATTGAAAAGAATGTAACAGGTCTTGAGTAAGATTGATATTTATTATATACTGAATATTTTGTGCAAAACAACAGGACTCAAATTTCTTTGAGTCCTGTTGTTTGTTATGTGTCTCTCTTTTACTTTGCAAAGCCGTTTGAGATGAAAGGCAGTGCTATGAAGAGTGATTCCTGCCAATAGCACCAGTCGTGGATGCCGTCGCGCACGCGGAATTGCAGGGGCAGACGTGCCATCTTCATGAGTTTTACATGTTCGACATTCTGGAAGAAGAGGAAGTCGTCGTCGCCGCAGTCGAGGAACCAACGTACTGTGCGCATGGCTGCTTTTTGCTCCTCGGTTGCTTTTTCGAGATATACGGTACAGTTGTTCTCGACAACGCTTTGTGTAAATGCGTTGCCACGCTCGTTTTTGTAGCTTATCGACTCTTGCATTGAACGCGCTCCCATGTAGGCACTCATGGCAAATGCTGTTGAGAAAAGTTCGGGGTGGTGCATGGCGTATGTGAGTGTGCCTCCGCCGCCCATAGAAAGGCCGGCGATGGCGCGATGCTCTTTGTCGGCTTTTATGCGGTACTTTTTCTCTACTTGGGGCATGAATTCCTGAAAGAAGAAGTCCTCGTAGCGCCATTTGTCGCCGCAGTTGAAGTAACCGTCGTAGTCGGTGCCGGCGTCGGGCATGATGATAATCATTTCATTGGCATTGCCGGCATTGATTATCTGGTTGGCGATGGGGCCGATGTCGCCAAGGTCGCGCCACGATTTGTAGTTGTTGGTGAGGCCGTGCAACAGGTATAGTACGGGATAGCTGCGCTCTGTCTCTTTGTCGTAGCTTTTGGGCAGGTAGACACAGTATTTTTTGTTTTTGCCCAGAATGTCACTTGTGAGGCTGTCCTCGATGACTTTTCCGCCGTTGCGCTGTGCAAAGCCTGTGATGGCTGTCAGGCATACAAGGGCAAGCATGATAAATTTTTTCATAGTCGTTTATTCTTTTTGGTTTTTAATGATGTTTTCTATGTGGTCGATGATTTTGTCTGTGTCGTCGGGGTGGAACCATGTTATCTCTTCGTCGCGGCGGTACCATGTGGTTTGCTTGCGCGAGTAGATTCTTGTGTTCTGCTTTATTTTTTCTATGGCAAAGGGGAGTTCCCATTCGCCGTCGAAGTATTTGAAGAGCTCTTTGTAGCCTACGGTGTTTAGCGAGTTTTTCTCGCGCATGGGGTAGAAGGCGCGGGCTTCTTCGAGAAGGCCATCTTGCATCATCTGTTCCACACGGTCACTTATGCGTTTGTACAGCTCTTCGCGCTCGCGTCTCAGGCCTATCTTTATTATGTTGAAGGGGCGTTTGTTCTTTGCATGGGCGCGTGTGCGGAACGAGGTGTATGTGCGCCCTGTCATGTAGCATATTTCCAATGCGTGCATCACGCGTTTGGGATTTTTGCGGTCTACCTCGTTGTAGTATTCGGGGTCGAGAAGTCGCAGTTCGCTGCATAGCTGTTCGAGGCCTTCGTTGGCGTATTTTTCCTTTACGAAATTGCGTGTATCTTCGTCTACGGTGGGGATATCGTCGATGCCGTTACACACCGAGTCGATGTAGAGCATGGAGCCGCCACTGAGTATCATCGTGTGGTGGTGGGGGAACTCTTTTTCGAGCAGTGCCATCACCTCCTGTTCGTAGCGTGCCGCACTGTAATAGTCGTCGGGGTCGAGGTTGGCAACGAAATAGTGTTTGTGTTGCTCAAGCTCCTCTTTTGTAGGCATGGCTGTGCCTATTTCAAGCCCTTTGTACATCTGGCGCGAGTCGGCAGATATAATAGGGCTATTAAAGTGGTCGGCAAGAGCTAAGCTGGTCTTAGTCTTGCCGACTGCTGTGGGGCCTATAATGACAATTAAATTGTTCATCGAAAGGTTGGGAGTTAATAACCGTATGAGTTGGGGTCGGCTATGCTTTCAATGTCGAAGTCGTCGAAACCGTCAAGATCATCTTCGTTGTAGCCGTCGCTGCCATATAAGTCGTCGTCGAAGTCGTCGAGGTCCGAACTTACTGTGGGGGTGTTCTTCTTCATTATCTCATCGAAGTCGAGTGTCTGTACGGGTGCGTCGCCAATGCTTTTTGTACATTTAGCGGCGTCGATATTCTCGCCGTATTTTATTTTGCTTAGCTCAATGAAGAATACGCGGTCGGCGAGGGGGTCGAATACGTAGATGAGGTGTTGTTTCTCCTCTTCCAACATGTCGCCGATGACTGTCTCGCGCATTACCCAACTATCTTCGTCGGAGCGTGTGCCCATGTCTTCGAGAGTGATTTCCTGCTCTTTCTCCCAACGGTCGTCGCACAGGTAGAACGAGGTCATCTGGTCGTCTTTGTAGCCTGTTGCTTCGAGGATGGCTTTGTGCAGGTCGTAGAACGTGGCGTCAGAGTCGATTTCTATGTCGCGACGAAAGTCTTCGACTTCGTCGGACAGTAGTCTGAACTTGTATATCATATTCTCTTTTTTTATCTGTTAGCCTATGATACCGCGTGTTGAGACATTCTCGATGAAGTTGATGATGCTATCTACTTCGGGGCACTGCGGTATCTCTTCTTTAATATGTTTCACTGCGTCGCTCACATTGTAGTCGCTGTTGTAGAGCAGACGGTAAGCGTTGTGGATGTTGTTGATTGTCTCGTTTGAAAATCCGCGACGACGCAATCCTACAATGTTGATGCCGCTGTATCGTGCGGGCTCGCGTCCTACTATAATGTAGGGAGGAATGTCTTTGTTCAGACGACAGCCGCCCTGTACCATTCCGTAACCACCAATCTGGCTGAACTGGTGTACGAGAACATTTGCACTGAGGATGGCATTGTCAGCGATGACTACCTCTCCTGCGATTTTTGTGGAGTTGCCGATGATACATCCGCTACCTACCTCGCTGTCGTGTGCTACGTGGCAACCCTCCATCAACAGGTTGTTGTCTTTTACGACTGTCTTACCTTTGGATGCAGTTCCGCGGTTGATTGTAACGTTTTCGCGGATGGTGTTGTTGTTACCTATTTCGGCTGTTGTCTCCTCGCCTACGAATTTGAGGTCCTGGGGAATACCGCCAATCACTGCTCCGTGGAATATTCTATTGTTGTTACCCATGCGTGTGCCACTGAGTAGTATCGCGTGGGGCATGATGGTGTTGTTGTCGCCGATAATTACGTTCTTGTCGATGTAGGCAAATGCGCCTATCTCGCAGTTTTCACCGATTTTTGCTTCGGGATCGATATATGCTAATGGGCTTATCATTTTGTCGTTGTTTTTTGAGGGTTTCTAATATTTAAAAGCTTTCTGCTCTCTTTTATTCCTGATGTTTAATCTGTCCGGTGAACTGTGCCTCGGCTGCGAGACGCTCGCCTACAAAGACATATCCTTTCATTATGGATATTCCATGGCGCAGAGGTGCTACCTGCTCTACTTTGAAGATGAGGGTGTCGCCGGGAACTACTTTTTTGTAGAACGAGATTTTGTCAATCTTCAGGAAGTATGTCGAGTATTTCTCGGGGTCGTTGAGCATGTTCATCACCAACAGACCTCCGCACTGTGAGAGTGCTTCGAGTATCAACACGCCGGGCATTACGGGCTCTTCGGGGAAGTGTCCGTTGAAGAAGGGCTCGTTGATTGTTACATTCTTTATACCCACGATGTGGTTTGAACCAAGCTCTGTTACTTTGTCTACAAGTAACATGGGGTAGCGGTGGGGAAGTAACTTGCGTATGCGGTTTATATCCATTACAGGTTCGCGGTCGGGCATATAGATGGGTGCCTGTATCTCGTGCTGACGTATGATTTTGCGCATAGCACGTGCGAACTTGTTGTTAATTCCGTGTCCGGGGCATGTTGCAATGATGCGGCCTTGCAAGGGTTTGCCTATGAGGGCAAGGTCGCCGATGATGTCGAGAAGTTTGTGGCGCGCTGGCTCGTTGTTCCACACAAGAGGTTTGTGGTTCAGGTAACCGAGCTTTGTGGCGTCCATGTGGGGTACTCCCATGACGTCGGCCAGATGGTCGTATCTGTCCTGAGGCAACTGACGCTCGTAGATGACGATTGCGTTGTCGAGGTCGCCACCCTTTATGAGGCCTGCCGCGAGCAGAGGCTCAAGTTCGCGTACAAAGACGAATGTGCGGCTCGATGCAATCTCTTCCTTAAAATCATCCATGCTTTCGAGTGTTGCATACTGGTTGAAGAGTATGTCCGAGTCGTAGTGTACAAGTACGTTCAAGCTGAACTTTTCATCGGGCAGGATGATGATTGAGTGACCTGTATTTTCGTCTTTAATCTCTATCTTCGATTTGATGATGAAGGTGTCGCGCTCGGCATTCTGCTCTTTGATGCCTACGCGCTCGATGTTTTCAACGTAAAATTTTGCACTACCGTCGAGAATGGGGAACTCGGGGCCGTTTACTTGCATCAGACAGTTGTCGATTCCTAATGCGAAGAGAGCAGCCATTGCATGCTCCACTGTGCTTACGCGGGCTTCGCCTTTGGTAAGTACGGTTCCGCGTTGGGTCTCTGTTACATTCTCGGCTATTGCATCTATGATGGGTTCACCGGGAAGGTCGATACGTTGTATCTTATAACCATAATTCTCGGGTGCGGGATTGAATGTTACAGTGAGGTTGAGTCCTGTATGCAGTCCTTTGCCGAACAGAGAGAAACTTCCGCCTAAGGTTTGTTGCTTGTTGCTCATCTTTAATAGGTTTAATGTTTTTACTGTTTATTGTTTTTGAGAGCTTCTATCTCTTTTTTAAGCTCTTTGATTGTCTTGTTCATTTCGGGCAGACGCTTCAGATATGCTGCTGCGCGTATGTACTCTTTGGCGTCCATTGCGGGTGAACCGAGGACTGTCTCGCCACCTTTCAGGCTGCCGATGGTTCCACACTGGGGGCCTACGGTTGTGCGGTCGCCTATTGTGCAGTGACCAGATATTCCGGCCTGTCCGCCGAAGATACACCATTCGCCGATTTTTGTGGTACCTGCAACGCCTACCTGTGCTGCCATTGCTGTGTGGCTGCCTACCTCGTCGTTGTGGGCTATCTGTACAAGGTTGTCGAGTTTTACGTCCGAGTGTATGATGGTGCTGCCCATTGTGGCGCGGTCGATACAGGTGTTTGCACCTATCTCTACGTTGTCCTCAATGGTGACGATACCCATCTGGGGTATCTTGTTGTAGCCTTCAGGAGTGGGTGCAAAACCGAAACCATCGGCTCCGATGACGCATCCGCTGTGCAGTATACAGTTGTTGCCTACGCGACAGTCGTGGTATATTGTGACATGGGCATATAGTATACAGTCGTTGCCAACCTTTGCTCCGTCGCCCACCGATACTCCGTCATATAACATACAGTTGTCGCCTATCTCGCAGTTGTCGCCTATAACTACAAAGGGTGCGATGTAGACGTTTTCGCCTATCTTCGCGCTCGCCGAGATTGAGGCGAGCGAACTTATGCCTTGTTTCTTGGGCTTGCTCGATTCGTAGAGCATCATGAGCTTAGCAAGGCTTTCGTAAGCGTTGTTCACTTTGATAAGTGTTGCGCTTACCTCCTTCTGCGGCTCAAAGTCTTTGTTTACAAGGACTATCGACGACTGTGTGGTGTAGATGTATTCTGCATATTTGGGGTTTGCCAAAAAGGAGAGTGCACCGGGAGTGCCTTCCTCTATCTTGGCAAATGTATATACTTCGGCATTTTCGTTTCCGACGATTTCGCCTTGTATGAATGCTGCAATCTGTTTTGCTGTGAATTTCATAAATTCCTACTTATTATATGGCGAAGATAATGAATAAAAAATCAAATTCAACTTTGTTTTTAACTTATTTCGCTTTTTGTGTCTCTTTTTTATATTATCTTGTGTAAAGATAACTCTTTTTCCATTTGCTCTTTGTAGTCGCGTGCTTTTTCGCCTGCTACTGTGGCGAAGTTTTCGCTGCTGTCGGCAAAGATTATTGCGCGGCTGGCGTTTACAAGCAGTCCGCAGTCGGCGTTCATACCATATTTGCATACCTCTTCGAGTGAGCCGCCCTGTGCGCCTACACCGGGAACGAGCAGGAAGTGGTTGGGTACTATGCGACGGATGTTTTCGAAGGCTTTGCCCTGTGTGGCACCCACTACGTACATCATATTTTCGTCGCTGCCCCATTGCTGTGAGGTCTTAAGAACTTTCTCGTAGAGCTTCTCGCCATCGGCATCTTCGGTGAGTTGGAAGTCGTGTGAGCCGGGGTTAGAGGTGAGGGCAAGTACTATTGTCCAGTATCCTTCGTACTCGAGGAAGGGCGATACGCTGTCTTTGCCCATGTAGGGGGCTACTGTGAGAGCGTCTACCTTCAGCTCTTCGAAGAACGAGCGGGCATATAGTGACGATGTGTTGCCTATGTCTCCGCGCTTGGCATCGGCAATGATAAACTGCTCGGGATAGTTCGCACGCAGGTATTCTACTGTCTTTTCAAAACTTATCCATCCTTTCAGTCCTTGTGCCTCGTAGAATGCGAGGTTGGGCTTGTAGGCAACGGCATATTCAGCTGTTGCGTCAATGATGGCTTTATTAAACTCAAAAACAGGGTCTTCACTGTTTTTCAGGCATTCGGGAAGTTTGCGGGGGTCGCTGTCGAGTCCCACACAAAGGAATGATTTTTTCTCTTTTATCTGCTGGATAAGTTCTTGCCTGTTCATGGTTTGGTATTTTTGTTTGTTTATAATTCGTTTTCTTTCATGCGCTCGGCGTTCTCGGCTACAATGAGCTGGTCGATGCACTCCTGTATGTCGCCGTTTACGAATGCCTGAAGGTTGTATATTGTGTAGTTTATGCGATGGTCGGTGATGCGGCCCTGGGGATAGTTGTAGGTACGTATCTTTGCCGAACGGTCACCGGTAGAGACCATCGTTTTGCGTTTCGATGCAATGTCGTCGATATATTTCTGGTGTTCCTTATCATATATGAACGTACGCAGGCGCGCGAGTGCGCGTTCCTTATTCTTAGGCTGGTCGCGTGTCTCGGTACACTCTATGAGTATCTCCTCTACAACGCCTGTATTGGGGTTTTTCCAGTTGTAACGCAGACGTACACCAGATTCCACCTTGTTCACGTTCTGACCTCCGGCGCCACTGCTTCGGAAGGTATCCCACTTTATTTCGCCTTCGTTTATTACTACGTCGAACTCCTCGGCCTCGGGGAGCACTGCCACCGATGCTGCCGATGTGTGCACGCGACCTTGTGTCTCGGTTGCGGGAACGCGTTGCACGCGGTGTACACCCGACTCGTATTTGAGTGTTCCGTATACATTCTCGCCGCTTACCGAGCAGATAATCTCTTTGAATCCGCCTGCCGCTCCTTCGCTGGCACTCGACACTTCAAGACGCCAACCTTTCATCTCGCAGTATTTGCTGTACATGCGGAATAGGTCGCCTGCAAAGAGTGCTGCTTCGTCACCACCTGTTCCTCCGCGAATCTCGAGCACAGCGTTGCGACTGTCTTGAGGATCGGCGGGGATGAGCAGCAGTTTTATGCGCTCTTCGAGCTCGGGCTGTCTCTTCTGGCAGTCGTCAAGCTCTTCGCGTGCCATTTCGCGCATCTCCTGGTCGCTTTCGTTGGCTAATATATCTTTCGCCTCGTCGATGCCGGTGAGCACCTGTATATACTCTTTGCGTGCATCCATCAGGTCGCCAAGCTCCTTATATTCTTTTGTCAGCTTGACGTATCGGCGCTGGTCGGCTATCACGTTAGGGTCGGTGATGAGTGTAGAGACCTCTTCGAAACGTGCGACGAGGCTTTCTAATTTCTCTAAAAGTGTGTTCTCTGCCATCTTTCAAAAATTAATATTTGAATTCGCCGAACTCGCTGTTAATTATAAGCTCTTTCTTGTCGCTCTCTTCTACGCGACCGATAATCTGTGCCTCGATGCCGAAGTTCTTGCTGATGGCGATAACCTCTTCGGCATATTCTGCGGGAAGATAAATCTCCATGCGGTGTCCCATGTTGAATACTTTGTACATCTCGCTCCATGCAGTGTTGCTCTGCTCCTTGATTGTCTTGAAGAGCGGGGGTACGGGGAACATATTGTCTTTTATTACACGGCAGTTGTCGCCCACGAAGTGAAGCACTTTTGTCTGTGCACCGCCCGAGCAGTGTACCATTCCATGAATGTTGGGGCGCAGTGCGTCAAGAAGTTTCTTGATGACGGGTGCGTATGTACGTGTGGGTGAGAGTACCAACTTGCCGGCGTCGAGGGGTGAACCTTCAACCTCGTCGGTCAGTTTCAGACCTCCTGAGTATACAAGCTCGTCGGGTACTGCCTTGTCGTAGCTCTCGGGATATTTCTCGGCGAGGTATTTTGCAAATACGTCGTGGCGTGCCGAGGTGAGTCCGTTGCTACCCATTCCGCCGTTGTATTCTTTCTCGTATGTTGCCTGGCCGTATGATGCAAGGCCGACAATAACGTCGCCGGGGGCGATGTTTGCATTGTCGATTACATCGCTGCGTTTCATGCGACAGGTTACAGTAGAGTCTACGATGATTGTGCGTACAAGGTCGCCAACGTCTGCTGTCTCGCCACCTGTTGCATATACACCTACACCCATTTCGCGAAGCTCGGCAAGCAGTTCGTCGGTACCGTTGATGATAGACGATATTACTTCGCCGGGAACAAGCAGCTTGTTGCGGCCGATGGTAGAGGATACAAGGATGTTATCTGTTGCACCCACGCACAGCAGATCGTCGATGTTCATTATAAGTGCATCTTGTGCAATGCCTTTCCATACAGAAAGGTCGCCTGTCTCTTTCCAGTAGAGATAAGCGAGTGAGGATTTTGTTCCTGCACCGTCGGCATGCATGATGTTGCAATACTCGGGGTCACCACCAAGAATATCGGGGATTATTTTACAAAAGGCTTTGGGATAAAGTCCTTTATCTATGTTCTTTATCGCATTGTGAACATCTTCTTTTGATGCTGATACGCCTCGCATCATATAACGTTGGTCGCTCATAGTGTTAAATTTGGCGAATATTTATTGTTTTATTTTACTCTCTTGTTTGTAGTATTGCGTCGGGGTTGTGCCACCTATTTTCGCATACTTCAATATGCAAAGATAGTGTATGTGTACCGAAAAACCAAGTTTACGGGGATTTTTCGTATTTCGTGGCTTATTCGTGCTTGTTTTTTTAGTGTGCAGTGGAGTATAATATAATTTTTTTGGCTCAGAGGATTGCTATTTTGTTATAAAGATTGGTTGTTACTGAATTTGAAATAGTTTATTTAGAATTAAATTTGAAAAATTATATTACTTTTGCGGCGGCAATCGCGAGGGTGTTTCTCTTTGAGAAGGTAACGTGATGTATGCTTCTTTTGACAAGTATTTTTACGCTTGTGGCGATGCCGAGTTTTTTTAATAATAATGTTATAGTTTTACATGGAACCGATAACCTTGTGGGTGCTTGTCCCCTTTGCCCTTATGCTGTTGGGTATTGCGACAGGCCCGCTTTTCGCTCCTCATTGGTGGGAGAAGAATATTAACAAAATAGTATATTCGCTGGTGCTTGCTGTGCCCACAATGGCATATCTTGTAAGTGTTGGTTACTCCCACGAGGTGGTGCATCAGATGCTGTACGACTATGTACCGTTTATCATTCTTGTGAGCACACTTTTTGTTATCACCGGTGGCATTCATATTCGTCTCAATTTCTATCCGACGCCATTAGCAAACACGTTGATGTTGCTTGTCGGTTTTTTGCTTGCTTCGCTCATGGGAACTACCGGCGCAGCGTTGCTGATGGTGCGCCCGTTGCTTCGAATGAATGAACATAGAGCTTATAAAGCGCACTTGATGCTCTGTTTCATAGCTCTTGTGGCAAACTGCGGTGGATTACTCACTCCGCTTGGCGACCCTCCTCTCTTCATGCTTTTTCTGCGTGGTGTGCCATTTGAGTGGTTCATGGGGCTTTATCCTGCATGGTTGCTAGTGGGTGGTGTGATACTGTTTCTATACTATTGTTTGGATAAATATCTTTACAAAAAAGAGGGTGCAAGCGAGGAACACCCTGTCGAGGGACACGATGGCGTGCTTGTGCGTTGCAAAGGTGCTATCAACTTCCTGTTTCTTGCAGGAGTGGTGCTGACGGTTGCCTTTGTGAACAAAGAGTATATTCCTGCCATGGGCGACGAGCATGCTCCTGTGTATATCAAACTGTTACGCGAGATTGTCCTTGTGGTGCTGGCAGCAGCATCGTGGTACTCTACAAGCAAGAATGTGCGTATATCGAACCTATATTCGTGGGAGCCGCTGAACGAGGTTGTGATTCTCTTCTTCGGCGTTTTTGCGACGATGACTCCCGCATTGCTCTATCTTCAGGCACATGCCGGTGAGATAGGAATCTCTTCGCCCTCGGGATTTTATTACGTTACGGGTTTGTTGAGTTCTTTCCTCGACAATACTCCCACTGCTGTGGCTTTCCACACGTTGGCCATTGAGTTCTCGAGTGGTTGCGTAGACCTTGTTGGTGGCGTGCGCGAGGCTTTCCTTGCGGCAGTCTCCATAGGTGCAGTGTTCTTTGGTGCAATGACATATATAGGCAACGGCCCTAACTTTATGGTGAAATCTATAGCCGAGAAGGATGGCGTGAAAATGCCCGGTTTCTTTGGTTATATAGCACGTTTCTCCATTCCTGTTCTGCTGCCGATATACATTATCATTCAACTGCTTTTTGTAGCGTGAGAGTGTGTGAAATTATTTCCTTGTTTGTCTGATTTTTTACAAACTTTAAGCTATCTTTGCAAACAGAAGTTTGCGAAAATAGGCTGTGCTCATTGCGCTTGAAAATGAATTTTCACCCACTCGTTTACACTATCTTTGCAACATAATATAGAAATTAAGAAAGTAATCATGAGTAAAAGAAGTCTGTTGTTTCTTATAAATCCTAAGTCGGGCATTAGTAATAAACGCTCGGTGCCAAGGCTTATAGAATCTTGTATCGACAAAAGCAAATTTGACTATGCCATTGCCGAGACAAAATATATTGCTCATGCTTGCGAACTTACCAAAAGTGCGGTGGAGCAGGGTGTTGATGCTGTCGTTGCTGTTGGCGGCGATGGCACTGTGAACGAGGTTGCCCGCTCACTTGTGGGAACAAATACTGCATTGGGCATTCTGCCAAGTGGCTCGGGTAACGGCTTTGCGCGTCATTTGGGTATTCCGATGGATGTAAATAAGGCGTTGGAATTTATCAATCGCTCCGAAACTGTTGCCGTAGATTATGGCAAGATAAACGGCACTCCCTTCTTCTGTACTTGCGGAATGGGCTTTGATGCTCTTGTCAGCCGCAGTTTTGCCGAGGGTAAACGTCGTGGATTCATCGGATATATCAATAAGGCTTTTCACGACCTTGCCATGTATAAACCCGAGGTTTACGAGATTGAGACCGAGCAGGGCGTTGTGGTAGATGAGGTATTTCTTATTGCTTGCGGCAATGCTGCGCAGTATGGCAATAATGTCTATATTGCACCCCAGGCATCTATGAAGGATGGTTTGCTCAGCGTGACTATTCTTAAGCCTTTCTCTCTTGTGGATGTTCCTATTCTCATCAATCAGGTGCTGAGTAACAGCATAGACCAGAACAGTCACATCAAGACTTTGAATACAAAGTGGTTGAAGGTGCGTCGAAAAACTCCTGGTGTGGTGCATTTCGATGGAGAACCAGTGGAGATGGATGCCGAACTGTTTGTCGAGGCTGTGCCCAATGGAATGAAGGTGCTTGCAGTGCCCGATTGGGACGGAATGTATCAGCCTGTGCCTGTGTACAAGCAGTTCTTTAACCTTTTCAGTGGCTCTTTCCCTGTGGACATCAGCGATAAGTTTATTTCTCTGCCTTGGCAGACAAACGATAAAAAACGTTGATTTTATAGTTTCAGATAGAATGGCTGCAAGAGTCTTGTAGCCTCTTCGCTGTATTTTCCCGGTTCTTCCTCCAATACAAAATCTTTTTTCAAGAGGGTAGTTGCATTCTCGCCTTTTGTGAACTCCATGAGCACTCTTTTGGGCGCAGCAGTGGCGCGGGTGTGTATAAATGTTATTCTTGTCAAATGTAATCCGACGGACAGAGCCTGCTTGTTCCATATTTCGCTCTGTTCGGCGGGAATTACCACCGATAGTTTGCCACCCTCGAGCAGCAGTTCGCAGGCATGAGCCAGCAGTGCATCGCTTGCAAGTGAATCGTCATGACGAGCCTTTGAGCGTTTGTCGTCGGGGCATTTCATGCTGCCCACGAAGTAGGGTGGGTTGCTCAGTATCGTGTCGAATTTTTCGTCGGGCGCATATTGCAGAAAATCCTTGTGTATAATATTCATGCGCTCGCTCCATGGCGATGCGTCGGCATTTTCGCGTGCCTGCGACGCGGCATCTTTGTCAAGCTCAATGCCTGTGATGTATGCCTCGGAGCATCGTTGCGCAGCCATGATAGCTATCAGCCCGCTGCCGCAACCCACGTCGAGTATCTTGTGGCTCTGCCTAAGGTCGGCCCACGCTCCAAGCAGACAACCGTCGGTGCCCACCTTCATTGCACATTTATCCTGGTTTATGGTAAATTGCTTGAATCTGAAATAACTGTTAGCCATATGTTCCTTTTTTTACAACCACGAAGATACAAAGAAATTATATAAAAACATTAAGAGAACGTGTAATTACACGTTCTCTTAATATATATTGCCCCGTAAGGGACTGTTGCTTTTTATTAGCAGATCTTACGTGAACCGTCGCCGATAACAACGTCGTAGATTTTGGGAAGCTTACCGTATTTCTCTTTGTAGAGCTCGTTAGCTTTCTCTGTGAACATCTCATAGAGTTCGTCTTTCACGAGGTTGATTGTACAACCACCGAAGCCGCCACCCATCATACGAGAACCTGTTACACCGCAGTCGATAGCAACGTCTACCAAGAAGTCGAGCTCCTCGCAGCTTACATCGTAATCCTTGCTGAGGCCGAAGTGTGTCTCGTACATCTTCTTACCTACTGTCTCGTAGTCGCCGGCCTCGAGAGCGTCGCAAACGTCGAGCACGCGCTGTACCTCGCCGATAACATATTTGGCACGGTTGTAATCCTCGGGTTTCAACTCAGCCTTAACCTCTTCGAGCATGTCGAAGTTAGCGTCGCGGAGTGAAGTGATTTCGGGATATTTAGCCTTGATAACCTCAGCTACGCGCTCGCAAGAGAGACGACGCTCGTTGTAGGGAGAACCTACGAGCTCGTGTTTAACGCATGTGTTGAGGAGAACGAGACGGTAGCCCTCGGGTTTGAAGGGGAAGTATGAGTACTCGAGTGAACGGCAATCGAGGCGGATGAGGCTGCCTGCTTTGCCGAATACACTTGCAAACTGGTCCATGATACCGCAGTTCACACCAATGTAGTTGTGCTCTGTTGCCTGACCTACCTTAGCAAGCTCGAATTTGTCAATCTTGTTGTCGCCGAACATGTCGTTCATCGCAAACGCGAATGTGCTCTCCAAAGCTGCTGATGAAGACATACCTGCGCCGAGGGGTACATCACCTGCAAATGCTGTGTTGAAGCCCTTAACGGGAACACCACGCTTAATCATCTCGCGGCAAACACCGAAGATATATCTTGCCCATGTTGCGCGGGGTGCATCTTCTTCGTTCAAGCCGAACTCTACATAATCTTTCTCGTCGATAGAGTAAGCACAAACCTTGTCAGTACCGTTAGCCTTGATCTCAGCCATGATACCTTTGTTTACAGCACCGGGGAATACAAAACCGTTGTTGTAGTCAGTGTGCTCACCGATGAGGTTGATACGACCGGGAGATGCGTAGATGCTACCTGTTGTTCCGTCGAAATGTTTGATGAAACGACTTCTTACATATTCTATATCCATAGTATAATAAGTTTTATTAAGTTAGAAAATATGTTTGTTTGAAATTATTTCTTTGTAGGTCTTGAACCGATAAGTGCGTAGAAGAGCATGTATGCCAACATTGCTACAACAATCCAGTAGCTGTTGATGTCACCGATCTGGTCAGCTGTGATATTCTGGATGAAAGGCATAACACCACCACCAACTACCATAGTCATGAAGAGACCTGATGCAGCAGCTGTGTACTTACCGAGACCTTCTGTTGCGAGGTTGAATACAACACCCCACATTACTGAAGTACAGAGACCGCAAGCAACAATCAGAGCCACCTTAAAGGGTACATTTGCACCTGCCAATGTAATTGTTGATGCTTCGGGCATGAAGATGGCAGCAATCAAAAGGATGAGAGCCACAGCAGAAACTGTTGTGAGCTGTGCACGTGAACTTACAGCACCGCTGATGAATGCACTAGTAAGACGACCTACGAGCATCAACAACCAGTAGAAACCTGCGATAACACCTGCAATAGCAGCGCTACCCAATACACCACCGTCAGCAACGGGTTTACTCAAGTAGAACAACAACTGTCCGGGGATACCAACCTCGATACCTACATAGAAGAAGATAGCGATGATACCCAATACAAGGTGTTTGTACTTGAGAGCACCTTTGATACCTTCAAGAACGTTTGATTTCTCAGTTTCGGGCTCTTCGATTTTTGTGAAATAAATGATTACGAATGAAGCAGCAAAGATAGCCATAGCAATGATAAGGAGCATTGAAACGTCACCCATGCTTGTGTTCTTTGTGATTTCACCAATCATCGCACCGGCGAGCATAGGAGTAAGGGTTGCTGCCAATGAGTTGAGTGAACCACCAATCTGGATGAGCTGGTTACCTTTGTTACCGCCACCACCCATAAGGTTGAGCATGGGGTTAACAACTGTGTTGAGGATACATACACAGAAACCGCAGATGAAAGCACCGAGAAGATATACAACGTAAGCACTGATTGCGTCAGCGTTCATAGTGCTTGAACCGTACTGTACACCTACACCGATGAAACCGAGAGCAAGTGCAACCAATGCAGTTTTCTTGTAACCGATCTTTGTAATCATCATACCTGCGGGAATACCCATAAACAGGTAAGCTGCAAAGTTCATCAAGTTACCGACCATTCCGGCCCACTCATACTTCAATTTCCAAATTGTGCCAAAAGGCGCAGCCATGTTTGTAACAAACGAAATCATGGCAAAGAGGAATACCATAGCTGCAATGGCTATGATAGCTCCGTTTTTCTTTTTTTGTTCCATAATGATTTAAATTTAATATTTATTAATAATTCAATTATTCAGCAATTCCGAATTTGTAAATTGTAGTCTGGGTGTATGTCTCGCCCGGGTTCAAAATTACGCTGGGGAAGTTGTCGCGGTTGGGAGTGTCGGGGTAGTGCTGTGCCTCGAAGCAGATGGCACTGCGACGGGGGAATGTTGCTCCGTGTGCTCCTGCGAAACCACTGTGCCAGTTCGATGTGTACACCTGTACACCGGGCTCGGTGGTGTAAACCTCCATTGTACGGCCACTCACAGGCTCGGTAACTTTTGCTGCAAAGCTCAACTCGCCGGCCTCTTTCTTGTTGAGTACCCAACAGTGGTCGTAACCTGCACCATGCTTAATCTGCTGGTCGTCAGCATCGATGCGTGCACCAACCTCCATGGGGGTGGTAAAATCGAAGGGTGTGCCTTTAACTGTGGCAATTTCGCCTGTGGGGATAGAAGTCTCGTCAATGGGGATATAGTTGTCTGCGTTGATTTCGCAGATGAGATTGTCGATAGTGGCTGTGGGGTTTGCGATTCCCGAGAGTGAGAAGAAACCGTGGCTTGTGAGGTTCACAATGGTTTTTTTGTCGGTTGTCGCTGTGTAGTCGATTTTCAGCTCGTTGTCGTCGGTGAATGTGTAAACCACTGTTACATCGAGGTTTCCGGGGAAGCCCTCTTCGCCGTCGGCCGATACATAGTTGAGTTTCAATGTCTGCTCGTCGATGCGCTCTGCATCCCAAACGCGGGCGTGGAATCCTGTGGGACCACCATGTAAGTGGTTAGGGCCGTTGTTTACTGCAAGCTGATACTCTTGACCGTCGATGCTGAACTTTCCTTTGCAGATGCGGTTGCCGTAGCGGCCAACAAGTGTGCTGAGGAAGGGCTCGGGATTGTTGTTAATGTGGTTGTCGATACTGTCATGTCCCTGAATGACATTGGCATAATTGCCGTTACGGTCGGGAACCATGATGCTAAGGATGGCACCGCCATAGTTGGTAATGGCAACTTCGCAACCTTTGTTATTTTTCAGAATGTAAAGAGCGGTTTTTTTACCTTTTATGCTCTTCTTGAAATCGGCGGCCTTAAGCCCCGAAAGGTTTTTTTTACAGCAACTCATATTTGTATTTTATTGCATTTGGGTTATTGTTTATGCGAAAAACAAACAACGAAAGGCTGAGGATACTCCTGTTTTCTCCTCTCAAATGTCCGGTTTTCGCAACTCTTTTGCAAATAAAATAAAAATAAATCTTTTAGCAAAATAATGCGCGAGGTTTTTTGTCCTTTAATTTTTTTACTGCTGCTTTATGTTGCTTTTTTCTCTTTTTTTACACAAAAAACGCGATATCCAGGGTGAAAAATCTGTCTATCGCGTCTCTTTTTTATGAGTTTGCTATTTCTTGTAGCAGGTCGGCTACGACGAAGCAACTGCCCCCGATGAATATGAAGTCGTCGGGCGATGCGTCGGCTTGTGCCGCTTGCAGTGCTTCGCACACTGTGGGGTGGTGGGTGCCACCCAGTCCATAGGCGTCAGCCTTCTTTTTCATCTCCTCGGCGGGGAGCGCGCGTCGTATGCTTGCCTGGGTAAAGTAGTATGTTGCCTCTTTGGGCATCATTGCAAGCACCTCGTCAATCTCCTTGTCGTTCACCATTCCGAAGACTATGCGCAGGGTGTTGTATTTTTCTCTTTTCAGTTGGCTCACGATATATTTTATACCTCCTATATTGTGCCCTGCGTCGCATACCGTTTTTGGCTGTGTGCCAAGATTTTGCCAACGGCCCATCAGACCTGTGGTGGCGCAAACGCTTGAAAAGCCTGTGCGTATGCTCTCTTCGCTGATGTTGTAACCCAGGCCTATGAGGCGCACAATGGCATTGAGAATGGTGTTTGCGTTTTTTACCTGATAGTCACCGCCAAGCTCTCCTTCTATGGTGCCGAAAATGGTTGTCTCGTATGTGTAACCTTCGGTTGTGGGGGTTGCACTTTTTACGAGGTTGTTCTCTTCGGCAAGGATGATGGGTGCCTGTTCCTCTTCGGCCTTCTGCATGAATACCTTACGTGTCTCGGGAGTTGTCTCGCCTATGATTACGGGTGTGCCGGGCTTGATGATGCCCGCCTTTTCCGCTGCTATTGATGCTAGGCTTTTGCCCAAAAACTGCACATGGTCGGGGCTGATGTTGGTTATAATGCACAGGTCGGGGCTTATGATGTTCGTGCAGTCGAGTCGTCCGCCAAGTCCCACCTCTATTATAGCTACATCCACTGCCTCCTGTGCGAAGTAGCTGAATGCCATTGCTGTGGTAAGCTCAAAGAATGATGGGCTTAGAGGCTCGAAAAATGGTTTTTCTCTCTTCACCCACTCCACGACAAACTCTTTGCTTGCCGGCACTCCGTTCACGCGTATTCTTTCGCGGAAGTCTATCAGGTGGGGCGATGTGTACAGGCCTACCTTGTATCCTGCTGCTTGCATAGTGGCAGCGAGGGTGTGCGAACACGAGCCTTTGCCGTTGGTACCCGCCACATGTATTGTGCGGAATTTGCGGTGAGGGTTGCCGGCATGGTCGTCGATGGCTATGCTGTTGGCAAGTCCTTCTTTATAAGCAGCTCCGCCCACTTGTTGAAAGGGCGGAGCGCAGTTGAATAGATAATCGACAGTCTCTTCGTATGTCATATTTCTATATTTTATTCTTTAGTCGAACAATTTTCTGAAGCGGCGGAAAATCTGTTCCTTGATGCTTGTCGAGGGTTTGAAGTTATCCGAGTTTTTGAAGTTCTCCATGCTCTTCTTCTCCTCTTTTGAAAGTGTCTCGGGTATGTAAACGCTGATGTTCACTACAATGTCGCCACGACCGTAGCCATTTACTGCGGGCAAACCCTTGCCACGCAGACGCAACACTTTGCCGGGTTGTGTTCCGGGTTCGATGTTTACGCGTGCAGCTCCATCTATGGTGGGTATTTCGGCTACACCTCCGAGGGCTGCTGTGGGAATGTCGAGCAGCAAGTTGTACACAAGGTCGTTCTCGTCGCGTATGAGTTGCGGGTGTTTCTCCTCTTCTATATGTATAAGAAGGTCGCCGTTCACGCCGTTGCGTTTGCCGGCATTTCCTTTGCCACGCATCGACAACTGCATGCCCTCGACAACACCTGCGGGGATGTTTACCTCTACAACCTCCTCGCCCATCACGATGCCGTCGCCGCTACAATGCTTACATTTGTCCTTAATGATTTTGCCTTCGCCACCGCAACGGGGACATGCTGCCTCGGTGCGCATCATTCCGAAGATGCTCTGCTGGGTGCGTATCACGCGGCCTGTTCCCTTACATTCGGGGCAGGTCTCGGTAGCATTGCCCTCGGCTCCTGTGCCGCCACAGTGGGTACACTGAACATATTTTTTCAGCTTGAATTTCTTTGTTACTCCGGTGGAAATCTCCTGAAGGTTCAGCTTTACTTTCACTCTCAAGTCGCTGCCACGGTAGCGTGTCTGCTGTGCGCGACCGCCACCACCACCGCCAAATCCGCCGAAGCCGCCAAAACCTCCGCCGCCGAATCCCTGACCGAACACGCTGCTGAAGATGTCGTTGAGGTCAAAGTCCTCGAATCCGCCGAAGCCTCCGCCACCGGCTGCACCGCCCATGCCCGCATGTCCGAACTGATCGTAACGCGCCTTCTTGTCGGGGTCGCTGAGTACGCTGTATGCCTCGGCAGCCTCTTTAAACTTCTCCTCGGCCTCTTTCTTTTCGGCGTCGCTCTTGTCCTGCTGCTTGTCGGGGTGATATTGAATTGCTTTTTTACGATATGCCTTTTTTATGGCATCGGCTGTGGCGTTTTTCTCCACGCCAAGCACTTCGTAGTAGTCTCTTTTTGCCATGTTTGTGTTATTCGCCTACTGCCACTTTGGCGTGACGTATTACTTTGTCGTTTAATATATATCCTGTCTGTATGCAGTCGAGTACCTTTCCTTTGAGTGATTCGTCGGGGGTGGGTACCATTGCTATTGCTTCGTGGTAGTCGGTGTCGAACTCCTTGCCCTCGGTCTCTATCTTTTGCAGTCCGTTCTGCTTGAGGATGCCGACAAACTTATTGTAGATGAGCTCTACGCCGGTACGCAATTCTGCTGCATTGTCGCTCTTCTGCATTGTGGCAATAGCGCGCTCAAAGTCATCGAGCACAGGCAGAATGGATTCAATGGTGCGCTCGCCGCCGTTCTTTATAAGCTCGGCTTTCTCCTTTATGGTGCGTTTGCGGTAGTTGTCGAATTCTGCTACCTGACGAAGATATTTATCCTCGAGGGTGACTATTTTTTCGGCAGCCTCGGCAAGTTTCAGCTCCAGCTGGCTCTTTTCGTCGAGTACCTCTTCGCCGACAATATTATCGTTGCTTGTGCTCTCCTCTTGGGGAGTGTTCTCTATGTTGTCGGTAAACTCCTCGTTGTTTTCCTGGTATTTTTCGTTTTTGCTCATGATATACTTATATATATTATTACATTATGTATATGCAACAAATAGTTTGCCAATATGGTTTTTGTGTAAATTTTGGCAAATTTAATCATTTCTTTTTAAATGTTGTGTCAATTTGGCAGATTGTTGCTTGGCGAATTGCTTTTGACGGTGAATTTTAGTCAGTATTGTCTGTTGTTTCACATTTTTGGCTTGAGCGTGAAAAAGTCATCATTGTGGTTTTTATTTTGTTGCGGAATTTTTCTGTTTCGTCATAAAGTGCTAACTTCGCAGCCTTATTTTTTGAAAGTATATGAATATGAGTGATATTGAAATAACTTCACGATTACGCCTGTCTCTTGGCGCTGTGGGGGTGGAACAGTTGAACGAGATGCAGTTGCGTACGCTTGGTGCCTTTCGCAACGGTGGCGACGTGGTTGTGCTCTCGCCTACGGGTACCGGTAAAACTCTGGCCTATCTTCTTCCATTGCTCGAGATGCTTCGCGAGGATGCTCGCGGCGTGCAGGCTGTCGTGGTGTTGCCCACACGCGAACTTGCGCGTCAGGTAGCTGATGTGTGGAAAACAATGGCAACAGGTTTTCAGGCTCTATGCTTGCATGGTGGTCGCTCGGTGAACGAGGAGATTGCTACGCTCAAGGGTGCTGTACCTGCTATTGTTATTGCTACGCCCGGTCGCTTGAACGACCACTTGTTGCGTGGCACATTTACGGTAGCCGATGCTCGCGTACTGGTGTTCGACGAGTTTGACAAGTCTCTGGAACTTGGTTTCAAAGAGGAGATGGAGCAGCTGCTCGCGCAGATGCCATCGACGGTGCGCCGTTTCCTGCTCTCGGCAACCGACTCCGACGAGCTGTCGCGCTTTGTCTCGTCGCCCGATTTTGCGAAGCTCGACTTCACTGATACTGTGGAAAAACCTCAGGAGCGTACAGCCTTTTATCTTGTTCACACTACTCAGAAAGAGCGTCTCGATGCGCTTGCGTCGTTGCTGTGTCTGATGCGAGGCGAGTCGGCTATTGTCTTCTGCAATTTCAGAGAGATGGTCGACGAGGTAGGCTCTTTCCTTAAAAAGAAGGGAATCTCGGTTATTGTGTATCATGGCGGTTTGGAGCAGAAACAGCGCGAACTTGCTTTGTACAAGTTCAAAAGCGGCTGTGCAACGGTGCTCGTCTGCACCGACCTTGCTGCGCGTGGTCTTGATATTCCCGATGTGAAGCATGTGGTACACTATCAGCGTCCTGTGAACGAAGAGAGCTTCATTCATCGCAATGGTCGTACAGCGCGCTGGAGTGCCGAGGGTGCTGTTTACGTCTTTTATATCGAGGGCGGTTCGTTGCCCGAATATGTCTCGCCCGAGACTCCACGCTTCAATCTCGCGCAATCAATCCCCATGCCTGTTGCTCCCGCATGGCAGGTGGTGTATGTGGGTAAAGGCAAACGCGACAAGATAAGTCGTGGCGACATTGCCGGTTTTTTCATGAAAAAGGGTGGTGCAAAGCCTGCCGACCTTGGAACTATTGTTGTTTATGACCGTTATTCCTATGTGGCAGTGCGTCGAGGTATGGTAAAGAGCTTGCTATCAGCCGTTGCGAATGAAAAAATAAAGGGCATGAAGACCATTATGGAAGTGATAAAATCGTAATGTGATAAAAAAGTGGTATTATTTTTCTTGAAAATTTGTTTTTTCAAAAAGAATAGATACCTTTGCGACCTTATATTTGAAAAAGAATTTTAATAAGTTTAAACATATTTGTTAATAAATATATAATATGAAAAAGTATAATTTTAATGCAGGTCCCTCGATATTGCCCGCTCAGGTTATCGAGCAGACTGCTCAAGCGGTAAAAGATTTTAACGGAATCGGACTCTCTATATTGGAAATCAGCCATCGTTCAAAGGATTTTCAGCCTGTAATTCCCGAGGCTGAGGCTCTTTTCAAAGAGTTGCTCGACATTCCCGAAGGTTATTCAGTGATTTTCCTCGGTGGTGGTGCAAGCCTCGAGTTCTGTATGATTCCTTTCAACTTCATGGAGAAGAAGGCTGTTTACCTGAACACAGGTACATGGGCTAACAAGGCTATGAAAGAGGCCAAACTCTTCGGTGAGGCTGTGGAGATAGCATCGTCAAAGGATAGAAACTATTGCTATGTTCCCAAGAACTACGAGATTCCCACCGATGCGGACTATTTCCACATCACTACAAACAACACAATCTACGGTACCGAGATTCGTCGTGATATCGACTCACCCGTACCTCTGATTGCCGACATGTCATCGGACATCTTCTCACGCCCTGTCGATGTGAGCAAATATGCTTGTATCTATGGTGGTGCGCAGAAGAACCTCGCCCCCTCGGGTGTATCATTCGTGATTGTAAAGAACGACGCTCTTGGAAAGGTGTCACGTACCATCCCCACAATGCTCGACTATCGCGTACACATCGAGAACGGTTCAATGTTCAACACTCCTCCCGTATTGCCCATCTACTCGGCGATGTGTACACTCCGCTGGATTAAGGAGCAGGGTGGTGTGCCCGAAATGCAGCGTCGTGCAGCGGCTCGTGCCGAGCTGTTATATGGCGAGATCGATCGTAACAAGTTCTTCAAGGGTACAGCCGATATTGAGGACCGTTCTTACATGAACATCGACTTTGTGATGGCCGACGAGTACAAAGACCTCGAGGCCGAATTCATGGCATTCGCAACATCAAAAGGTATGGTTGGTATCAAAGGTCACCGTTCTATCGGTGGTTTCCGTGCATCTTGTTACAATGCACTTCCTCTGGAGGCTGTGCAGGCACTTGTTGATTGCATGAAGGAGTTCGAGAGAAATCATTAATAAAAAGGAAAGCAAATTATGAAAAAGATATTGGTAGCAACGGAAAAACCTTTTGCTCCCGTTGCAATTAAAGGAATACGCGAAGTTACCGACGCAGCAGGTTACGAACTTGTGCTGCTCGAAAAATATACATCCAAACAGCAGTTGCTCGACGCTGTTGCCGACGTTGATGCAATCATCATCCGTAGCGACATTGTCGATGCCGAGGTTCTTGCAGCAGCAAAGAACCTGAAGATTGTTGTTCGTGCAGGTGCGGGCTACGACAATGTAGACCTCAATGCTGCAACTGCAAACAACGTGTGCGTAATGAACACCCCCGGACAGAATGCCAATGCTGTTGCCGAACTAGTATTCGGTATGTTGGTATTCATGGCACGTGGCATGTTCAGCGGTGCCGCAGGTTGCGAGCTCAAAGGTCGCACCATCGGTATCCATGCGTTCGGTAACGTAGGTCGCAACGTTGCACGCATCGCCAAAGGTTTCGGCATGAACGTAGCCGTTTACGACGCGTTTGTAACAAAAGAGTCTGTCGAAGAGGCAGGATGCATCTGGTGCGAGACACCTGCACAGCTCTACGCTACATCCGACGTGGTTTCTTTGCATCTCCCCGCAACAGCCGAGACTAAACAGTCAATCAACAAGGAGCTGCTCATGCAGATGCCCAAGCCCGCGTTCCTCGTGAACACAGCCCGCAAAGAGGTTATCAACGAGCCTGAGCTTATCGAGGTGATGAACGAGCGTTCCGACTTCAAATATGCAACAGACATCGCTCCCGTTGCTGCCGAGGAGTTTGCCAAGTTTGAAGGCCGTTACTTTGCAACACCCAAAAAGATGGGTGCGCAGACAGCCGAGGCAAACATCAACGCAGGTATTGCAGCTGCCAAGCAGATTGTTGCTTACTTCGAGGAGGGTTGCGAAAGATTCCGTTTGAACAAATAAAATTTCAGGACTATGGCAATCATAAAACCTTTTAAAGGAATAAGACCTCCCAAAGCCATTGTCGAGGATATTCAGAGCCGCCCCTACGACGTGCTCAACAGCGACGAGGCACGCGCCGAGGCAGGTGACAATGAGAAATCGTTGTATCACATTATACGTCCCGAGATTGACTTTCCCGTAGGTACCGACGAACATGCGCCCGAGGTTTACGCCAAGGCTGCCGAGAACTTTGCAAAGTTCAAGAATAACGGCTGGCTCGTTCAGGACAACAAAGAGCAGTATTACATCTATGCTCAGACTATGAACGGAAAGACACAGTACGGCCTTGTTGTTTGCACATACGTGAACGATTACATGAATGGCACTATCAAGAAGCACGAACTTACACGTCGCGACAAAGAGGAGGATCGCATGAAGCATGTTCGCGTGAACAACGCAAACATAGAGCCTGTGTTCCTTGCTTATCCCGACAATGATACACTCAAGGCTTTGATGGCGAAATATATAGCTAACAAGCCTGAATATTCGTTTGTAGCTGCGCTCGACGGTTTCGGTCATCAGTTCTGGGTAATCGACAACGACGAGGATATCGCAGTGGTTACAGCAGAATTTGCCAAGATGCCCGCCCTTTACATTGCCGACGGTCACCACCGTTCGGCTGCGGCAGCACTCGTGGGCAAAGAGAAAGCCGAGCAGAACCCCAACCACCGTGGCGACGAGGAGTACAACTACTTTATGGCAGTGTGCTTCCCCGAGAGCGAGCTTACAATCATCGACTACAACCGCGTGGTAAAAGACCTCAACGGCCTTTCCTCCGAGGAGTTCCTCGCAGCAGTGGCAAAGAATTTCGATGTTACCCTTAAGGGTGCTGATATCTACAAGCCTGCTTGCTTGCACGAGTTCTCGATGTACCTCGACGGACAGTGGTATGCGCTGACAGCCAAAGAGGGAACATACGACGACAACGACCCCATCGGCGTTCTCGACGTAACAATTTCGTCTAACCTCATCCTCGACGAGATTTTGGGAATCAAGGACTTGCGTTCGGATAAACGTGTAGACTTTGTTGGTGGTATTCGCGGCCTCGGCGAGCTTAAACGTCGTGTAGACAGCGGTGAGATGAAGATGGCACTTGCCCTCTATCCCGTATCGATGAAGCAGCTTATGGACATTGCCGACTCGGGCAATATCATGCCTCCCAAGACAACATGGTTCGAGCCTAAACTGCGCTCGGGACTCGTTATTCACGAACTCTATTAAAATTACATCCGACGCCCAATGTTGGAAGAGGATATATATAAAACCATAGACGTGGCAGGCGAAGGAATTTACTCCGAAAAAAGGAGTAAATTCCTCGCTTTTGCCATTCCTGTGCAGACACTCGACGACGTCAAACGCGAGGTCGAGGCCTACCAGAAAAAATATTACGACGCGCGTCACGTGTGCTACGCCTATCGTCTGGGTGAGCGACGCGAACTTTTCCGCGCCAACGACAACGGCGAGCCTTCGGGCACAGCCGGAAAGCCTATTCTTGGGCAGATTGACAGTCGCGAGCTTACAAACGTACTAGTGATTGTTGTCCGCTATTTTGGCGGCATAAAATTGGGCACCAGTGGCCTTATCGTTGCCTACAAGGCAGCAGCAGCCGAGGCTCTCGACGCCACAGAGCATGTCGAGAAGACTATCAACGGCGAAATTCTATTGAAATTTTCTTACCCCCTGCTCAACGACGTTCTGCGCATAGTGAAAGAGGAGAACCCTCGCATTGTGGAACAGATATTCGATAACGAATGTGTTGTGAGGCTATCCATACGCCTCTCGCGCATGCCCCGTCTGCGAGACCGTTACGAAAAGTTGGTCATTGACAGTCGCAACGACCTGCGCATTATAGACGAAGAATGAGTCATGAAAAGGATTTACGATTCATGGCTGCATGCCAATTACGGCGAAAAAGATAAATATTTTGTGCACCTGCTCGAAGAGACACGCAAGGACAGCAGTGAGGCACTGCAATATATGAAAATGATATTGGAGGGTACCGATGCCATGCTTGGGTATTGGGTCGAGAAGTGTTTGACGCTGTTGAAACCCGAGGACAGTGTGTGGCTCATCGATGCCGACAGCTTAGTGTGCGATAGTATCATCCTTGCTGCAATGTATAAAAGCAATCGCCATTATACTGAACATTTTGTCGATGAGGATACAGGCGAACAGATAACTATTGAACGCTCTGAGTGGGTTGATGTCCCTGTTTTCAAAAGAGATGCGAATTTTGAGCAGCGTGTTTGCGAGGCTTTCGGAGATGTGTATATGGAACTGCCTTACATCCTTTACAAAAGAATTTTGTATATGTTTGCATATACCGAGCTTGATACCTCTCGCTGGGCTTACAACAGATTGATGGCCGAGGAAAAACGCATAACAGCCGACAACAGCATCACCCCCTACGACGAGGATATATGTGAGGAACTTGGCTATATTTACAGTAACGGCTGGGAGGAGTTTGGTATTTCCATCGACTCGGCGAAAGCAAAGGCCTTTTACGATAGGGCAGGAGAGTCTAATTTGTTTGCTTGTGGCGAATAATTAATTTTTCTATGGTACAAAATTCTGAATCGTTACGAAAATATTATACTATGAAAGAGATTTACGAACAGTTGCTGCAGGCCGAAGAGCTGAATACAATAGAGCAATGTTTAAAAACATTGCTCGAAGAGACAAGAAATGGCAACGAAGAGGCTTTTCAATATATGAAAAAGATATTGGAAAACAGAGAAGAAGCTTCCGGGTTCTATTTAAACGAATCTCTTAAACTTATGAAGTCCGAGGACAAGGAGTGGCTCTTGGCTGCCAACAGCCTCACCTGCGACGCCATGGTGCTTGCTGCAATGTATGTAAGTTACCGCACTGTGGTTGAGCCGTTCTTTGACGAGGAGACAAACGAGGAGATTAGCATTGAACGTACCTTGCTGACTGATATCCCGCTTTTTGAGTGGGATGCTGATTTTGAGCAGCGTGTGTTCAACAACTTCTGTGATGTTTATATGGAATTGCCCTACGAAGAATACTTCAAGGTCTATGGTATGTTAGGGTACACAAATCTTAATACAGAAGAGCAGAACTACAATAGGCTGATGGCAGAACTGAAACGCATTGAAAGCGGAGTGGTTGCCTATTATGACGAGGATATATATATGGAACTCGGCGATATTTACCGTGAAGGCTGGGAAAAGTTCGGCATTTCCATTGACAAACAGAAGGCCAAGGAGTATTATAAAAAAGCTAACTTTGATTATGACCCGCTTGATGACGAGCCATAAAACAAGATTATGCACGAGCTTGCAGGCACCATAAACAAAAACAAAACTTTACGAACTGTAATAAATTGTTAGGTAGACAGCTGTTAGTGTTTTATTTTCTTAAATGCTGTTTTTTTACATGAGATTTCATTATCTTCGCATATTCAATGTTTAGGAAAAAGATAATGATGATAAATACTCTCAAGAAATTATTTCACGATGCTACGTCGCTCGCTGCCGAAGAGGTGGTGAAACTCACCGGCGACGGCTCCAATAGAAGTTACTATCGCATGAGGGCGGGTGATGTCTCGCTCATAGGTACTGTGGGTACTTCAGTCGAGGAGAATCGTGCTTTTTTCGCTCTCTCGGCGCAGCTTGCAGTCAGGGGAGTGGATGTTCCTGTGGTGATGGCTATTTCGTCCGACGGGCTTTGCTATGTTCAGAACGACTTGGGCGATACTAACTTGTACGAGCGTCTGAAGCCTGCTCGCGAGTGTGGCAGCTTCAACGACGAGCAGTGTTCCGACCTTTGCCGAGTGATGGCTCTGCTGCCAGATATTCAGTATCTTGGTGCCGAGGATTTCGACTTCTCCATCTGTTATCCGGTGTCGGCATTCGACCGTCGTTCCATTTTCTGGGACTTGAACTATTTTAAATATTGTTTCCTGAAGGCTGTGGGTATAGAGTTCAACGAGCGTCTGCTTGAGGATGAGTTTGAGCGTCTTGCGGCGGCTCTCTTACAGGATGATGAGAACACTTTTATGTTCCGCGATTTTCAGTCGCGCAACGTGATGTGGCACGATGACAAACCCTATTTCATCGATTTTCAGGGTGGACGTCGCGGCCCCATTTACTACGACGTCGCTTCGTTTGTGGGGCAGGCACGTGCAAAATATACGCCCGAGGTTGTAGATAAGATGATTGATGCTTACATTGAGTCGCTCAAACGCTACCGCGCGGTGGAGAGAGAGCCGTTCATGCGTAATTTACTTTACTTCCGCATTTTCCGTCTATTGCAGAATCTTGGTGCATATGGTTTCCGCGGACTGCTCGAACGCAAAAAGGCTTTTGTCGAGAGCATTCCTGCTGCGTTGCAGCAGCTTACGGCACTTGTAGGAGAGGTGAAAGAGGAGTTCCCGTTGTTGATGGAGTTGCTGACGGCTGCCGCTGCAATGCCTCTTTTTGAAAGACAGGATGATAGTGAACTTACTGTCGATGTTATGAGCTTTTCATACAGACGTGGCATCCCCGACGACTATTCGGGTAACGGTGGCGGCTTTGTGTTCGACTGTCGTGCCATTCACAATCCCGGTCGCTACGAGCCTTACAAAAAGCTCTGCGGTTTCGACGAGCCTGTGATTCGTTTCCTCGATGAGCAGAGCGAGATTGGTGTGTTCCTCGAGAATGTCTATTCCATCGTGGATATGATGGTGGATAACTACAAACAGCGTGGATTCAAGCATATACAGATATGTTTCGGATGTACGGGCGGGCAGCATCGCTCGGTGTACAGTGCCGAGCACACTGCTCAGCACATTGCCGAGAAGTTCGGCGTTAAGGTGGTGGTGACGCATAAGATGCAGAATAGAAAATATGTTATTCCCTCGAAATAGTTTTAAAGGATGAATGCTATAATTCTTGCTGCCGGATTGGGTACGCGTTTGCGACCGCTCACTGACGACCGCCCTAAGGCTCTCGTGGAGGTTGCAGGGGCATCGATGTTGCAGCATCTTATTCTCAAGATGAAGTGCGCGGGCTTTACGCATATAGTGGTGAACGTGCATTATATGGGCGAGCAGATTATCGATTTTCTGCGTCGCAACGACTCGTTTGGCATCAGGATAGATGTCTCTGACGAGCGCGACTTGTTGCTCGATACGGGTGGCGGCATTGCACGTGCGCTCGGCTTCTTCGACGATGACAAGCCTGTGCTTGTGCATAATGTCGATGTGATAAGCGATGTGAATTTGGGCGAGCTATATGCCTCGGCCGAGGGGTGCGACACGCTGTTGCTGGTGCAGAAAAGAAACTCTTCGCGCATGCTCTTTTTTGACGAGAAGATGGCTCTTGCGGGATGGATGAATATGAAGAGTGGCGAGAAAAGGTCGCCTTTCCCCGATTTTTCTCCCGAGATTTTCACACCTTACGCATTTTCGGGAATACATGTGATTAACGCAGCAATGGCGCGCCGTATGAAAGAGACCGATGGGGCTTTTCCGCTCATTCCCTTCTATCTTGAAAATGCCGCGCGCATGAGTGTGAGGGCTGCGCTCTTCCCCGACACATGCCGATGGGTAGATGCCGGCACGCCCGAGGCTCTTGAACGTGCAGCCGATATTTTGAAAAATACTAATTTAAAAAAATGATACTATGAACGATTTATTAAAAATGCTTGACAGTTCTCCTGTCAATTTTCTTGCGATAGATTATGCCGAGAAACTGCTTACTGCCAATGGCTTTAAAAAGGTTGAACTTGGCAATATGCCTGCACTTGAGGCGGGAGCAGGGTACTATATTACAAAGAACAATTCCGCGCTTTTTGCTTTCCGCGTGGGTACCGGTTGCGTGAAAGAGGGTTTCAAACTAATCTGCGCTCACACCGACTCTCCCGGATTTCGCATTAAGCCTGCGCCCGAAATGTACTCCGAGGGTGGCATGGTGCGCTTGAATACCGAGGTTTATGGAGGCCCCATTCTTTACACTTGGTTCGACCGTCCTCTCTCTATTGCGGGTCGTGTGATTTTGCGCGGAGAGTCGCCTTTGCGTCCCGAGATTCGTCTGCTTCATGTGAAACGCCCCTTGCTGCTCATTCCTCACTTGGCTATACACTTCAACCGCGAGGTGAACGATGGTAATCCTATCAACCGTCAGCGTGATATGATGCCTGTGCTGGGATTCATCACCGGACACTTCGAGAAAGAGAATCTGCTTGTGAAGATTATTGCCGAGGAACTTGGCGTGGATGTAAAGGATATTCTCGACTTTGATGTTTCGCTCTACGACGCTACACCTGCTTGTCTTTGTGGTATGAACAACGAGTTTGTATCCTGTGGTCGTCAGGATGACCTGCTGATGTCTTTTGCCGGTCTTCAGGCGATGATTAACAGCAAGCCTTCGTCTATGACTCAGGTTCTCGCGCTTTTCGATAACGAGGAGACAGGTAACGTCACAAAGCAGGGCTCTGCATCGCCCGTGCTGCGCAACTTGCTCGACACTATCATTATGAATCGTGGCGGAAAACCCGGCGACCTCTATGGCGCTGTGGAGAACTCATTCATGGTTTCTGCCGACATGGCTCATGCTCTGCACCCCAACTATGCCGACAAACACGACCCCACAAACCATCCTGTGATGGGTGGCGGCCCTGTTATCAAGTTCAACGCCAATCAGAAGTATGTTACCGATGCCGAGTCGGCTGCTGTCTTTGCCGAAATTTGTCGCAAGGCAGGTGTGCCTTTCCAGTATTTCGTGAACCGTTCAGACATTGCCGGTGGCGGAACTTTGGGAAATACTCTTACCACTCAGCTACCTATGCGCGGTGTGGATATGGGTAACCCTATGTGGGGTATGCACTCCATTCGTGAGACTTCGGCTCTTGTCGATACCGAGTATGTTATAAAGGCTTTCACCGAGTTCTACAATGTGTAAGCGATAGGTGAATAAAAATCTCCCCAAAGTCCGATGGAACTTTGGGGAGATTTTTATGTTGTTGTTACTCTTCTTCTATTTTTACCACAGGTGTCTCTTCTATTTTGCGTGGTAACATTTTTCCGGTGATGTAGAGCTTTACCATCTCTACTTTTCCGTTTGTGTGTACGGTGATGCTGCGACGCATGTTGCCGGGGGATTTATGAGTGCCGTCATATGTCACCTTGATGCTTCCGCTCTCTCCGGGTTTGATGGCTTCAATAGGAAAGTCGGGCACAGTGCATCCGCACGAGGCGAATGCCTGATGTATGTACAGGTCGGCGTTGCCTACGTTCTTGAACTTGAACTCGCAGTCGAGTAGTGCTGTGTCTGCTGCAAATGTGCCGAAGTTGTGATTGGTCTTTTCAAACTTTATTTCGGCATAAAGTTTCTCCTTCTTTGTTGCAATGGTGTCTTTTTGCTCCTGTGCCATCGTGGGGATGAACAGTATTGCGAGGAGCAGTGTTATGATTGTCTTTTTCATTTTCTTTTTATCTTTTTTTCTACGGTGCAAAGTTACTTATTATATATCAAATAATCTGTTGTTTGCAACGGTTTTTTGTAATGTACATTTATACGCGTGATACCTGCTTGACGCCTTTTATGGTCTCTATCTTGCGTATGAGCTTGCTCAGTTTGCTAAACTCGTCTACCAACAGTGTGAGGGTACCCGAGAAGAGTGTGTCGTGCGACTCGATGTTGATGCTGCGCAGTATGACATCTTTTTCTTGGCTGATTACCGAGGTGATGTTTGTGACAATTCCAATGTCGTCGTGGCCTACGATGCGCAGGTTTACGGCAAAGAGGGTCTTGCCGTTCTTGTCCTTGTCGCTCCAGCGTGCCTCGATTACTCGCCAGGGGTAGCGTTCGCGCAGTTCGCGTGCGTTGCTACAGTCTTTGCGGTGAATGGATATTCCACCGCTTATGGTGACGAATCCGAATATTTCGTCGCCAAAGATGGGGGTGCAGCACTTTGCAAATTTATAGTCTACACCTTTGAGGTTTCTCTCGATGACAAGGATGTCTGACGAGCCTCCCTTTTCTGGGTCGTTCTGCAAAGTGTAGTCCTGTGCGCTGTGGATGGTGTCGCTGGTGGCATTGTCGGCGGCAAGCATCTCTTGGTAGCGTTGCAGCACATCGGTAACGTCTATAAAGCCGTCGGCTACCTGTTGGTAGAACTCGCTCAGACGTTTGAAGCCCATCTTGCGGATGAGACGATCCATCTGTCGCTCGTCGAACTCCATCTTGTGGTTCTTGAACTTGCGTTCTATGGTCTCGCGGGCGAGGGCTGCCTGACGTGCGCCTATGTCTTTGAGTGCCTGACGTATCTTGGCGCGGGCACGTGAGGTCTTTACTATCTTCAGCCACGCCTGTTTGGGTGTCTGGCTGTTGCTGGTGACTATTTCCACCTGGTCGCCATTGTTCAGGGCATGTTTCAGCGGTACGTTGCGCCCGTTCACAAGGGCACCGGTGCAATGACTGCCTACGCCTGTGTGTATGCAGAATGCAAAGTCGAGAATGGTCGCTCCTTTGGGAAGGTGGAAAAGGTCGCCTTTGGGGGTGAACACAAATATGTCATCCTTGTATAGCTCCATCTTGAACTTGTTGTCCGAGACATCTTCTTCGGAGATGTGTTCAAGAGTGTCGCGGATGGAGGCAAGCAAGTTGTCGAGCCCTTTCTCACTCTTTATTCCTTTGTAACGCCAGTGGGCTGCCAATCCATGCTCAGCAATGGTGTCCATTCTCTCGGTACGTATCTGCACCTCTACCCAGCGACCTTCGGGGCCCATGACTGTTGTGTGCAGCGACTCGTAACCGTTGCTCTTGGGCACCGAGAGCCAGTCACGCAATCGGTGGGGGTTGGGCGTGTATAGGTCGGTAACAAGCGAGTACACTTGCCAACATTCGCTCTTCTCGTTTGCAAGTTCGCTGTCGATGATTATTCGTATGGCAAAGATGTCGTATATCTTCTCGAATGGGCTTTTCTGGCGTTTCATCTTTTGCCATATCGAGTGTATCGACTTTGTTCTTCCCTTTATGCGGTACTTTATGTGGGGGTTGCCGCGAAGCGACTTTTCTATGGGCGATATGAAGTTTGCCATGTAGTCCTCGCGCGATGCGGCTGTCTCTTCGAGCTTGCGACTAAGCTCGGCATACACTTCGGGCTCGGTGTATTTTATCACAAGGTCTTCGAGTTCAGATTTCAGCTTGTAGAAACCTAACTTGTGGGCGAGGGGCGCGTAGAGCTGCGATGCTTCGCGTGCTACTTGTCGGCGGGCTTCGTCGTTGTCGCTGTCGGCTATGTGGCGCATGAGCACCAGACGCTCGGCTATCATTATGAGGATGATGCGCATGTCGTTGGCGAGCGACAGCAACAGGTTACGGAAGTTCTCGCTCTCTACTGTGGGGCTTTTGGCGTGCAGAGCATTTATCTGTGCCAAGCTCGAGAGAATGTTGGTAACATTGCTACCATACATTTCGGACACCTCTTGCATGGTTATGGCTCCCGCCAGCACGCAACGGTTGAGCAGGATGCTGATGGTTATCTCGCGACGGTAGCCAATCTCCTTGCCGACTAAGTAGACGGTGTAGAGGTCGAGCAGTATGGGGTTGAGGCCGAATTTGTCTCGAGTTATCTTACCCTCGGCAACGGCTTTGTCGAAGCGTGGTTTTATATATTGGTAGTCGCTTGATGTAACTTTCTCTTCTACATTTGTTTGCAGTTTGCGCCACAGGCCAAGAAGTTCTTTCTTCTCATCGTGTGTAAGAATTATTGATTCGGGCATCGTTTTCTTGTTTTTTTCGTTCCGTAACTCTTTTACCTTGCAGAAAGTTGCTTTCTCTTTTTACAAAGATATTGCATCTTATTTAAAAGAGGTATTTTTTTATGAAGATTTTAGAAATTTATTTCTATTTTTGTAAATAGAATTTAATTTGTACGTTCGTCGGATACCCCTCCGCGTGGATGAAAAGATACTTTTTGCGGTGATTATTGTTGTCTTATGAACGGTGCAGTATTGTGAAACTTTAAATTAATGCAACTATGATAAGCAAAGCAGACCAGGCGTTACTTATGAAAAAGGGCATTTCGGAGCAGAAAGTTGCCGAGCAGTTGAAAAATTTTGTAACAGGTTTTCCGTTTCTTAAGATTGAGGCGGCAGCATCGGTCGAGCATGGCGTTCTTGTGCCTGCCGATGATGAGGTTCAGGCTTTTCTCGGTGTTTGGGATGAGTATTGCAAGGCCGGTCACGAGGTGGTGAAGTTTGTACCTGCGTCGGGTGCTGCCAGCCGCATGTTCAAAGACCTCTTCTCTTTTCTGAGCGCCGAATATGATGTGCCGACAAGTGATTTCGAGAAGAATTTCTTCAACAACATAGAGAAGTTTGCTTTTTATGAGGAACTTGATGATGTGTGCGTAAGAAACAGTGCAGCAAACATCAAGGAGCTGATGGCTGCTGGAAATTACAAGGCTGTCGTGTTTAATCTGCTCGATTTCACAGGTCTTAACTATGGTTCTCTGCCCAAGGGGTTGTTGAAGTTCCATGCTTACGACGGTATGCAGCGTACTCCCATAGAAGAGCATTTTGTTGAGGGTGCTCTCTATGCGGCTATGGATGGCAAGGTGCGTCTCCATTTTACTGTTTCGCCCAACCATCGCGCTATGTTCGAGGCCCTTGTTGCTTCTCGCAAGGATATTTACGAAAAGATGTTCGACGTGGTGTATGATGTTTCTTTCTCGGAGCAGAAGCAGAGCACCGATACTATTGCTGTTGATGCCGACAACCAACCTTTCCGCGAGGGTGGTGCATTGCTCTTCCGTCCCGGAGGTCACGGTGCGCTCATCGAGAACCTTAACGACATCGATGCCGATGTTATTTTCATCAAGAATATTGATAATGTTGTTCCCGACAGACTCAAAGGCGACACTGTTACTTACAAAAAACTTATTGCTGGTGTGCTTGTGTCGTTGCAGAAACAGGCTTTCGAGTATCTGCGTCTTATTGATTCAGGAAAATATACTCACGAGCAGGTCGAGGAGATGATTCGTTTCGTACAGCAGAAGCTGTTCTGTCGTAGCAATGAGATTAAAAACCTCGAAGATTGCAACCTTGTTCTCTACTTGCGCAAGAAGCTCAACCGTCCCATGCGTGTGTGTGGAATGGTAAAGAATGTGGGCGAGCCGGGTGGTGGTCCATTCCTTGCTTACAACAGCGACGGCACCTATTCATTGCAGATTCTCGAGAGTTCGCAGATTGACATGAACAATGAGAGGGCGCGTGAGATGTTCGAGAATGGTACTCATTTCAATCCCGTAGACCTTGTTTGCTCTGTCAAGAATTATAAGGGCGAGAAATTCAATCTTCCCGACTATGTTGATCCCTCGACGGGTTTCATCTCTCACAAGTCGAAGAATGGTCGCGAACTGAAGGCTATGGAGCTTCCTGGATTGTGGAACGGTGCAATGTGCGACTGGAATACTGTGTTTGTTGAGGTGCCTCTTGCTACATTCAACCCTGTAAAGACTGTGAACGATCTTTTAAGAGATTCGCATCAGTAAGATATAATTGGTGCAAATAAAACAGTCGAGAGCATGCTCTCGGCTGTTTTATTTGTGTTTGTTTTTCTTTAGAACAGTCTCATCGAATAGCCTATACGCGCCGAAATGGTGGTGTTTGCCGAGCGGCCAAAGTCGTCGGTCTTGGAGTTGTTGAAGATGTCGCCGAGGCCGTAGTAGTATCTGCCTTCGATGAAAAAGTTGCCGGCTTTGGTTTTTAGTTCAAGGCCTGCGCCGCCTACAATTCCGTAGTCGAATTTGTTGTTTATCTCTTTACCGTAAATGGCTTGGGTGGCTGTGGGGCGGCTCTCGATGGCCCATTCTCCTTCGTAGTTCTCGCTATCGTCGAGCAGGAAGCCTATCTGCGGGCCCAGGTTTACGAAGAACTGCAATCCGTGAGGCTCTTTGCCAAAGGCCAAGTGGGCCATGAAGGGAATCTCTACGTAGTTGAGACATCTGCTGTAACTGTTCTTTGTCTTGTCGTCGAAGTCCTCTTCCCAGCCTCGCTGTGCGAAGTTCACTTCGAGCTGTGCTGCACATATCATGCTGAAGTATTTTTCGCTGGTGTAGCGCATGCTGATACCTCCGCCCAATCCTTGCAGCCTGAACTGTCGCACTGTGGGCTGAAAATCCATACTGCTGAGGTTGAGACCTCCCGAAACGCCTAACTCAAAAATGTTGCGAGGCTCTTCTATTTGTGCTTTTGTGGCGATGGCAAGGGTTATTGCTATTATTGTTGTCAGTAAGCGTTTCATTTGTCGGTGTCTATTTTAATGATTTTATATTCGGGTGAGTAACGTACGAAATATACTTTGTTGTTTATGTAGCTTCCTCGGCCGTTGTTTCTCGCAAAGTTGAATCCCAACTGTGTGGGGGTGAACTTTATGCTGTTTATGCCGTCGGAAATGTTTTTTCCATAGAGGGTCGCTGCTTTCAGAAAGTAGTAGCCTATGTCGTAGCCGAGCATTCCGTAGCGTGGGTAGCGGTTCTGCATGCTGCGGTTGTACCATCCTGCGTATCTTGCCTGTATATCCACAGCCTCGGGCAGTATGTTGTTATTGAAGAACGAGGTGTAGAAGTACGTGTCTACCTCGTACATGGCTTCGAGGTTGCTGTTGGCGTATATCTGCCATTCGGGGTAGCCAAAGAGGGAGAATTCGGGAATGGAACTGAGTGTGTCGCGTTTCAGAACAAGCAGTGTGGGCAACAGGGTGTTGAATGCCTCTACCTTGCTCGACGTGGGAATGAAGATGTTCATCGTGTCGGGTTTCATACATTTGGCTATGTAGGCACTGCCACTGCCGCTTGCCATGCTTATGAGGCTGTCGGTGATAATCTCTGTGTGGCTGATGTTGCTTTTCGTGATGCTTGCTTTCAGGCGTGTGGCAAACTCTTTCTCTTCTATTTCGTGTTCGTTTTTCACGAAGATGATGTTCGCGTTGCGATATCTTTCCACAAATTTTTCCACGCTCTTTTCTACAATGTACTTTTGCAGTGCATTGGCAATGTATGCGTTGGGGTTGGAATAAATTTCCTCTTCTTTCACTGTGAATGGGAGCACCAGGGGAATGTTGTGCTGTTTGGCAAACGCAGCGAGTTGCTTGTTGTGGTTGGGGTAGAGTGCTCCGATGATGATGTCACAGTCGTCGAGGTTGCCACTCGCAATGAGTTTGTCGAGGTTTTCTGTCGATTCGCCCGAGTCGTATGTGTGGATGTCGAATGAGTGTCCTTCGTTTTTCAGTGTCTCAACAGCCAGCAGGAATCCCTGATAAAATTCTATCATGCGCTCCTGTTCGGTGGGTGAGTATTTTTCGAGCATGAAGGGGAGTATGACGGCTACTTTCACCATCTTGCTTTTTTTCTCTTCAACTACCGGTTTTTCCTCTTTTTTTATTGTGTCTTGCTTCACCACCTCTTTCTGCTTGGCAAAGGGGATGTAGAGCTTCATGCCCTTTTTCAGCTTCTTGTTTGCGAGGGCGGGGTTCAGGGCTATTATCTCGTCGGGTGTAACTCCGTATTTTGTTGCAATCTTGTAGAGGCTTTCATCTTGATTGACAATGTGTATCGAGGCGATGTTTGTCTCGGTCTGTGCGGGGATTGTAATCGTCTCCTTTACTTTTGATGTACAGCCAGCCAGCAGCGTGACTGCTACGATTATGATTAATAAATTTCTCATTTGTCAAAATCTATTTTTTCAACTTTATATTCGGGTGTATAATGTACAAAGTATATCTTTTTGTTTACAAATCCTCCCCAATTATTTACGCGCTCGAACTTGAAGCCTGTCTGTATGGGGGTGAAACTTACCTTGTTTATGTTGTCGCCCATGTTTTTGCCATATTTGCTTGCTGCGAGTAGGAAATAGTAGCCTGTGTCGTAGCCAAGCATGCTGTATCGGGGGTAGATGTTCTGATACATGTGGCTGTACCATTGTATGTAGTTTTGCTGAAAACGTGTTGTCTCGGCAAACGATGCGTGGCTGAAAATGGATGTGTAGAAGTATGTACCTACTTCGTACATCTTGCTCTGCATGTTGTTGGCATATATTTGCCATTCGGGGTAGCCGAAGAGGGTGAAGTCGGGCAGATTGTTCACTGTGTCGTTCTTCATTACAAGCATCGAGGATAGCAGTGTCGAGAGGGTTGTCTCGCTGCCCGAGGTGGGGATGAAGATGTTTTTGCAATTCTCCTTCATGGCTGCCTTTATCGATGCGTAGTCGGGCTCCTGACCGATGAAATGTTCCATAGAGAGCGATGTGTGGGCGTGGTTGTTCTTGACAAGGCTCTTCTTGAGTGTGCTTACAAACTCTTTTTTGTTGTTGCCGTTGTTGTCGTTCTCTATGAATATGACGTTAGTGCCTGCAAATTTGCGTGAGAAGTGGTCTATTACTTCGGAGAAGAAGTAGGATTGCATGGTGTTTACTACATACACCATAGGGTTGCGGAATATTTCATCCTCTTTAGATGTAAAGGGGATGACAAGCGGTATCTCTTTTTTCTGTGCGAACTGTGCAAGCTCTTTGTTGTGCTTGGCATGCAGTGCTCCGAAGATGATGTTGCAGTTGTCGAGCTTGCCGCTTTCGAGCAGCGGTGCGAGGCTATTGCTCTCTTTGCCCGAGTCGTAGGTGTTTATCTCGAAAGAGTAACCGTATTGTTTAAGACGCTCCACTGCCATCAGAAAGCCTTCGTAGTATTCTACCATGCGCGACTGTTCGGTGGGCGAGTATGTGTCGAGCATGAATGGGAGCACCACTGCAACCTTAAGCGCATCGCCTATGCTTGTGTTGTTTTTCTCTTCCTCTTCTTCTATCTTGCGGAAAATCTCGGCATTGCTCTGCTCTTTTTCTATCTTTTTCTGCTCTTGCTCTGCTTTTTGGGCAATCTCCTTTTGCGAATAGGGAATTGCTATTATGCTTTTGCGCTTCAGCTTGTTTTTCTTTATCTGAGGGTTGGCGGCAATAAGTTCCTCTTCGGTTATTCCGTAACGACGTGAGATGCTGTATACTGTTTCGCCTTTTTCTACCTTGTGGGTGGTGCGTATGTCTGCTGTGGTTGTGCTTTTTGTCTCTTCCACTTTGGCGGGCTGCTCGGTGGCTGCCGGCTGCTTGGCTTTCTGTGATGCGGGTATCAATATAACTTCGCCTGTGCGGAAATTGCTGATGCTAAGGCCGGGGTTGGCTGCGCATATTTCCTGAGGAGTGATGCCGTATTTTTGGCTCAGACGATAGAGTGTCTCGCCTGCCTGTATGGTGTGGTAGCGTTTATTGTCGGTGGCGGCAGTGGTTGTCGCTTTGTTCTTTTGCGCTATTTTCAGTTTGTAGCCTATGGCGAGTTTTTGCGCACATTCGGGGTTGAGTGCTATAATGTCGTTTACGCTCACTTCGTACATGCGGGCAATGGAGTAGAGTGTCTGTCCTTTGCTTACGGTGTGTACAAAATGGTTGTCGTTCTGCGCCTTAAGGGTAAAAGTGCAGAGTATCAGACAAATGAGGTATATTATTGTTCTTTTGTGGCTCATTTATATTGTGCTGTGGTTTTCTATCTGTTTTTATATAATGGAATTAATTTGCAAATTTATAAAAAAACATAGAATATCAGCATAAAATGGTCGGGAATACTTTAATTAATATTTGTGCAAATATACACTTTTTGAAAAAACATCCATGCAAACTCTTAAGTGTTGATGCTGACTTAAGAAGGTGGGTTGTTTAAGTTTTTTTTAGGCGTGATGATTTTTTGTTTATTTTAAAAGAGTTTCACAAATTAAGCATTATCTTTGCAGTTACTATGAAGAAACTTAATTATCAAATAATACGTGCGCTGTGGAATTTCGGTGCATTGTTTCCATTTAAGGTGCTTTACCTGTTTAGCGATTTGTTATATCTGTTGATATACTATGTGGGTCGTTATCGTCGCAAGGTGGTGCGCGACAATCTTACAAAATCTTTTCCCGAGAAGTCTTTAAAGGAGATTATGGCGATAGAGAAAAAGTTCTATGCCGCGTTCTGTGATTATATCGTAGAGACAATAAAACTTATACGCATAAAGCCCGAGAAGATGAAAAAGTATATTCGTTTCGAGGGTGTGGAAGAGGTGGAGCGCATGCTTGTGGAGGAGGGTAAGCCCGCTGTGGTGTATATCGGCCATTTTTTTAATTGGGAATATATAACCTCTTTGCCGTTGCACCTTAAGAATTCCGATATAAACTTGGGGCAGATATATCATCCGTTGAGCAGCCAGGCACTCGACAGGCTTTTCATTGAACTGCGCGAGCAGTTTGGCTCGGAGTGCATTGCCATGAAAAATACTTTGCGCAGAATTTTGGACTTGAACCGTAGCAAAAAACCTTATATCGTAGGATTCATCGCCGACCAGGTACCCCATTGGGAGGCCATAAGTCTGTGGTTGCCATTCTTCCATCGCGAGACACCTGTCTTTGTGGGTACCGAGAAGATTGCGCGCAAGATTGATGGTACGGCATATTATATGTCGTTTAGGAAAGAGCGTCGCGGGCGTTATGTTGCGACTTTTAACCTTATTAGCAACGATGTGATGTCGTTACCCGAGGATGAATTAACCAAAAAGTATTATGTTCTTCTCGAAGATAATATCAGGGAGTACCCCGAACTGTGGCTGTGGACTCACCGCCGTTGGAAACGCACTCGCGCAAGATATCAGGAGTGGAACGAGAGAAGATTAAAACGTCTGAAAGAAAAAAGCCAAGCATGATGTTATCATTCATACGCAAACAAAAACACAAGAATAACAAGCCTTTTTACTATTTAAGGAACTTTGTACGTTACATTATTCCCAAATGTATCTATCGCGCAATGCTTGGTCGTGAGCTTGCGCGCTTGGAGAAGGAGGATAAGGAGTACATCTTGCGTCGTGTGAACTATTATAATAAATTGGAGGAGTATACTCCGTTGGATATTGCCAAAAGTGTTGCTCTGAAGGATTTTAAACTTCAGCGCAAGAAGGGTAATGTCTACTTCTTCGATACTTATGAATATACTCGCTATTTTTCTGATGATAATAGGATTGTCACTCTCTTTGGTGATATAACGAATGTTCCCGACACACCTTCGCTCACAAAGAGCCGTCCGATAGCCGGCGATAATGCCAATTCTGTTATCTTGAAACTGAACAAGATACGTCATTATACTTTTGTGAAGGATGATAGACACTTTTGTGACAAGAAGGATATGCTCATTGGAAGGGCTTGCATCAAGCAGCCACAGCGTGTGCGCTTTTGGCAAATGTATTTCAACCATCCGATGTGCGACCTGGGGCAGATAAATGCCAACAATGTGGTGTCTCCCGAGTGGATAAAACCCTCTATCTCCATCGACGAACACCTTGATTATAAGTTTATTCTCTGCATAGAGGGTTTTGATGTTGCAAGTAATCTTAAATGGGTGATGTCGTCAAACTCGTTGGCGGTGATGCCTCGCCCCAAGTATGAGACTTGGTTCATGGAGGGTACTTTGGTTCCCGATTATCACTATGTGTGCATTAATGACGATTACTCCGACCTCGAAGAGAAACTGAACTATTATATTGCCCACCCCGATAAGGCGCAGGCTATCATAGACCACGCTCATGAGTTTGTTGCACAATTCCGCAACAACAGACGTGAAGACTTGATTTCGTTGCTTGTCTTGAAAAAGTATTTCGAGAAGACGGGTGATGGCCGACAGTGATAATCAGTGTCTTTGTTTTATTCCGTTGGGAGTCTCAATGATTCCTGTCTTGCGTGTGTTACGGCGTATCGCCTTGTTCTTGTCCATCGACTCTTTGGTCTTGTAGGGGCGTTTGTGGTCGAGGTGCATGGTGATGGCCGAATAGCATATCTGCTTCGATTTTATGCCTAAGTTGAACAGGCGTTCACCAAATTCGCGGTCTTGCCCGCCATACTGCATCTCTTCGTTGTAGCCGTTGATGCGCATCATGTCTGCAAGCCAGCCCGATGCGTTGCATCCGTTCCATGTGGCTCCGCGGGGTGTGATGCGGTTCATTATTTGAGTGAATATCTTGCTCTTAATGAGTTTGCTGCACTTAAAATTCATCTTCATTCCCTGCTTTTTCAGCCACGACAAGCTGAATGCTCTTTCGCTGGCAACATCGTCTTGTGTGAGAGCTTTGCTGATGTCCATCGGCAGTTTGAAGTAGCCACCCGAAAGGAAATAACCCTCCTGGGCATATGCTTCGTGTGTGGCGATGAAGTCTTTGCGGGGAATGCAGTCCTGGTCGGTGAAGATGAGATAGTCGCTCTCGGCTGCAATGAGAGCCTTGTTCAGTATGCGTGACTTTTGAAAGCCGTTGTCCTCGTGCCATACGTGCTTGATAGGTAGTTTGTCGCGGAAACTGTCTATGAGCTGTCGGGTGTCGTCGCGAGAACCATCGTCGGCGATGATTATTTCGTCGGCGGGGCGTGTCTGATAAAGGTATCCCCAAAGGGTTTTTTCTAACCACGCGGGGTTGTTGTATGTGGAAATTACTATTCCTATTGTTTGGGGCTTTCTCATCTTTTTAAGTGTTAGTGCGCAAAATTAATTAAATTTATCGGATTATAGTGAATTTGTTGCGGGCTTTTTTTCTTCTCCTCTCGACTTGCACTATTTTTAAATAAAATAGGCTGCGTCTCGGAATAAAAAATAAATGAATTTATTTTGTTCTCCTCTCGACTTGCACTATTTTTGCAAATTAGTAAGATATGAAACGAAGTTTTATGATGAATAGATATGTTTTTTGTCTGCTCGTGTTCTTTATAGCGTTTGTTTGCAAGGGAAATGCGCAGATTTTGGTCGAGGCGCCCATCCCCGAAGCGGTGGTTATCGACAAGAATGGTGTTGAAGAATTACTCGACGAGGGTGGTTCCTTTACCGGTCAGGCTCCGTTGAAAGCGCGCTTTTTGGCTAATGCCGAGGAGTACGAGGGCTATACTTGTGCTTGTGAGTGGAGCTTCTTCCGCGATGAAGAACCACAGCCTTTCCTTAAAAGATTTGACAAAGATGTCGATTATGATTTTAATGAGGCGGGTTCTTTCACTGTGCGACTTTATGTTACATATTCGCACAAAGATGATGAAAATCTTGTTCTTGAATATGAGTATGAGCCTTTCCAAATAGTGATTAGTGAGTCCTCGCTGAAAGTGCCCAATGCTTTTTCGCCCAACGACGATGGTATCAACGACTATTTCAATGTCTTTGAGGTGAAGTCGATAATCTCTTTTTCGGCGGCTATATACAATCGTTGGGGACAGCAGTTGTATAAGTGGGGCATGAACGAAATGGATTGTGAGAGTTGCGGCTGGGATGGTACATATAAAGGCACACCTGTGAAAGATGGTGTCTACTTTGTTGTGGTGCAGGCACTTGGTGCCGATGGAATAAAGTATGATATTCGTCAGGCTGTGAATTTGTTGAGAGGATATACCGAGGAGGGTGCTGTTAATAATTGATAAGGTGGAAGAGAGAAGTGATAAAATAGAGGTGTGGGGTGCGCGTGTGCACAACCTCAAAAATATTGATGTGAATATTCCGCACGATGCTTTGACGGTGATTACCGGTCTCAGTGGTAGCGGAAAGTCATCGTTGGCTTTCGATACTATTTTTGCTGAGGGTCAGCGTCGCTATCTTGAGACTTTTTCGACCTATGCCCGCAATTTTCTCGGAGGCATGGAACGCCCCGATGTTGATAAGATTACAGGTCTTTCGCCTGTGATTTCCATTGAGCAAAAGACTACTAATAAAAACCCCCGTTCTACGGTGGGCACCACAACCGAGATTTACGATTATATGCGTCTGCTCTTTTCGCGAGTGGCCGATGCTTATTCCTATCTCTCGGGCGAAAAGATGGTGAAATATACCGAGGAGCAGGTTCTCGACCTCATTCTTAAAGACTATGACGGCAAACGCATTTATATGCTTGCTCCGCTTGTGAAGGCGCGTAAAGGTCATTATAAGGAGCTGTTCGAGCAGATGATGCGCAAGGGCTACCTGAATGTGCGCATCGATGGCGAGATGTGCGAAATGACACATGGAATGGCTCTCGAACGTTACAAGAACCATAGTATAGAGGTGGTTGTGGATAAACTTGTTGCCGATGCAAAGGATACACAACGATTGAGAGAGAGCCTTAAAACTACGATGGCTCAGGGTAACGGTCTTGTGATGTTGATGGAGATGCCCTCGGGCGAGGTGCGTTACTACTCCAAAAAGTTGATGTGTCCTGTGACGGGTATCGCTTACAACGAGCCCGACCCTCATAATTTCTCTTTTAACTCTCCGCAGGGCTTTTGCCCCAAATGTAAAGGATTGGGCGTTGTCAGTCAGGTGGATGTGGAGAAGATTATCCCCGATCGCAAATTGTCGATATATGAGGGTGCTCTTGCCCCTCTTGGGAAATATAAGAAATCGACCATATTCAAGCAGATAGAGACCATTCTCGAACGTTACGAGGCCGACCTTGAAACTCCTGTCGAACTGTTGCCCGAGGAGGCAATAGACGAGATACTTTATGGCTCGCCGGTGCCTTTGCGTCCTGCCGGCGCCGAGTTCCTCTACGATGGCTTTGTGACGTATGACGGCTTGATGAAATATATTCAGATGCAGCGCGAGGCAGGTGTGTCGGCCAAAGAGCAGCGTTGGGCCGAGCAGTTCTCGGTGATGATGGAGTGTCCCGAGTGCGGTGGCGCGCGTCTCAACAAAGAGGCTTTGCATTTCAGAATAAACGGCAAGAATATTCACGAGCTTGCCACGATGGATATAAACGAACTTTACGCATGGTTGCTCGACCTTGAAAAACATCTTACCGACAAGCAGCGTGCCATTGCCGAGGAGATAGTAAAGGAGATAGTTGCGCGTCTGAGGTTTCTGCTCGACGTGGGCTTGGGTTATCTGTCGCTCAACCGTGCATCGGCTACTTTGTCGGGTGGCGAAGGGCAGCGTATACGTCTTGCCACACAGGTGGGTTCGCAGCTTGTTAATGTGCTGTATATCCTTGATGAACCGAGCATTGGCTTACATTCTCGTGATAACGACCGACTGATAAATTCTCTTAAGACTCTGCGCGATGCGGTTAACACCGTTGTAGTGGTGGAGCACGACCGAGATATTATGCTCAGCTCCGATTATATCATAGACCTTGGCCCTAAAGCAGGTCGCAAGGGTGGAAATGTTGTCTTTCAAGGCACGCCCAAGGCAATGATGAGCAGCGGTACTATGACTGCACGCTATCTTAGCGGCGAGGAGAAGATAGAGGTGCCTGCCGTACGCCGCCCGGGTAACGGAAAAAGCATTAAACTGTTTGGTGCGAGGGGTAACAACCTGAAAAATGTGAATGTGGAGTTCCCGCTTGGCAAACTGATATGTGTTACCGGTGTGTCGGGTGGTGGAAAATCTTCGCTCATAAACAATACGTTGCAGCCTATCCTCTCGCAACATTTCTATCGCTCGTTGCAGCAGCCATTGCCTTACGATTCTATCGAAGGTATAGAAAATATTGATAAGGTGGTGAATGTGGACCAGTCGCCGCTTGGGCGCACCCCGCGTTCCAACCCTGCCACATATACGGGTGTCTTTGCTGATATAAGAAATCTTTTTGTGGAACTTCCCGAGGCTAAAATTCGCGGTTATAAGGCCGGTCGTTTCTCGTTCAATGTGTCGGGCGGTCGTTGCGATGCATGCGGTGGTAATGGTTACAAGACATTGGAAATGAATTTCTTGCCCGACGTGATGGTCCCTTGCGAGGTGTGTCACGGCAAACGCTACAATCGCGAGACGCTCGAGGTGCGTTATAAAGGTAAGTCCATTGCCGATGTTCTTGACATGACAATAAACATGGCTGTGGAGTTCTTCGAGAATGTGCCTGTCATTCTTAACAAGATAAAAGTGTTGCAGGATGTTGGCCTCGGATATATAAAATTGGGTCAGCCATCGACCACTCTGTCGGGTGGCGAGAGTCAGCGTGTGAAGTTGGCAACCGAGCTTTCCAAACGCGACACAGGAAAGACACTTTACCTGCTCGATGAGCCAACTACCGGTCTGCACTTCGAGGATATAAGGGTGCTTATGGGTGTTGTCAATCGTTTGGTGGACAAGGGTAATACGGTTATTATCATCGAGCACAATCTCGATGTTATAAAAATGGCCGATTATATTATCGATATGGGTCCCGAGGGTGGTCGTGACGGTGGTGTGGTGGTTGCATGTGGCACTCCCGAAGAGGTTGCGGAAGCCGGAGTGGGGTACACAGCTCCCTATCTTGCACGCGAACTAGAGAGATAAATACCTCGTGTGAGTGTGTTTGTTCATTCTGTTAGTGATATTTAGGATTAAAATTCGGTTTTTATACGGAATTATTGTATATTTGCACGTTTGTTGTTTCTTTGGATAACAAGCGTGCAATTTTTATATGCTCCTTTGTTTTGACATGTGAAATTGTAAGATGCATAATATTAACTAATTAAATAATTTAAATCTATGTTTGAAGGACATCCTAAAGGACTATGGGCTTTGGCTCTTGCCAACACAGGTGAGCGTTTCGGCTACTACACTATGTTGGCTGTGTTTTTCTTGTTTTTGCAGCATAATTTCGGTTTTTCCGTAGGTGCGGCAAGTTCTATTCAGGCTGCATTCTTGGGTGTGGTCTATTTTGTTCCTCTTTTTGGTGGTATGTTGGCCGATAAATTCGGTTTCGGAAAAATGGTTACCATCGGTATTCTTGTAATGTTCCTCGGTTACTTGTGTCTTGCGTTGCCTCTTGGCGGTGGAAGCATTGCTCTTGTGACAATGTTTGCTGCGCTTTTGATGGTGTGCGTTGGTACAGGTCTTTTCAAAGGTAACTTGCAGGTGTTGGTGGGTAATCTCTACGACGAGCCCAAATATGCTGCTAAACGCGACGAGGGTTTCAGTATTTTCTACATGGCTATTAACCTCGGTTCTATGTTTGCAGCAGCTGCTGCTCTTGGTATCATGGGTTATGTTCAGGAGAATTATGGCGTAAGCAAGGCCGATTCTTATCACTTTGCATTTGCTGTAGCTTGTGTATCTTTGATTTTCTCTATCATCATCTATTACATGTTCCGCGGAACATTTGCTCACGCCGACCGTGCAAAGGCTGTTGCTAATGGCGCTGCCGAGGTTGTTGAAGAGAAATTGACTCCTGCTCAGACAAAAGAGCGCATCGTGTGTCTCTGCTTGGTATTTGCAGTGGTTATCTTCTTCTGGATGGCTTTCCACCAGAATGGTACTACAATGACACAGTTTGCCGAGGTTTATACTCAGAAGAGCGATTCAGGCGTTTCAAGCCTTATGTTCAATGTGTTCAACCTTGTGCTCTGCATCTTGATGGTTTACGGTTTCTTGAATATCTTCCAGTCTAAGACTGTAAAAGGTAAGCTTATTGCTGCTGCAATGTTGCTTATCCCCGGTGCATGGTTGGTGTACAGCGCTATTAACGTTACAGGTTCTGTTGCAGTGGATGCTCCTATCTTCCAGCAGTTCAACCCCTGTTTCGTGGTTGCTTTGACTCCTGTTGTAATGCTTGTCTTCAGCTGGTTGGCTAAGAAAGGTAAAGAGCCTTCTTCTCCCATGAAGATTGGTTTGGGTATGCTTGTTGCAGGTTGCGGCTTCTTGGTGTTGATGGCTGCTTCAAACGGTCTTCCCACTCCCGATGAGCAGAGCGTTGCTCTTGCTAACGGCACAGCTACACTTGTTTCGCCCAATTGGTTGGTAAGCACATATTTTGTATTGACAATCGCCGAGTTGTTGCTCAGCCCCATCGGTATCTCTTTCGTTTCGAAGGTTGCTCCTCCCCAGTATAAGGGTGTGATGATGGGTGCTTGGTTTGTGGCTACAGCCATCGGTAACTTCCTGGTTGCAATCCCCGGATTGTTGTGGGGCGGTCTTTCTCTCTACGTTGTTTGGGGTGTTTGTGTAGGTGTTTGCTTGGTATCTGCAATCTTCATCTTCTCTATCCTTAAACGTCTCGAGAAGGTTGCGAAGTAATATTTGCATAAATATTTAGAATGTAAAAGAGGCTGTTTGGCATTTTTTTGTCGAGCAGCCTCTATGCAATAAAGGTAAATTATGAGAATTTTATATTTTGCATCGTTGATGCTGATGCTTGCAGTTGTTTCCTGTGGCACTAAAAGCACTCCTGAGGAGACGGTTACAAGCGGCAATCCTCTTTTCGAGGGTTGGTACGCCGACCCCGAGGGTATCATCTACGACGACACTTATTGGATTTTTCCAACATGGAGCAAGCCTTTCCACGAGCAGGTGTTCTTCGACTGCTTCTCGTCGAAGGACCTTGTTACATGGACCAAGCATCCTAATATCATCGATACTGTTGAGGTGAAGTGGGCTACAAATGCAATGTGGGCGCCGTCGGTTATTTCCAAGGATGGAAAGTACTATTTCTTCTTCGGTGCAAACAACATCCAAAAGAACGGACAGCCCGGCGGTATTGGTGTTGCTGTTGCCGACAAGCCCGAGGGCCCTTACAAAGACCTTATAGGAAAGCCTCTTATCGACACTATCGTAAACAATGCACAACCTATCGACCAGTTTGTCTATCGCGAGAATGATAGTACATATTATATGTATTATGGCGGTTGGGGACACTGTAACATGGTGAAGTTGAGCAACGATTTCAAATCAATAGAGCCTTTCGAAGATGGTACTCTTTATAAAGAGGTTACTCCAAAGAATTATGTCGAGGGCCCTTTTATGTTCAAGAAAAACGATAAGTACTACTTTATGTGGAGCGAGGGTGGCTGGACAGGCCCCGACTACTCTGTGGCGTATGCGATAGCCGACTCTCCTTTCGGTCCTTTCGAGCGTGAGGCGAAAATCTTGAAGCAGGATTCCACCGTAGCACGTGGCGCTGGTCACCATTCGGTAATCATCAAGCCCGAGACTGACGAGTATTATATTGTTTATCATCGTCGTCCTTTAGGCGAGACTAACGGCAACTATCGTGTCACTTGTATCGACAAAATGACTTTTGACGAAAAGGGATTCATCAATCCTGTGAGAATGACTTTCCAGGGTGTTGAACCTTCATTAATAAAAAAATAATTAAGCTATGAAAAAGTTTTTATTACTCTTCTCGCTGCTAACGATTGCTGTTGCAGTGAGCGCCGAGAACTATCTTATTTCTACGGCAAAGACTTCGTTGCTTGTTACTGCCAACGAAGGTGAGCGCCCCAAATATCAGTATTATGGTGCGCGTATAGAGCAGGGTGATGTTCAGGGTATTTTCGATGCAGGCCTTGCACTCGATGTTGAGAGTTATCCTGCATTTGGTCTCAAGACAGCCAACGAAAAGGCTATTGCTGTTCAACACAACGATGGCAATATGACTCTCGATCTCGCAGTGACAGGTGTGCGTCAGTTCTCTGATAAGGATGGCGATATTACCGAGATTACAATGAAGGATAAGGTATATCCCTTCATCGTTAAACAGCTTTTCAAAGCCTACAAGGGTACTGATATTATCAGTACATGGGTGGAAATTGAGAATGCAGGCAAAAAAACCGTTACTCTCTATCGTTTTGCTTCGGCGTTTTTCCCCTTGCAGCGTGGCGACAACTGGATGACACACTTCCACGGTTTTTGGGGTTCGGAGCATACTATGGCCGAAGAGCAGCTGACTAACGGTCAGAAAACTATCTCTAACAAAGACGGTATGTGCAACACCGAGCAGGATAACCCCTCGTTCCTTATCTCAATGGATGGAAAGCCTGGTGAGGAGCATGGTCGCGTGTTTGCAGGTACTCTTGCATGGACAGGTAACTATCTTATCAAGGTTATTGCTTCAAATACAGCTCTTTCGGTAAGTGCGGGTATCAACGAAGAGACCTCTTTCTACAAGCTCGAAAAGAACGAGACATTTGTTACTCCCGAGTTCTGCATGACTTATAGTACCACAGGTAAGGGTGGCGTCAGCCGCGCTTTCCACCGTTGGGCACGTAAGTACAAGCTGTGGGAGGGTGACGTTGCCGAGGATATTCTCCTGAATAGTTGGGAGGGTGTTTACTTCAATGTTAATCAGAAAGAGATGGACAACATGATGAAGGAGTTCTCTGCTATCGGTGGTGAACTTTTCGTTATGGACGACGGTTGGTTCGGTGATAAATATCCCCGTAACAACGGTTCATCTTCTCTTGGCGACTGGATGGTGTGCAAAGAGAAACTCCCCGAAGGTATCGGTGGTCTCATTGCTTCGGCCAAGAATCACAACATCAAATTCGGTATTTGGATTGAGCCCGAAAGTTCTAACACCAAGAGTGAGCTTTTCGAGAATAAACCCAAGTGGATTCTTCGCGTAGACAATCGCCCTGTTTCTACGGGTCGTGGCGGTACACAGGTTATCCTCGACCTCTCTAACCCCGAGGTTCAGGACTTTGTTTTCGGCGTTGTGGACTCTCTTATGACAAACTTCCCCGAAATCAAATATATGAAGTGGGATGCTAACTGCTCGGTTCAGGATTATGGTTCATATTATCTTCCCAAGGACAAGCAGTCTCACATCTATATCGAGTATCACCGTGGCTTGCGCAAGGTGTGTGAGCGCATCCGTGCAAAATATCCCAAGCTCGTGATGCAAGCTTGTGCCGGTGGCGGCGGTCGCGTGAACTATGGTTTCTTGCCCTATTTCAATGAGTTCTGGACAAGTGACGACACAGATGCCTTGCAGCGCATCTATTTGCAGTGGGGTGTTTCTACATTCTATCCCGCCATTGCAATGGCGTCGCACGTAAGTGCCGACAAGAACCACCAGACAGGTCGTACAGTGCCCTTGAAGTTCCGTTTCGATGTTGCAATGTCGGGTCGTTTGGGTATGGAGATTCAGCCCAAGGATATGAGCGAGACAGACAAGGCTTTTGCTAAACGTGCAATAGCTGCTTACAAGACCATTCGCCCCGTTGTACAGTTTGGTGACCTCTATCGTCTTGTTTCACCCTATGACAATAAGGGCCTTGCATCACTCATGTATGTTACTCCCGAGCAGAACGAGGCTGTGTTCTATGCTTACAAGACTGCGCACTTCATTAATTCTATTATCCCCACAGTGAAGATGGCTGGTCTCGATGCAAACAAGATGTATAAGGTTAAAGACCTTACTCCTGTAAACGAGAAGAAACCTTGTGCTGTTGATGGCAAGGTGTTCAGCGGTAAATTGTTGATGGAGGAGGGCCTCGCAATGCGCAACCTCTTGAAGACAGAGTACTCAAGCGTTGCTTTGCAGCTTGTTGAGGTGAAGTAATTTTTGCTTTATATTTGATTATTGCCGCGCCATTTTTATGGTGCGGCAATTTTGTTTCTTCGATTATGGAAAATGAGTTTTTGGGGATTACAAAAAATATTATTAGCTTGTTTTTGTTTTTTTTATTTTTATCTTGCAGCCAAAATATAAGTATTGAAATCTTACCATTATGAAAAAGATTGTTGTTACAATATTGTTGTCAATATTTACCCTCGTATCCTATGCACAAAATGAAGGTTTATATGTTGATGGCATGAAGTGGGTGTGCGGACATTATATGTTTGTAAAAAAAGATTCTGTAAGAGTTTATAACTATCTATATACTTATGTTATAAATGGTGATACATTGATTAATGATATTAAATATAAAAAGATGTTCCAATCTTGGCGTTACTTAAACCGAGATTATGATAAGTCTTATGTAAATAGAAAATATTTCTGTCGCTACGAAAATGGTAAATATTTATTCTATTTACCAGGGTACAAAGATAGATCGGATTGGGAACCATTCATAGGTGACGATTATGTGTTTTTCGATGAAAATTTAAAGGCGGGCGATACGTGGCTTAGTAATCCTAATGAAAAAATTGCATATATAGCAGATACTGTTTTTAATGACTCTAAGGATAAAGTTCGGAAATATTGGAAAATGTTGCCTTATCTAAGCACCTCTTCGCGTTATAGAGAGGCTATGAATTATGTCCTATGGATTGAGGGTGTTGGCTCTCCTTGCCAACCAATGCCATACATCGTTAATGAATATGATTGTGCTTGCTATAATATGGTGCTTTATTGCATAAACCCGGTAGGTGATACAATCTATAGGAATCAAAAGTATATTGACCTTGTAGATTTTTATTACAAAACAAATGTCCCTCAATTGGCAAGCAATAATATCTCTTTCTCTCAACATGGCAATGAGTGCGTGATTGCCTTGCCAACCGACGTTGAAGCATGGAGCGCGACGCTCTACAACAGCGTAGGTGTGGTGGTTGCCCGTCGCTCGGGCGAGGGCAGCGAAATAGTGCTGCCTGCAACCAGCAAAGGCACGCATATTATTGAGATAAGTGCCGGTGGCAAGGTGGTAAGGAAAAAGGTGTTTATAAAATGATGTAACCAAATAATACCGATAAAAAACAAACAAATATTTTGTTATAAAATATATTATTGTTATCTTTGCAATGAATTAGATGAAGATGAGGGGCTGAAAAGCCCCTCTTTTTTGTGTTTGCTAAGCAATTCAACTGAATATTATAATTCTATATGATTGACAGACAAAAAGTTGTAGAGCTTGCCAATGAGTGGCTTGCCGACAAGGAGTATTTTTTGGTGGATGTTATTATTACCAAAGATGACAAGATTACGGTGGAAATTGACCATGCCGAGGGTGTGTGGATAGAGGATTGTGCCGAATTGAGCCGTCACATAGAGTCGGGGCTCAGCCGCGACAGTGAGGATTATGAGCTCGAAGTGGGTTCGGCAGGCCTTGGGCAGCCTTTCAAGGTGGTTCAGCAGTACAAAAACCACATAGGACTTGAGGTTGAGGTGCTTGGCAAGGATGGCAAAAAGTACAAAGGCGTTCTCAAAGAGGTGGGCGACGAGGATTTTGTGCTGTCGGTGACTAAAAAAGAGAAGCTCGAGGGTGCGAAACGTCCTCAGCTTGTTGAGGTGGATTTGAAATTCACATTCGACGAAGTAAAATACACGAAGTATATAATAAAATTTAAATAATATGGCAAAGAAAGATGAAACGATAAACCTTCTGGATACTTTCCAGGAGTTTAAGGAGTCAAAGAACATCGACCGTACAACAATGATCAGTGTGCTCGAGGAGAGCTTCCGCAAGGTGTTGGTAAATATGTACGGTACAGACGAGAACTACTCTGTAATTGTGAACCCCGACCGTGGCGACCTTGAGATTCAGCGCAGACGTACTGTTGTTGCCGATGATAATGTGCAGAATGACAATCTCGAGATTTCTCTCTCCGAGGCTCAGAAAATAGATGACTCATTCGAGGTAGGCGAGGAGGTGAGTGAGATTATCAAGTTCGCCGAGTTTGGCCGTCGCGTTATTCTTAACCTCCGTCAGACATTGGCTTCAAAGATTCTCGAGCTCGAGAAAGATAGTCTCTACAACAAATACACCGAGAAGGTGGGTCAGATTGTGAGTGCCGAGGTTTATCAGATTTGGAAAAAGGAGATTTTGTTGCTCGACGACGAGGGTAACGAACTTATTCTCCCCAAAAGTGAGCAGATTCCTTCGGACTTCTATCGCAAGGGCGAGAACGTACGTGCTGTTGTCGCTCGCGTTGATAACCAGAACAACAATCCCAAGATTATCCTCAGCCGTACATCGCCCATGTTCCTCGAGCGTCTTTTTGAACTTGAGGTTCCCGAGATTAACGACGGCTTGATTACTATCAAGAAAATTGCCCGCATCCCCGGTGAGCGTGCAAAGATTGCTGTTGAGTCTTATGACGACCGCATCGACCCCGTAGGTGCATGTGTGGGTGTTAAGGGTTCTCGTATTCATGGCATCGTTCGTGAGCTCAGAAACGAGAATATCGACGTCATCAACTACACATCGAACATCGAACTTTTCATCAAGCGTGCACTCAGCCCCGCAAAGGTGTTTACAATTCACCTCGACGAAGAGAAACACAGTGCCGATGTTTACTTGAAACCCGAAGAGGTATCTTTGGCTATCGGTAAGAACGGTCTGAACATCAAGCTCGCAAGTATGCTTACAGAGTACACCATCGATGTTTATCGCGAGAATGATACTCAGGAGGATGATATCTA
>JAZRFE010000011.1:0-36950 GCA_045661205.1 Bacteroidaceae bacterium | reverse complement strand
ATGTTTTAAATGTTTATATGTCTCTATGATATTTAACTAAGTGCAAACGTGTTTTTAGTTTTTTTATCTGAGTTTTTGCAAAAAACTCTTAGGAATAGTGCAAATTTAAGAAGAAAAAACTTGTATAGTAATAATATTTTGCGGTTTTTTATATAAAAAATTTAGGTTTCGGCAATGTAAAAACTGTTCGCTTATTCAATTTTCAGCGTTGCATATTATTAAACATAAGTCAAGTGTGACAACATTTCAATAAAGCAAACCCATAAAAGAAAGGCGCCGACTGCTTCACAGCAGTCGGCACCCGAAAAACCGAGAGGCCGTAGAAGGGTTGGGGAACTACGGCCGCCGGATATTATCTATTTAACTATGTGCGAGAGGATATTACATCATGCCGCCCATGCCACCCATTCCGGGAGCGCCCATAGGCATTGCAGGTCTCTCCTCTTTCTTATCAACAATAACACACTCTGTTGTGAGGAACATACCCGCGATAGAAGCAGCGTTCTCAAGAGCTACACGTGTAACCTTAGCGGGGTCTACAACACCTGCTGCGAGAAGGTTCTCATATTTGTCGGCACGTGCGTTGTAACCGAAGTCACCTGCACCCTCACGTACTTTCTGAACAACAACTGCGCCCTCTTTGCCGGCATTGGCAACAATCTGACGCAAAGGCTCCTCAACCGCACGACGGATGATGTTGATACCTGTCTGCTCGTCTGCGTTTACGGCCTCGACAGCCTCGAGTGAGTCGATTGCGCGAACGTATGTTACACCACCACCGGGAACGATACCCTCTTCGATAGCTGCACGTGTAGCGCAGAGTGCGTCGTCTACGCGGTCTTTCTTCTCTTTCATCTCAACCTCTGAAGGTGCACCTACGTAGAGTACTGCAACACCGCCTGAGAGTTTCGCGAGACGCTCCTGAAGTTTCTCTTTGTCGTAGTCTGACTTTGTTGTCTCAATCTGACCTTTGATGTTTGCGATGCGTGTGTCGATAGCTGCTTTGTCGCCGTTACCGTCAACGATTGTTGTAACCTCTTTGCTAACGGTGATTTTACCGCAAGAACCGAGCATTTCGAGAGTTGCCTGCTCGAGCTTGATGCCCTTCTCCTCTGATACCACGATACCACCTGTGAGGATAGCGATATCCTCGAGAAGGTCTTTGCGACGGTCGCCGAAACCGGGAGCCTTAACTGCACAGATCTTCAACTGTGAACGCAGGCGGTTTACTACCAATGTTGTGAGTGCCTCGCTGTCTACATCCTCGGCAATGATGAGCAAGGGGCGGCCTGTCTGTACGGCTGCCTCGAGGATGGGGAGCATATCTTTGAGGTTAGAGATTTTCTTGTCGTAGATAAGAACGTAGGGGTTCTCCATCTCACACTCCATCTTCTCTGTGTCGGTTACGAAGTAAGCAGAGAGGTAACCTCTGTCGAACTGCATACCCTCTACTACACCGATGGTGGTGTCGCGGCTCTTAGCCTCTTCGATGGTGATAACACCATTCTTTGATACTTTGCGCATTGCATCGGCGATGAGCTTACCAATCTCGTAGTCGTTGTTTGCCGAGATTGTAGCAACCTGCTCGATTTTCTCGTAGTCGGCACCTACATCCTCGCTCTGCTCTTTGATAGAAGCAACGATTGCGCTAACAGCCTTGTCGATACCGCGTTTGAGATCCATGGGGTTGGCACCTGCTGTAACGTTGCGCAGACCCTCTGTGATGATTGCCTGAGCAAGAACGGTAGCAGTTGTTGTACCGTCACCTGCGTCGTCACCTGTCTTTGAAGCAACAGCCTTAACAAGCTGTGCACCTGTGTTCATGAATGCATCGTCAAGCTCAATCTCCTTGGCTACGGTAACACCGTCTTTTGTAATGTGGGGAGCACCGAACTTTTTCTCAATGATAACGTTACGACCTTTAGGGCCGAGTGTTACCTTTACTGCATTTGCCAACTCATCAACGCCCTTCTTAAGCTGGTCGCGGGCGTCCATATTGAATAAAATTTCTTTTGCCATGATTCCTATTCTTTAAAATTATCCGAGGATAGCCAATACGTCGCTCTGACGCATAATCAAATATTTAACACCGTCAAGGTCGAGTTCTGTACCTGCATATTTGCCATAAAGAACTGTGTCGCCCACTTTGATAACCATTTCTTCGTCTTTTGTGCCGTTACCAACTGCAACAACTTCGCCCTGGAGGGGTTTCTCTTTTGCTGTGTCGGGGATGATGATACCGCTGACTGTCTTCTCCTCAGCTGCCTGGGGCAGGATGAGAACTCTGTCTGCTAAAGGTTTAATATTCATAATTTGTAAAATTTAAATTTATTTTATTATTCTTATTTATATACTCTCTTTTGTGCCTGACACGCTTTTGCAACCACGCACATTAATTACTATAACCAAAAGCGTGCCAAATTGTTTTTTCGGTCGAAACAATGGAAAAACAGGACATTTTTTCAATCGTCGCATGACAAATTGCGACAAATTGTCACACCTCGGTTAATATCTGTACTTAACATCTTTGCTTTCGTCGAAACCACCCTGAAAGTCGTTATTCTCGATGACAACGTTCGTAACCTTGTCGAGAAGGAAACGGTTGCGGTTCCAATGGAAGGGCTTGAAATCTTCGTTTGTAATGATTTTGTTGTTGCAGAATTTCAATCCGTCGAGTGACTTTGCATAGACAATAGGAGCGTCGAATGTTTCGAACACATTATTCTCTATAACCACGCCCTTGCCATCGCCACCATGGAAATATTTTGTCTGCGTTGCGAGGTCGGGAATCACAGGGTAGATAGAAATAATTCCGTCGGTAAACTGGAACATATTTGTCAAAGAATTTACAAAACGGTTGTTGCGGATGACTACGTCGCGACAAGCACCTGTCTCGAACCATCCGTTGCAGTCTCCGCAAAGAAGAATGGCTGCACCCGAAGTGTGGTCGAAGAAGTTGTTCTCGACAACGGTACGTTTGGGAGTACTGAAGAGTGTTCCACGTGCGCGGTTGTTGCGAATGGTGTTACCTGCAAAATAGACCTCGGGAGTCCATTCGAGGTTCTCAATTCCATATTTGCCATTATCAGCATCGACGGGAACGGGTTTTTCAAAGGTAAGTTTGAACTCTTTGCAACCTGCAAACACCTCTTTGTCGTAAGGCTCGATAGAAACCACCTTGTTGCCCTCTACAATCTCCATCACATCTGACCTAATGAACTGTACAGTGTCACCGGCAGCACCCCAATAATAGCCATAAGCCTGAGGGTGCATGTAGCGGCCGACAAGCGTGTTGTCGTCAAGTTTTTTTATCACGCGCAGATATGTACCATGTACGTTTATGGCATCGTCCATCATGCCCTCGTAAAGACCGTTCACCGATTTTATCATACCCTTACAGCCCGAGAAGTGAGTAGCGTCGGCCTGTGTTGTAAAGTAACGGGGGTCGTCATCGCCACGCAACGCCACCTGGAAACCGTCGAGTGTGATATTTTCGCTTCCCTGTGCGAGCAAGCCCATACCCTCGGCATAATATACCACAGATGAAAGGATTGAAGTGTTCTTACACTCCGAAACGAGAATACCCGGTGTAGGGCGAACATAGGGGCGCATAGCAACGATGGTTCCGGGAAGCAGACGGGCATCTTTCCAGGGAGCACGTATCACACGGGGCTCAACCTCCTCGACTTTTTGAGTACCCACACCTATATCGCTTGTTCGGTACACAAGGTGACGTGTCTTTCCGTCGAAAGCAATACCCCAACGAGGATTAAACTCCCAGTTCGAGCCATAAACAACCAATGTGCTGTCGGCTATCTTGTAATTCACGTAAGGAGCTATGCGATAGGTGATAAAGCCATTCTCGGCATCGTTTTCGAGCACCTCGACCTGTGCTATCTGAGGCACGCGAGTGTCCATGCCGATGAAATCGAGCGTACAGTTCTCGCAACCCACCATTGCTACGGGCAACATGCGGCCGTTCATCATAAAGTCGGCACGACGAGCATTCTCGCCATCTTTAATACCTCTGAGGGCAAGGTTTTTTACGCCCTCGAGCACCACAGCCACGAGCTTAGGGTTGTGCTGGTCGTGGTTAGAGATATAATATTCGCGCACGTTGGCACTGTCGGGGTAGAAATCGTATTCACCACCCTCGAAAAGCAATGCGGCAGGCTTGCCGTTGCACTCGTTTTTAATGGTTTCTATCGCATTGGCAACAGCTTTTGTCATGTCCTTTCCGGTGCCGGGAACTATTCCAAAGTCTGCCGCATAATAGATTTTCTCTCCACACGATGAAATAGCAAGTGTGAGAGTTGCAAAAATCAGAGTCGAAATAAGTTTTCTCATAGTTATATAATATTTATTAATTTATTACTGTGTGCAAAGATATGAATAAACGGGCGAAACACAAAGTTTACCTTGAAGTTTCACCGAGAGCGAAAATATCTTTGCTGTGCCACCACGGACACACTCTGACAAAATTGCATACACTGCCCCATTGGCACGTTTTTTGTTGCATTTAATATGGAAGAAGTAAAATTTTCCCCAACAATAGTACAAAAGATTATCATTTATTACTATCTTTGAGCTAAAGATCGAAAATATACGGCACTCGCTGTAAAATATCAAAGCAAGCTTTGTATTTTGCTCGTTTGTTACTATCTTTGCATAAGATAGGATGCGGCTCGGAATAAAATTCAAATAAATTTGATATTATTCGCTCGCCTTTCACTATCTTTGCCCTATTGTAACGACTAAACATCGGAAAACACAACATTAAACTAAAGTAGAAAAAAATAAAAATTATATATGGGATTTATTGAATTTATAAGCAAATTGTTCGGAAACAAGGCAAGCCGCGATATGCGCGAAATTCAGCCTTGGGTTCAAAAGATAAAAGAGGCATATCCTGCCATAGCCGAACTTAGCAACGATGAATTACGCGCACGTACCGTAGCGCTCAAAGAGAAGATTAAAGCCACTACTGTTGCAGAGCGCAAGAAGATTGAAGAGCTGAAAGCCTCTATCGAACAGACAGAGCTTGAAAAACGCGAGTCAATCTTCAACCAGATTGATAAATTGGAAAAAGAGGTTCTCGACAAGAATGAGGTGGTACTCGACGAGATTCTGCCCGAGGTATTTGCCATAGTAAAAGACAGCGCACGCCGTTTCGCCGAGAGCGAGACAGTAGTGGTGACTGCTACCGACTTCGACCGCGAGCTTGCAGCAACAAAGGACTTTGTTACCATCGAAGGCGACAAGGCTATATTCAAGAACCACTGGAGCGCAGGTGGCAACGACACTGTGTGGAACATGATTCACTACGATGTGCAGTTGTTCGGTGGTGTCGTTCTTCACAAAGGAAAGATTGCCGAAATGGCAACCGGTGAAGGTAAGACACTTGTGGCAACCCTCCCCGTATTCTTGAACGCACTCACAGGCAACGGTGTTCACGTGGTTACAGTGAACGACTACCTCGCAAAGCGCGACTCGGAGTGGATGGGCCCGCTTTATATGTTCCACGGCTTGAGCGTGGACTGCATCGACAAGCACCAGCCCAACTCTGACGCACGTCGCAAAGCCTACCTTGCAGATATCACATTCGGTACAAACAACGAATTTGGTTTCGACTACTTGCGCGACAACATGGCAAGTCAGCCGAACGAGCTTGTACAGCGCAAGCACAACTATGCTATTGTCGACGAGGTGGACTCGGTACTTATCGACGACGCACGTACACCTCTTATCATTTCGGGCCCCGTAGCACGTCAGGCCGACCAGATGTTCGAGGAGTATCGCCCGCTGGTGGAGCGTCTGATGGAGGCACAGAAAAAGCTCACTACACAGTTGCTTGCCGAGGCTCGTCAGCTCATATATTCAGACAACAAGGAAGAGGTTACCAAGGGTTACCTTTCACTCTTCCGCAGCTATAAGGCACTGCCCAAGAACAAACCCCTCATCAAGTTGCTCAGCGAGCCGGGCGTAAAGACCGGACTTTTGAAGACCGAGGAGGTTTACATGGAGCAGAACAACAAGCGCATGCCCGAGGCCATCGAACCGCTATACTTCGTTATCGACGAAAAGAACAACAGCGTAGACCTCACCGACAAGGGTATCGAGCTTATCACCGGTAATTCACAGGACTCTACCCTCTTTGTATTGCCCGACATTGCATCGGAGCTCTCGTTGCTCGAAAGTGACACAACACTCACCGACGAAGAGAAGGTTACAAAGAAAGAGGAGATGCTCACCAACTACTCTATTAAGTCGGAGCGTGTACACACCATCAACCAGCTGCTCAAGGCATACGCGATGTTCGACCGCGACGTGGAATATGTGGTTACCGAGGATGGACAGGTGAAAATCGTAGACGAGCAGACAGGTCGTATCATGGAAGGCCGTCGCTATTCTGACGGATTGCACCAGGCTATCGAGGCCAAAGAGCGCGTGAAGGTGGAGGCTGCATCGCAGACATTTGCAACAATCACATTGCAGAACTACTTCCGCATGTACCACAAGCTCGCGGGTATGACAGGTACAGCCGAAACAGAGGCAGGCGAGTTTTGGGATATCTACAAGCTCGACGTGGTGGTAATTCCCACCAACCGCCCCATCGCCCGCAAGGACATGAACGACCGCATCTACAAGACCAACCGCGAGAAATACAAGGCGGTGATTGACGAGATTGAGATGCTCGTAGGTCAGGGTCGCCCCGTACTCGTGGGTACAACATCAGTAGATATTTCGGAATTGTTGAGCCGTATGCTCACCATCAAGAAGATACCCCACAACGTGCTCAACGCCAAGCTGCACCAGAAAGAGGCAGACATCGTGGCAAAAGCCGGTCTTGCAGGAACTGTAACCATCGCCACAAACATGGCAGGTCGTGGTACCGACATCAAGCTGAGCCCCGAGGTGCGCGAAGCAGGTGGTCTTGCCATCATCGGTACCGAGAGACACGAATCGCGTCGTGTAGACCGTCAGTTGCGTGGACGTTCGGGACGTCAGGGCGACCCCGGTTCATCGGTATTCTTCGTTTCGCTCGAAGACAAGCTCATGCGTCTCTTCGGTTCGGAGCGTATCGCCAAAATCATGGACAGCAAATTCATGGACTTCAAGGATGGAGACATGATTGAGCACCCCTGGATTTCAAAGGCCATCGAAAATGCTCAGAAAAAGGTTGAGGAGAACAACTTCGGTATACGTAAGCGTCTGCTCGAATACGACGACGTGATGAACAAACAGCGTACGGTAATCTACACCAAACGTCGTCACGCACTCATGGGCGAGCGCATAGGTATGGACATCGTAAACATGATATGGGACAGATGCTACAACATTCTCGACAACTGCATCTACGAAGATGCCAAACTTGAGTTCTTGAAAATTCTCGCAACCGAACTTCCCTTCAAGTCCAAAGAGGAGTATGACAAACTCGACGGCGAGGAGAGAGCAAACATCGCATTCGATGCAGCTCTCGAAAGTTTCAAGCGCAAGAACGAGAGAATGGCCGAGATTGCATTTCCTTATATAGAATACATATACAAGAACAACGAGGCTATGAGCGACCAGTTTGTATATGTTCCTATTACAGATGGCCGTCACATTTTCCAGATACCCGTAAACATCAAACTTGCTTACGAGACAAAAGGAAAAGAGATTATCAAGTGTTTCGAGAAATCGATACTTCTTCACACTATCGACAGCGCATGGAAAGAGAACCTGCGCGACCTCGACGAGCTTAAGCACTCGGCACAGAATGCAAGCTACGAGCAGAAAGACCCGTTGTTGGTATTCAAGCTGGAGTCGGTAGAGCTGTTCAAGAGCATGGTGAACAAGATAAACGACCGCACTGTGTCGGTGTTGATGCGCGGACAGATACCCGTTCAGGACCCCACACAGGTGAACACAGCACCCAACCCCGAAAAGGCAAAAAGGCCTCAGCAACAATACAGAGAGACAAAAGTAGACCTTAACGACAGTAACCAGCAGGCAGCAGCCGCAAGAGATACACGCGAACAACCCCGTCGCGAGCCTATCCGCGTGGAAAAGACAGTAGGTCGCAACGACCCTTGCCCCTGCGGTAGCGGCAAAAAGTTCAAGAACTGTCACGGTAAAAACCTCTAAAAAGTAAGAATATGTCAATCAGCAAACAATCCCGCGAAGCATTGCTCGATGCAATATTGTCTATCACAGACACTATGGGGCGTGCAGAAAATGCAACGGTCACCGACCTGTATTTTCAGTTAGATAAGACCACAGGCATCATCACCATCTACGATGATGACGACCGCGAATTGTCGCAAGCGACAATCCTCGAGTGGAAAGAAGAGAGTGCACAAGAGCAATCGACTGCAATAGAGAAGACTCTGCGCACCGAGCTTGGGCAAATGCAGAAAGTGGGACTGTTTGACAAGATAAACATTCTGAAGCCCTACTCTTGTACTCTCGTCGATGAGAGCAAGGAGGCAATCGTTGACCTTATATATATTGACGACGACACCCTTGTGCTCGACACCGAACTGCTGAAAGGCTTCGACGAAGAGATGAACGAGTTTTTGAAACATCTGCTCGAAGAGTAAACATCTCAGCATAAAAAGTAATGGGAGAGATTTTTGAAAAATCTCTCCCATTACTTTTTATAATCGGCTGCCGAACCTATTTGTTTACCGACGGCAGCGAAGAATATTCTTTTGAATAACGCATCATCTGCTCCATGTAGCCCTCGGTGTAGTCGAGCTGCACATCGGTAATCTCACCATCAGCATCGGTCGTAACCACATATCGGGGATTGACAAAACCTCTGTAAGGAGCAATGTTCAGCGGAGCGAAACGTTCGAGTATCTCCTTGTGCAATTCGGCATCAACCTTCACACCGTAATTCTCGACCAACAGCCTTGCAGCCTCGTGGTCACCGGTCGATTTTATACGCTGCACCTCGGTCAGCAATTTGCCGAATGTCTCGCGGAGTTTATCGTAGTCGTGAATGACTACATAGGTTTTGCCATCTTTCTTGGCCAATTCCACGCACTCTTTTCCGCCGTTCTCCAACGCCCAGCGAGCAATGAGCTGACGGTTGCGCATGTGTGCCTCCTCTACATTGTTGCCAAGTTCCACGCGTGTGAGCTGTGTCATCAGACCATTCATCATATATTTATAATATTCGGCCTTATAAGCATCGGCGTTAGGAAGCAGGTTCAGCTCTACCATCTTTTTGTCGGCAAGATAGTAGAGAGCAAAAAGGTCGGCACGAGCCTCCTCCACTGTTGAGCCGTATGAGCGCAACGCATCGGGGTCTACGCCGGGAAGCAGTTTGCCCGAGCCATGACCCAAACATTCGTGCAGGTCGGTGTGCAGATTATCGGTTACAAAACCATACTCCTTTAACATATTCACCTCTACATCGCTCCATGCAAACTCTTTTGTCTGTCCGCCACCGGCACTTGCGCGGTCGTAAGCCTCGGTGATATTCTCGATTGTTACCGATTTTGAGCCATGAGCCACCCTTATCCAGTTGGAGTTGGGAAGATTGATACCGATGGGCGTTGCAGGATAACAATCGCCACCCAACATTGCCACAGTGATGACCTTTGCCGATACACCCTTCACCTTCTCTTTCTTGAACTCTTTTGCTACTGGCGAGTTGTCCTCGAACCACTGTGCATTGTCGCTGATTATCTCGGTGCGCTTGGTAGCCTCAATGTTTTTGAAGTTCACCACGCTCTCCCAACTTGCCTTCATTCCCAGAGGGTCGCCATAGGACTCGGTGAAACCATTTACAAAGTCGATGCGCGAGTCGAGGTCGTTCACCCACAACACTGCATACTCGTCGAACTTTTTCAGGTCGCCTGTGCGGTAATAGGCAATCAATGTCTCTATGACAGCTTTTTGAGCATCGTTCTCGGCAACGCCGGCTGCCTTTTCGAGCCATCCTACAATACGTTCAAGAGCAGCGGAATAGAGTCCGCCAACCTTCCACACCTTCTCTTTCACCACTCCGTTCTCTTTCACAAGACGACTGTTCAAGCCATACATCACAGGCTTTTCATCCTTCGGGTCTTTCATGGCAGCATAGAATGCCTCAACCTCGGCCTGAGTAACACCATCGTAGTAATTGTTTGCCGAAGCAAGAATAAGGTCGTCGTTACCGCTCTGCACTGTGCGTTTGGCCATGAGGGTGGAATCCTGAATAACAGGGTTAAGTTCGTCAATCAACTGCTGCACAGTTTGTCCTTCTTTCAAAGGCAGTTTTTCGGGGCTGACAGCACCTACACACTCACTAAAGAACTCGGCAGAGAAACCTGGTTTGAACTTGTCCTCGGCATAGTGATGGTGAATACCATTGCTGAACCATACACGCTTGAGGTAAAGTTCAAGAGCCTTGAACTGCTCGTCATCGCGGTTGCCGTTGTAATTCTCATATACAGCTTCGAGAGTTCTCCTAATCTGCAAATTGTATTTACAATTCTGGTCGAACAGAATGTCGCGTCCTTCGAGAGCCGCCTGAGACAGGTAATAGAGCAAGGTACGCTGCTGCAACGACAGCTCTTCAAATCCCGGCACCTGATAGCGCAGTATCTCTAAATCGGCAAACTTTTCAACCTGATAGGTAAAATCGTCAGAGGTTGTCTCCTCTTGTTTTTGAACATTCCCGCTACATGCAGATAAAAGCGCAGCGGCAGTAGATAAAGTAATCATCAGTTTACGCATATACATTAATTTGAATTTATTATACAATTAAAAAAGCCTTGCATGATACAATAAAACAATGCATTTACAAAGATACAACCATTCTCATAAATAATACAAATTATAGAAGGAATAGAGGAACATTTCGTGATTCACACACAAACTGTTTAAAAATTCACATAATAGTATTATTATCTTTGCACCTCAATCTTTGAGAGCATTACACAATGCCCATGTATTTCACCATAAAAAGCTGAAGAAACATCTAAAATTTTCCATTATCCACACTTGGATGTCCATCACTCTTTAAAAAAAATTAAATTAAAGAATTTTTTCCGTAATTATACAAGAAACTTTTTGCATTGAAAAAGTTTTCGTCGTACCTTTGCAAAAGATTTTGAAGACTAGAGGAAATATGAGCGAGAAAAACGAGTTAAGAGAAAAAATAATAGAAACGGCAAACACACTGTTCCAGACACGAGGAATAAAAGAGGTGAAGATGGACGACATTGCCGCCACGCTCGGAATCTCCAAACGCACACTCTACCAACTGTTCAAAGACAAAGAGGAGCTTCTGTACGAAAGCATAAGATACGCTCACCGCATCTCGGTGGAAAAGGCAAGACAGCTTATCAGAAATGCCAACGACACGATGGATGTGATTCTCTCACTCTACAATCTTTACCTCAGCCAACTGAAAACAACAAACAAGAACTACTTCAGAGAACTGAAAAAATATCCAAACGTAGTAGAAGAGCGCGAAAAGAAATCGCGACAGAACGAACACAAAGTAAGAGCATGGCTCGAAAGCGGTATCAAGGAGGGTATTTTCAGAGAGGACACCAATTTTGAAGTGCTGCTGTACATATTCAAAGAAAACATTGAGTTTATTACCACAACCACCATGTTCGACAACTACACGATAGAACAGATGAGCAACACCTTCATCCTCGCATATCTGCGTGGAGTATCAACCCCCAAAGGACAGGAAATAATAGAAGAATATATAAAGAAACAAACTAAATAAAAGATTATTTATGAATTGTAAAATGCGATTTTCAGTAATGCTGGCAATGCTTTCGATTTTTGTGCTTTCATACGCACAGGAGTCACTGCCGGTATTGAATTTAACGCTCGACAAAGCCATTGAGTATGCACTCAATGACAACCCCACAATGAAGGTTGCCGAGCAGGAGATAACCCTTAAAGAGGTTGCCAAGAAAGAGGCATGGCAGAGCCTGTTGCCTTCGGCGACATTAGACGGTACTATCTCGTATGACATCAAGGTGGCGGAAATCAAGACAAGTATGGGTACCTTCAAGATGGGTATGGATGACGCAAACACATGGAACGGCGGCATCAACATTTCACTTCCCCTCTACGCTCCCGCAATATACAACACCATCAAGATGAGCAAAAAGGACATTGAACTTGCAGTAGAGAAAGGTCGCGGCTCAAAGTTGGAACTTATCAACCAGGTAAAAAAAGCATACTTTCAGCTGATGCTCGCTCAGGACTCATACGACGTGCTCATGGAGAGCTACAAACTCACCGAGCGCAACTACAATGTAGTAAAAGCAAAGTTCGAGCAGGGAAAAGTGAGCGAATATGACAAAATCAGCGCCGAGGTGCAGCACCGCAGCGTATGGCCCAGCGTTGTAAGTGGCAAGAATGCCGTAAACCTTGCAAAACTTCAGTTGAAGGTGCTCATGGGTATTACAGCCAACGTAGACATAGCCATCGTAGACAAGCTCTCAAACTACGAGAACAACATGCAGATAGAGGCTACATCGGCATCGCAGTTGGCACTCGACGGTAACAGCACCCTCAGACAGTTCGACCTCAACGGCGAACTTCTGAACCAGCAGCGCAAAATGTTGTATGGAAACTTCCAGCCTACAATCGCACTCTCGGGCAGTTACTCTTATCTCTCACGCTCAAACACCAACTGGGAGTTCTACAACTACAAATGGGGTAACTCATCGGCAATCAACCTGTCACTGAGCATTCCCTTGTTCAAAGCAAGCAACTTCACAAAGCTCAAGAGCAACAAGATACAGCAAACACAGCTTGCCGAGAACCGCATAAACACCGAGCGTCAGTTGCGCATGCAGGCACAAGGCCAGCTCGACAAGATGGTAGCAAGCGCCGAGCAGCTCGAAACAAACAAAAAATCGGTGGAGCTTGCCAAGAAAGAGGTAAGCATCAGCGAGAAACGCTACGAAGTGGGAAAAGGTACAATCCTGGAGCTGAACAGTTCACAGGTGTCACTCACAAACATGCAGCTTACATACAACAACTCCATCTACGACTACCTGGTAGCAAAATCGGAGTTCGAGACAATCATAGGAAAAGAATAACAAAAGAAACATAAACGATATGAAAAAACATCTGACAATCATCACAATGGCTGCTATTGCAATACTCACAGCATGCAGCAGCTCGGACAACAGCAACACCACAATAACAGCTGTACAGGATGAAAAACCCAAAGTTAAAATAGCAACATCCACAGTGGAAGAGGTGGAGCAATTGGCAGAGTTTACAACCACAGTCGAGGCTGAGGTAAAAAACAACATCGCTCCCAACGCAGCTCTGCGCATAGAGAAGATTCTCGTTGAGGTAGGCGACAATGTTTCAAAAGGTCAGAAACTTGTTCAGCTCGATGCAAGTGGCTTGGAGCAGCTTGCACTTCAGATTGAGAACCAGAAGATTGACTTCAATCGCATAAGCGAGCTCTACAAAGTGGGCGGTGCATCAAAAGCCGAGTACGACAACGCTAAGACTGCACTCGACGTAAACATCAAGGCATACAACACAAAACTCGAAAACACCGTAATGCTCAGCCCCATCAACGGTGTGGTAACAGCACGCAACTACGACAACGGCGACATGAGCGGCGCAGCTCCCATCCTTGTAGTCGAGCAGATTGCACCCGTAAAGATGAACATCAACGTCAGCGAGCCCTACTATGCTAAAGTGTCAAAGAAAACTGAGGTATCTGTTAAGTTCGACGCATACGGCGAGGAGGAGTTTGCAGCAAACGTAAGCATCATCTACCCCACAATCAACGCAGCCACACACACATTCCCTGTTGAGCTGAACATCGCCAACAAAGATCGTCGCGTACGCCCCGGTATGTATGGTCGCGCTACAGTAAACTTCGGCACACAGAGCCACGTGGTTGTTCCCGACCAGGCTGTAATCAAGCAGTTGGGTAGCGGCGACTACTTCGTATATGTATACAACAACGGCAAAGTATCTTACAACAAGGTGGTTCTTGGCCGTCGCATGGGTGACAAATATGAGATTATAGAGGGTATCGAGCCCGGTTCACAGGTAGTCGTTGCAGGCCAGAACAAACTTGCAAACGGCATAGAGGTTGAGGTTATAAAATAATCCTTCACACTCTTTTATATAAATATTCGATTTATAATACACACTTAAAAAACAAATAACATGAGTTTATACGAAGGAGCAGTAAGAAGACCGATTATGACAGCGTTGTGCTTTGTCGCAATCGTAATCCTCGGTGTCTTCTCATTATTAAAACTTCCCATTGATTTGTACCCGGACATCGAGACAAACTCGCTAATGGTAATCACCTCGTACAGCGGTGCAAGTGCTTCGGATATCGAGAACAACGTGACGCGCCCTCTTGAGAACACACTCAACTCGGTGGAGCACCTTAAACACATAACATCAAAATCACGCGAAAACATTTCGGTAATCACACTTCAATTCGAGTATGGTTACGACATTGATGCGCTGACAAACGATGTACGCGACAAACTTGACATGGTGAGCTCGTCACTTCCCGACGATGCCAACACCCCCATCATCTTCAAGTTCTCGGCAGACATGATTCCTATTCTGATGCTCTCGGTAACAGCCGAAGAGAGCCAGAATGCACTCTACAAGATACTTGACGACAACGTTGCCAACCCCCTTGCACGTATTGACGGAGTAGGTACAGTGTCTATTGCCGGTGCGCCCAAGCGCGAAATTAACATCTACATGGACCCTGTGAAGATGGAGGCTTATAATATCCCCGTAGAGACAATAAGCAACATCATCGCCGCAGAGAACAGAAACATCCCCGGCGGTAACATGGATATCGGTAGCAACACCTACTCGTTGCGCGTCGAAGGTGAGTTCAATGCTCCCCAGGAGATGCTCAACCTTGTAGTTGGTTCGCACAATGGCGCAAACGTTTACCTGCGCGACGTTGCTCGCATCGTCGACAGCCGTCAGGAGCGTGCACAGCAGGCATTCAACAACGGTAAAGAGGGTGCGATGATCATCGTTCAGAAACAGAGCGGTGGTAACTCGGTAGCAATCTCGCAGAAGGTAATGGATGCACTGCCCAAGTTGCAGAAGAACCTTCCCTCCGACGTTAAACTTGGTATCATCGTAAATACTTCGGACAACATCATACAGACAGTAAACTCGCTTGGCGAGACTATCATGTATGCACTTATCTTCGTGGTTGTTGTGGTGTTCGCATTCCTCGGTCGCTGGAGAGCTACTGTGGTTATTGCCATCACCATTCCCTTCTCGCTCATCGCATCGTTCATCTACCTGTTTGCAACAGGCGGTTCATTGAACATCATTTCACTTTCGTGTCTCAGTATCGCTATCGGTAGCGTTGTGGACGACTCTATTGTGGTATTGGAGAACGTGACCACACACATCGAGCGTGGAGCGAGTCCCAAGCATGCAGCTATCCACGGCACCAATGAGGTGGCTATCTCGGTTATCGCCTCTACACTTACCATGTTGGCAGTGTTCTTCCCCTTGACAATGGTAACAGGTATGGCCGGTGTACTCTTCAAGCAGCTTGGTTGGATGATGTGTATCATCATGACTGTATCTACCATCGGTGCCTTGACAATCATCCCCATGCTTTGTTCACAGATGCTTCGTTTGCAGAAGAAACAGAGCAAGTTCTTCATCAAGTTCTATACCCCCATACAACGCGCGCTTGACAACCTTGATGTATGGTATGCCAAACGTATCGACTGGGCAGTACGTCACCGCTGGACAGTAATCATCTGCTGTTTCGCATTCTTCATAGGAAGTTTGTTCTGTTTCCCTCTTATCAAGAGTGAGTTCTTCCCCGCAAATGACAACGGTCGTATCGGTGTGACAATAGAGATGCCCATCGGTACACGCGTAGAGATTTCACGCGAGATGGCAATGAACCTCTCCAATAAATGGATGGAGCGCTACGGCGACGACTTCAACGCATGTAACTTCCGCGTAGGTCAGGCCGACTCGGACAACGCATTCGCATCTATCCAGGACAACGGTGCACATATCATCAGCTTCAACATGTCACTCGTTCCCTCGGATCAGCGCGAGAGAAAGCTCGATGCTATCTGCGACGAAATGCGTATGGACCTGAAACAGATTCCCGAGATTAAGAAATATATTGTAAGCATGGGAGGTGGTTCCAGCGGCATGGGTGGTCAGAGCATGGCTTCGTTCGAGATTTACGGCTACGACATGGATGCAACCGACAAACTCTCTAAAGAACTTGCAAACAAACTGCGTGCATGGGAGAATATTACACAGGTAAACATCAGCCGAAGCGACTATCAGCCCGAGTATCAAGTGGAATTCGACCGCGAGAAACTCGCTATGCACGGATTGAACCTGAGCACTGCTGCTACATATTTGCGCAACCGTTACAATGGTTCGCTTGCAACATACTTCCGCGAGGATGGTGACGAGTACGAGGTGAAAGTACGTTACGAGCCCGAGAGCCGTACATCTATCGAAGACATTGAGAATATAGTTCTTTACACAAGTAGTGGTAAGGGTGTACGTGTGAAAGACCTGGGCAAGGTTGTTATTCGCGAAACTCCTCCCACTATCGAGCGTAAAGACCGCGAGCGTATTATCACAGTAGACGCAGTTCTGAAAGCAGGTATCGCACTGAGCGAAGGTGTTGAATATGGTAACAGCATCATAGAAACACTTGACATTCCTGCCGGTGTCAGCGTGCAGATTGCCGGTTCATATGAGGACCAAATGGAGTCTAACAAAGACCTCGGAACACTTGCAATCCTCATTTTTATCCTTGTATTCATTGTGATGGCAGCGCAGTTTGAATCGCTCACCTACCCTGCAATCATCATATTCAGCGTACCCTTCGGAGTGAGTGGTATCCTCATCGCACTTGCACTTACAGGAACCACAATGAACGTAATGTCAATCCTCGGAGCTGTGATGCTTATCGGTATTGTGGTGAAGAACGGTATCGTGCTCATAGACTACACAATGTTGTTGCGTGAACGTGGCCTCGGACTTATCCAGTCATCTATCCGTGCCGGCAAGAGCCGTCTGCGCCCTGTGCTCATGACAACACTTACCACCATTCTTGGTATGGTACCTATGGCTGTCAGCCAGGGTGTAGGTGCCGAGATGTGGCGTCCTTTGGGTGTGTCGGTTATCGGTGGTCTTACAGTCTCTACCATCATGACACTAATATACGTACCTGTGATGTACTGTATCTTCGGTGGTAATGGTATCATACGCAGACGTAAAATCATACGCGACCAGCGCGAACTCAACGCTTATTGGAAAGAGAACAAAGACGTTGAGATGTTGAAACACAAGCACTAACAAACAAATTCCATCCAATGCCAATCACATGGCATAGGATGGAATAATAACAGAACAAAAGAAAATATATAGATATGAAAGGTATATTTATAGCATTTGACCAAGCACACAAAGACGCGGTAATCTCTGTATTGGATCACAACAACTGTCGCGGTTTCTCATTCTTTGAACAGATGCAGGGTCGCGGTAGCAAGACCGGAGAGCCCCACTACGGCTCACACGCTTGGCCTTCAATGTGCTCGGGCATACTTACTATGGTAGACGACAAACGAGTTGATGCAATTCTGAAAGAGCTTAAAGCACTCGACGAAGATTCGCAACTTTTGGGTTTGCGTGCCTTTGTCTGGAACATCGAGCAGAGTTTCTGATAAAGACAATCGGAATATATAAAAAAATAGCTTCTTGAATTCAAGAAGCTATTTTTTATATCCGTACAACAAGGGTTAATTCTCGTCTACAACCTCGACATTCTCCACTACAACGTCGGCAGGCTCGCTCTTTTTCTTTATAAACTTAAGGAAAAGAGAGTTTATAATGTCAGAGAAAGCAGCGATTATTGCACCAACTCCAAGAATTATAAAAGGAATGGAAGCTGCCTCAAAGGGGTTGAGAAGCACTATCAAACCCAAGATAAAAATGAGCGCAGGGAGAATAAAGAGGGCAACCGCCACCTTCGCGCGTCGCTTTGCCATTAAGAGACTCACAAGCTGAGCACCACCTATCACTATCATTGTTCCACCAAGCACCCACATGATGATAGCAACAAAGAACGCAGGTTGCAAAAACATCCACAAGCCCAGCAACAGACTACCCGCTGCCATGATGGGAACAACTACTGCCGACGACGAGAAGAACGCCCCGTTTGAGCCGAACCTGCGCAGAGCAGGAACAAGATAGAGTGCAAGAGTGAAAATTCCCGGCAGCATGAAAAGCACTCCCAGACACATTACAATGAAAGGCATCGCCTGCTCGCGCAGCGACAACAATAAAATTCCAATTACAGCCGTAACGAGGCTGCGCACGCAAAGTTGTAGCATGGTTCTTTTTTTTATAAAAACAGCAGAGAACAAATATTGTTTTACTCCTCTTTATCTACACAAAGTGTAAAGACAAACTCATTCTCGACAATATAATTTACAATAACTCTTTTTATCAATTTATCTGCGACGACATAAGAGATGTTGAAACTACCCGAAGTTGCCACTGTAAACGAAGAAACGGAGAAATTTTCGGCATAACTGCCGCCTTGGTTGCCAACAACCTTGTAGAAACTCTCCTTTGCCGACCAATGGAGCAACATTGCAACCGTCTCGTTGCTGCGGTCGAGAGCACCAACCTCGGCGACGCTTAGAAAACGCTTGTACAAACGTTGCACTTTTGTACCGACAGCCTCAATATCCACCCCCACATTATATTCGCTGTGCAGAGCCACAGCCACGTAATTTGCAGTATGAGAAATACTGATAAAGCGCGAACCGTCGGCAAGCATGGGTCTTCCATCTGCGGTGTAGCAAACATTGACAGGATAACCAACGAGACGCCTCACAAGAATACGCGCCGCAAGCCACTCGCAACGACGTTTCTCGCTACCGAAATTCTCGACCGCATAAGCCACCAACGCTTCATCGGCACACAGTGCAGAAAGTTCGGCGAAGGTTTCGTCGAAACGGCAGACAGCCCATTCCAAAGAGGCAGACTTATGATGGTGGCATATTTGCATACAGCAAAGGTATTACTTCTCCCCTGCACTCTTGCTCACGGCAGCGGGAGCTACGACCTTTATCTTGACGATGCGGTGCTGGTTGCGCTGCATCACCTCAAAGGCAATGCCATTACAATGCAAAGTCTCGTGCAACTGCGGGAACTCGCCCTTAATTTCGAGCAACAATCCCGCGAGAGTATCAGCCTCACCCGCGACATCTTCAAAGTCATCGGCGTCGAGTTTAAGAATCTTGTAAAAGTCGGAGAGCAACACCTTACCATCGAAAAGATAGGTATTATCGTCGAGACACTCGTAAGGCAGTTCAGTCTCGTCGAACTCATCGTTAATCTCGCCCACAATCTCCTCGACAATATCTTCGAGAGTAACAAGACCCGAGACACCACCAAACTCATCGACCACAATCGCCATGTGCACACGCACCGCCTGAAAATCGCATAGAAGGTCGTCGATTTTCTTTGTCTGAGGAACAAAATAGGGCTGACGGATAAGGGTCTGCCATTTGAACGACTCGCCACGATTGAGGTAGGGCAAAAGATCTTTTATATACAGCACACCGCGAATGTCATCCTGCTTGCGCGAGTAGACAGGTATTCGAGAATAGGCATTCTCGGCTGCACAGCGCAACACCTCGTCGTAAGGAGCGTGAATATCGAGCATCACCATATCCATGCGCGAAGTCATAATATCCTTTACCGTCTCGTCGCCGAAACGTATGATACTCTGCAACATCTTCTGCTGCTCGCCAATCTCTTTTTTATCGGTAAGTTCAAGAGCCTGCTCAAGTTCGTCAACCGAAAGAGAATAGTTCTTCTTAGAAACCAGACGGTCGGTAAAAGCGGTACAGCGCACCAGTAGTTTCGAGAAGGGAGCCAACACCTTATAAAGGAAAAAGAGACCGTGCGAAACGAAACGCGCAAAACTGCGCACATTGTTTTTTGAGTAGATTTTGGGCATCACCTCGCCGAAGAGCAACAGCAGGAACGACAGCACAACAGTGAGCAACAGGAACTCCACCCACTCGGGAGCCGCCGAAAAGTCGAACACCTTAAGGAAAAAGAAGTTCAACAGCATGACTATCGCCACATTGACAAAGTCGTTGGTTATCAAAATTGTTGCAAGCAAGCGGTCGGGCTGGGAGAGCATGGTCATAATCTTCCTGTCCGCCACGTTCTTATCCTCGTCCATCTCGTTCATATCCGATGAAGAGAGCGAGAAAAGCGCAATCTCGGAACCCGAGACAAACGCCGACACCATCAACAATATACACGCAAGAATGAGAGCAACCACCGCGCCTGGCGTGGGACTGCTCACCGAAACCTCAAGTATCGAGGCAAAAATAGGCTGCATGGCAGCAAGTATATCCATCCGCAAGTAAAATTAGTTAAACTATTTCTCGCCTCCGCCCTGCGCATTACCCGCAGCACGATAAGAGAGCATCTCCATGTTCTCGGCAAGAATCTCTGTGCGGTAGCGGCGTATACCTGTCTGATCCTCGTAGGTAGTTGTTCTTATTTTACCTTCGATGTACAACTTATCGCCTTTGCGCACATATTTTTCGGCAACCTCGGCAAGGCCACCCCACAGCACCACGTTGTGCCACTCGGTGCGTTCGGGAACCTGTGTTCCATTCTGAAGTGTATAACCGCGCTCAGTGGTTGCAAGAGCAATATTTGCAACTGCCATATTTCTGTCAAGATGACGAACCTCAGGGTCTTTGCCCACGTTTCCAATAAGGATTACTTTATTTACAGACATTGTCCGAATGATATTTTATAATTTTGTTACAAAGATACGAATAAGCGAGCGAGAAATATCAAGTTTACTTGAATATTTTTCACCGCGAGTGAAAGTATCTTATCTAAAGATAAGCACAAACGAGCAAAATAATATCAAGCTTGCTTGATTATTTTACAGCGAGTGCAGAATATCTTATCACTTTTCAAGGAAACGGCACTCCCAAAAGGCAATTATATATAATGTAAAGGAAATTTTCAATAAAACAGCCACACTCACAAGCCACCATACACAGCTACAAAAACACATCGAAACGCCCTTCACACCTCGCAAAAGCAGCAATAAAGTCCGACAAATAGGGCAAAAGAGAAGATTTTTGTAAAATATAAAGGCTTTTTAGTAAAAAATCATTTCTAAATTTCTGCTTGAACAAAAAAAGCTATATATTTGCAATCCGAAATCGAAGAGATTTTTTTTAGTAGAACTTAAAATATAGATAAAACAATGACAAAAGCAGAGGTTGTAAATGAAATAGCAAAGAAGACCGGTATCGAGAAAGCGGTTGTACTTTCTACTGTTGAGACATTCATGGAGGTTGTTAAGGAGTCTTTGGTTAATCAGGAGCCCGTATACCTTCGCGGATTCGGTAGCTTCATCATTAAGGAGAGAGCAGAGAAAACAGCGCGTGATATACACAAGGAGACAACACTCATCATTCCTGCTCACAACATACCCGCCTTCAAACCCGCAAAGACATTCATTCAGGAAGTAAAAAATAAGTAACATAAGTATTCATAAAACAATTTATTAACTATGCCCAGCGGTAAAAAGAAAAAAAGACATAAGATGTCTACGCACAAGCGTAAAAAAAGATTGAGAAAGAATAGGCACAAGAGCAAAAAGTAATTAGCCTATTACCCCTAAACAAAAAAATAGAGAACAAACTTGCAAGAGAAAATTATATTAATAGACTTTTCAAGTTTGTTCTTTGTTTTAAAAGTAAACCCCAACCCCAAAAAGGAGAAAGTCACGCCTTGACAGAAAGATGACTGTAAATAACCTAAAAAACAAACAAAATAGTGACAAGCGAACTTTTTATCAACGTTCAGCCTCAGGAGGTATCCATCGCCATCACAGAAGACAAGTTGCTGATGGAGTTCCACAAAGAGGAGCAGAACGTATCGTTTACGGTAGGCAACATATACCTGGGGCGTGTCAAGAAGATAATGCCCGGGCTGAATGCCTGTTTCGTAGATGTAGGTTCGGGCAAAGAAGCATTTCTTCACTATCTCGATTTAGGTTCACAATTTTACTCTGTAAAGAAGTATCTGAAACAAATCACCAGCGACAGAAAAAAGAATTTCCCCATCTCAAAGGCGTCGATAATGCCCGAGAAAGGAAAAGAAGGTAACATTTCGGATGCATTGGAAACAGGGCAGGAGATACTTGTACAAATAACCAAAGAGCCCATCAACACAAAAGGGCCACGTCTGACAGGCGAGCTCTCATTTGCAGGCCGTTTCTTGATACTTATACCCTTCGAGGACAAAGTATCCGTATCATCAAAAATAAAATCCCCCGAGGAGCGCACACGCTTGAAACAGCTGTTGCAGAGCATAAAGCCCAAGAACTTCGGAATAATCGTACGCACGGTAGCCGAAGGCAAACGCGTGGCAGAGCTAGACAGCGAACTGCGCACACTCGTAGCAGCATGGGAGACGATGGTCGGCAAGACACAGAGAGCAACCAAGCCCCCTACCCTTGTTCACGAAGAGTCGAACCGCACAACTGCACTGTTGCGCGACCTCTTCAACCCCTCTTATGAGAACATATACGTAAACGACGTAAACACGTACAACGAAATTCTCGATTACGTATCACTCATTGCACCCGAATACAAGAACATTGTAAAGCTATACAAAGGCGAACTGCCGATATTCGACAATTTCGGCATAACAAAACAGATAAAATCGTCGTTTGGAAAGATTGTTTCGTACAAAGGCGGAGCATACCTTGTAATAGAACACACCGAAGCGCTGCACGTGGTGGATGTGAACAGCGGCAACCGTTCGCGCAACAACGCAAGCACACAAGAGGAGAATGCCCTTGAGGTGAACTTGGGAGCAGCCAACGAGCTTGCACGTCAGTTGCGACTGCGCGACATGGGTGGTATCATTGTCGTAGACTTCATAGACATGGATAAGTCGGAGAACCGTCAGATTCTCTACGAGCGCATGGTGCAAAACATGGAAAGCGACCGCGCAAAGCACAACATCCTGCCTTTGAGCAAGTTCGGACTGATGCAGATAACCCGCCAGCGAGTGCGTCCTGCAATAGACATGCCGGTAGAAGAGGTGTGCCCCACATGTTTCGGAAAAGGCAAGGTGCGTTCGTCAATACTCTTCACCGAAACTCTTGAGAGTAAAATTGACACATTGGTAAACACCATCGGGATAAAGAAATTCAAACTGCACATACATCCGTATGTAGCTGCTTACATCAAAGATAAGGGAGTAATCTCTACATATAGAAAATGGCAATTGAAATACGGCTTCGGCCTGAGAATAATCCCCGACCAGAGCCTTGCGTTCCTCGAATATCGTTTCTACGACTCGGACGGCAAGGAGCTGGACATGAAAGAGGAAACGGAAATGAAATAATTTCTACACACTGAAAAAAATCGGCAGGGCACAAGCCTTGCCGATTTTTTTGTACCCCCACCATAAAAGCAGAAAGTCGGGCGTACTCCCGACTTTCTGCTTTTATATTATGAAACTATTTATCAGATACCCATAGCCTGCTTCATCTGCTCAATTACAGCATCGGCAGCAGCTGTTGCAGCAATGACATCCTCGCGGCTGTTCATTGTAGCCTTAGCCTCCATATAGAACTTAATCTTAGGCTCGGTTCCCGAAGGACGTACCGACACTTTGTGACCGCTCTCGGTGAAGTACTGGAGTACGTTAGAGGGCTCGGGCATGTCAATATCAGTAACGTTACCGTTAATATCGGTCTGCTTCATAGCCTTGAAGTCTTTGTAGCAAGCAACCTTCTCGCCTGCCATCTCCTTAAGAGGATTAGCACGGAAGTTCTCCATCATCTGACGGATTTCGTCGGCACCGCTCTTTCCGGGCTTAACAACATTCACTGTAATCTCCTTAGAGAAGCCATACTCTACATAAATGTCGAGCAGAAGCTCATAGAGAGTCTTACCGTTGTCCTTTGCCCAAGCAGCAACCTCGGCAATGAGGCTACAAGCCGAAACTGCATCCTTGTCGCGGCAGAAGTCCTCGGCAAGGAAGCCGAAGCTCTCTTCACCACCACCGATATATTTTGCTATACCCTCGTTGTCGCGAATAACCTTAGCAATCCATTTGAAACCGGTGTAGCAGTCGTACATCTTGAGGTTGTTCTTCTCGGCGATATTCTTAATAACCTCTGTTGTAACGATTGTCTTCACAACAAACTCTTTGCCTGTCATCTTGCCGAGCTTAGTGTACTGTGTAATGATGTAGTAGAGGAACATCATACAGGTCTGGTTACCGTTGATAATCATCCACTCGCCATTGCTGTTCTTGCAAGAGATAGCCAAACGGTCGGCATCGGGGTCGGAAGCCATCACAAGGTCGGCATCAATCTCCTTTGCAAGGTTTATAGCCATAGTCATAGCCTCGGGGTTCTCGGGGTTGGGAGAGATTACTGTGGGGAAATTACCATCCTTAACCATCTGCTCCTCTACGCAGTGGATATCCTCGAAGCCCCAACGACGCAACGACGAGGGAATAAGTACGCGACCACAACCGTGGATGGGAGTGTACACAATCTTAAGATCCTTGTGGCGTGCGATAACCTCGGGATCGATGATAAGAGTCTTAACCTCATCGAGGAATACATTATCTACATCCTCGCCAATAACCTCGATAAGTTCGGGGTTACCCTGGAACTTAATATCCTCGACCTTTACGCTCTCTACGTGTTTGATAGTATTTACATCGTGGGGTGCAAGCATCTGTGCGCCATCATCCCAGTAGGCTTTGTAACCGTTGTACTCCTTGGGGTTGTGGCTGGCTGTGATATTCACACCGCTCTGGCAACCAAGGTGACGTATTGCAAAAGAAATTTCGGGTGTGGGACGAAGATCCTCGAAAAGATATACCTTGATGCCGTTAGCCGAGAAGATGTTGGCAGAAATCTCTGCAAACAGACGGCTGTTGTTACGGCAGTCGTGACCCACAACAACTGAAATCTGCTCAAGCTCCTTGAAACACTCGTTAAGGTAGTTTGCCAAGCCCTGTGTTGCCTTACCAACAGTATATATGTTCATACGGTTGCTACCGGCACCCATGATACCGCGCAAGCCACCTGTTCCAAATTCCAATTCTTTGTAGAAAGCATCGACAAGAGCAGTCTTATCATCGCTATCAAGCATAGCCTGAACCTCTTTGCGTGTCTCTTCATCGTATGCAGGTGAAAGCCACTCGTTGGCCTTTTCTGTCACCATTTTAATCAATTCGTTATCCATGATATTTTTTATAATTTGAATTTCTGCACAAATGTACAAAATATTTTTTTACTTGTTAGCAGGAATAACATATTTATCGCCTGTCTGTTTAACATATTCCTTCAAATATGCCTTGGGGTATCCGGGGCGTTTCACTGTGGCTCCTACGCCCGAAGGAGTGCGCTCGAACTTGCCATTCTTCTCGGGCTTGATGGTGAAGTCGTTGTATTTCACGATCATATACTCGGCAAACTTTTTCCACTCGGCAAGGGCATCCTCGGCTACGCGACATGTATAGTCGGTAAGCACCTTTTTAGAATATGCAGGCGAGCTTTTATAGTTTTTCGCAACCTCGGCCTCAAGAGCCTTACACTCCTCGATGGTGCGGTTCTCGAAACCACGCTGCACACGGCGCAGGTCGTCGATTACCATAGAGTATTTGGGATAGACCATGTTTGCTACCCAGTTGAACACCCAATATGATGATTTCCATGAGAAAGTAACGGGGTCGGCATACTCCTGAGCATAGCAGTCGGGTACGCGGTCGGTGCAGCAGTATACGGGAGTGTAAATCATCATGTCGGCATCGTCGCAACCGAACCACAGCACACCACCAACAGCGTCGGGCAATGAGCGACGCATCTGAGCGACAAAGACAAATGCCGACTGGAATGTGGAGATGGGACGCTCGTTGAAATACTTCACGCCATCGACCTCGAAGCTGAGAGGCGAGAGACGATAGGGCATGTCGAACATTCCACCGCCAAGCTCACCCGAAAGATCAAAAGGAGTGCCTTCGTAGTGGTCGCGCATACCGTTCTGAACATCCTGCAACGAGAGGGGCTTTTTGGGTTTCATGTAGAGAGGAATTGCTGTTGCTGTGGGGTCACCCTTTGCCCAGTCGAGATATTTGTTCATATCCTCCTCACCGAACATATTGAAGAAGCTCCACACACGAGCATCGCAGTAGCGCAAGCCACCAAAGTCGAAGGGACAGTATGCCGCTGCAAAGTTAAAATCCTCGTCTTTGCCCGAGAAGTAGCCCTGTTTGCGAGCAAAAGAGACAACATCCTTTGCATACATCACATTCTCTTTGTCCTTCATGTTGAATTTGTGTATGCGCGACTGGTTGGCGTGAGCCGAGATGCAATCATCGGGAATGCGCACTGCTACCCACACAGCACCCTTTTCAATTCCGCCCTTACCTACAATTTCGAGAATCCATGCCTCGTCGGGGTCGGCGATAGAGAAGCTCTCGCCCGAACTGCAATAGCCATACTCGTTGCAGAGCGAAGTTATAACCTCGATAGCCTCACGCGCTGTCTTTGAACGCTGAAGTGCCACGTGCATCAAGCTACCATAGTCCATGAGTCCTGTGGTATCCACAAGCTCTTCGCGACCACCGAAAGTGGTCTCGGCAATAGCCACCTGAAACTCGTTGATGTTACCGATGACATTGTATGTCTGACGTGCCTCGGGGATAGAACCCAAGTAGCGTTGCTCTTCCCAATCGTAGAGGTCGCGCATAGCACCCTCGGGGTGTACAGCGGCAGGGAAGTGGTAAAGAAATCCGTTCATTCCGTAGCTGTCGCAACTGTAAGTTATAAACACCGAGCCGTCAGCCGAAGCCTTTTTGCCCACCAGGAAGTTTGTGCATGCCTCGGCAGCAGATGTCAGCAGCACGAGGGCAAACATTGTCAAAAAGATTTTTTTCATAGTCGTATATAATTAATATTTAAATATTTTTTCGATGATAGTCTCGTTGCCGGCTCTGTCGGTAACTACAAGACGTAGGCTGTGTGTGCCTCGCGAAACGCCCTCGGCCTTGAGGTCGCATGTGAGTCGCACATTCTTGGAGCTGAACTTGAAGAGACGGAACTTGCCGTCGATATATCCTTTGTAGCTTTTCACTCCTGTCTCGCTATCGCTCATGTAGAAAGAAAGTGTGGCACTGCGCCCCCACTGTTTCTCTTTCACAGGACGCACTACGGGCGGCAGTGTGTCTATCGCCACCTCGTAACAGCCAAGCGAAGAGATATTTGCACTCATCCAACCATTCTCGTACACGCCGCCGATGCCATAGCCCCCGCTACCGCGCACACTTCTTATATAATATTTCTCTACTCCCTCGACGGGTGGATTTTTCAGACGTATGGCAAGTTTGCAACCGCGCCACAAAGGGTGCGTCACGCCGTTGAAATTGTATCTGTCCGACGGAGCGTCGGGCTGCTCGGTGCGCTCCACACGCAATGCGGCATCTTCAAAGAGTTCGCCACGCGGTATTCTAAGGCGCATTCCCAGGTCGCGTAGTTCGTTGTCGGTGTCCCAACGGAAATATTGCTGCGAGCCCGAATTTACAGCTTTTACATCGCAACGTTCACCCTTGACATAGAACTTGTAACGGCTGACGTTGCCATGAAGGTCGGAGAGGATATACTCCACTCGGTAAAGGCGTTCTTCATCGACACACAACCAGCCGCGATTGCCGTCGGCCGAGAGCAGACGCAAGGGGTTATTGTCGAGCAGATGGGAGCGCATGAACCATTCTCCACGCATATAATGCGCCTCGTAATCGACCCAAGCATTTATCAAACGGTTCTCGGTGAATGCCACCCTATCCATTGTCGAAGAGAAGATAAGAGAGTTATCCACAAGCAACTCCATGCGATAGACGCCATAGTTGTTTGAGGTGTTATCCATATAATCGTATGCCTTGATACCGAAGCCCACATCGCCCCAAGCACGCAGTGTGTCGCTCAACTCTTTGCCACCGAGCTTGCGCATGCAGCGTTTCTCGCCGCCATCGACAACACCCTTTCCGGGTCGCGGATAGAGAGCAACAGCATAGGCTTGCGGAGCTTTCGTGTCGCGAACATGCTCTTTGTAGAAAAAAAGAGGGTTCACAAGTTCGTTGCCGTCACTCGTGCGCACCTCGAAATGCAGGTGGGGGCCGAAGGAATAACCGGTGTTTCCGCTGAGCGAAATGACATCGCCGCATCTGACGGGAAATTCGTCTTTGCCGAAAGAGATATCCACCGCAAAAGTTTCGTCTTTGTACTGTCGTTCTCGCACCATCCGTTCAATGGCAGGCATAAATTTTTCGAGATGGCCGTAGACGGTTGTATATCCGTTGAAATGGGTTACATACATAGCATTTCCATAGCCTCCGGGGGCAACAGTAACACGCGACACATAACCATCGGCAACCGCATGCACAGGCTTGCCAATGACACCTTGTGTCTTGAAATCGACACCACCATGAAAATGGTTGGAGCGCAGTTCGGCAAAATTACCGCTGAAAAGTACAGGAAAATCAAAAGGCAGCGCAAACTCTGCATCGCGAACAGTTGAAAAGACACTCGCGACACTACAAAAACATATTGCAACAAGAGTTATAAGCCTCATGAAAGAATCATTTAATTATACGCTTCACACGCCCCAGCAGATGCTTTACAAGCGAGAGACGTTTTGACAACAGATACAAAGACAACAGCGCCGACAACAGTGTGATGATGGCACCATAAGCCCAATACTCCACTCCTTCGCCAACAGTCTGAGTGACATAAAGCATCAGCAGAAACACAGGTAACTGCAACAGAAAACATTTGACAAGCTGCGCCGATAATACGAACCGATATTTCAGGAAAGCAATCACACAGACTACAATCCATTCAAAGAAATAGACAACAGCCACAGCCACTCCAACGCCCGAAAGGCCGAAGTATTTATAGCCGACAATCACTGACACCACGTATATAATATCATATATGGCCTCTTGCAAAATAAAGACCTTTGAATCGCCGCGAGCCAACGGGATATAGGACATTGGATAGGTCATGGTCCTGATGAACATTCCAAACATTGCAAGCTGCGTCATGGGCACTGCAACCATAAGCTCTACATCGTAAAAAAGCGGTACAAGCAGAGGCAACGCCACTAAGTAACCCAAGAGCAAAGGTGCCTGTATGAGCAACTGCACCTCGGCCTGTTCGTTCACCATCCTGTTCATAGCGTTTGTATCTTTGTTTATCGATGATAGACGCGGATAGTAATCGGAGTCGATGGATGCATGCAAAATTCCGGGCAACAGACATATCAAGGTAAGCGCAGTAGAATAGTAACCCACAACCATGTCGTTTCCAAGTTCGAGCAGCACCTTGCAGATGAACCATGTAGAGGAAGAGCCCATTACTGCGGCAAAAATATATCCTATGCCGAATTTCACCATATCCACTCCATCGCGCAACACTTTACGTGAGAAGGGAGCTATGCGATAGGGGAAAAGCGGCAAGGTGTAACACAGCAACACCACCATCTGCACAAAAGAGGTAAGGAAAATGGAAGGGAATATACCTGCTATACCCATGCACAAGTAGAAAGGTACCGAGACAACAAGCCCGGCAACAGCAGTCCACAACGTGTACTTTGCCACTTTATATAGACTATGCACACCCTTGAGAACGGCAAGTTCACCACCTATCACAGCCATGAAACCCACAACAGGCGAGAGTAACAGGAAACGCGAAGTGTAATACTCATTTCCCTCGAACACCCACTCGCCCATAAAGGGATAGAGCACAAGCGAAAGCAGTACTCCCGCCACAGCCGTCAGGAAGGTCCAACTGCGCAACACCTTTACCCAATGCTGCAATTTTTCGCGGTTGCCCTCTTCGTTGGCTTCGGCAATCTGACGCACCGCGCTGAACGACAAACTGAGGTTGGTGAAATCGCTGTGCATCTGCAATGTACGGTTGTACATCGCTATGACGCCAAGACCGGCAGCACCCAGCAATTTGGTTGCAATCTTGGTTTTGGCAATACCCAGCAGAATGGAAAAGCCCTGAGTACCGCCAAATACACCAATATATTTTACGGCGCGCTCATAACCATTCAATTCCTTTTTTTCGTTTTTCTCCTCGTTTATCATCTTCGTGTTTGCGGGGTATCCTGTTTAAAGATGCGAAGATACAATTTTTTGTGCTATAAAGTGAAAGAGACTCGCAAAAGTTTTCTTTTCACCGAAAAAATCAGCATAATGAGCGGCAAAAAAGAGACACAAAAAACAAGTTCCCCACCCATAACAACGAGATAGTGCTAATTTATACAAGTAAAAATAAATAATTATAAAAAAAATGTTACCTTTGCAACAACAGTCCCAATCAACAGACAAATAAAATGAAACTAAGCATCATCGTACCGGTATACAAAGTGCGCAGGCATCTCCAAAGTTGCATAGAGAGCATACTGCTGCAAACATTCACCGACTTTGAGCTTATCCTTGTAGATGACGGTTCGCCCGACAACTGCGGCGCAATATGCGACCGCTACGCACAGGAGTGCGACAAGGTAAAGGTCGTACACAAGAAAAACGGAGGACTGTCGTCGGCGCGCAACGCCGGACTTGCTGTGGCGCAGGGCGAATACATTACCTTCGTCGATGGCGACGACACAGTAGCATCGGGAACATACTACTACAACATGAGAATACTCCAGTCCAACCCGGACATCGATATTCTCGAATATCCCGTAAACGTACACTACGAATCGCCACAAAGCCACATCCTCACGTTCAACGCCGAAAAGGTGTCGGGCAACAAAGAGATTTTCATCGATTACATCAAGCGCAAGGCCTACGAGCACAGCTATGCCTGCAACAAGATATACCGCGCCGACAGATTTTTCTTCACACGCTACCCCGAGGGCGAGGTATACGAAGACCTGCTCGTAACACCCACACTGTACGAGAATTGCGACAATGTCTATTACTCCGACGGCGGAATATATTATTACTACGCCCACGAGAACGGCATCACACGCAGCTACTCGTTCAAGTCGCAATACTACCTGTACAGGAACAAAGCAATTCTTTACCACAAAGTAAGAAAAGAGTACAACCTCATTCCCGAGTCAGACGAGATACTGCTGACAACACTCGACAGCCTCACCGACCTCATGAGATGCTCTGATGGCACTTCCAAAGAGAAAAACAGCGCATTCGACGAAATAAAGGGAGCGAAGATAGACATCAAGACACTGTTCAACATGGATATTCCGTTGAAACGCAAGATAAAGTTCATCCCCTTCGCCCTGTTCGGAGCAAAATTCCACTGTAAACTTATAGCCCTGATGCACAAAAAACTGTGCTAAGAACCGCCATGCTCGTCTCTTTCGTTATCCCCCACTACAACCTGCCACGCGAACTGCTGCAAAGATGCATCGCAAGCATCGTCGCGCAAAGAATCCCCGGCGAGGAGTATGAAATTGTGATAGTCGATGACGGCTCGGACACACCCCCCGAATGGATAAACGACGAGCCAACAACAATAAATATCAGACTCATAAAGACAACCAACGGAGGCCCTGGAGCAGCACGCAACCGAGGCATAGGCGAAGCAAGTGGAGAATACATACAGTTCATCGACGCCGACGACTCGCTGGTACCCGACAGCTATGCCAACTGCATAAGATTGTTGAAAAGCGAAAAACCCGACATACTGCAACACTGTTACAGGATGTGCAACAACGACGAGCAGATGCAGCAGCAGCCAAAAATATCCGATGACACAACAGTGTATACCTGCGCAGCCGACTATGTATCGCACAATAATTTGAGTGGAAGCCCCTGTACATATATCTTCAAAAAAGCAATAGCTACCGACCACAATATACATTTTGCCGAGAGGGTGCTGCACGAAGACGAGGACTTCAACATAAAAATATACCACTACGGCAAAAAGCTGATAGTGAGCAAATACATCATATACAACTACTACCGACGGAGCAACTCCATCACAAGCAGCAACAATGCTGCGCACGAAGAGAAGAGAATAAACGACCTCTTCAAACTGCTGAAAAGAGTTGTCGATTTTCGTGCAGAGAGCGAAGCGGAGTGCACCCCCACGCAACTCGCAGCCCTCGACCGCAAGCTGTGTATGCTCACCGTAGACACACTGCTAAACCTGTTCTACAACGGAAGAAAAGCCAAAGAAATTGAACACATCTGCCACGACAAGCTACAACCATTGGGACTTTACCCGTTGCCGCCGAAAAACCCCTCATTCAAATACAGGGTTTTTGCCGCATTGTCAAGCAACAGCACAGGATTAAAGATGCTACGCGCAATACTTCCGTCACACAAACCTCTAAAAAGATGAAGATACTACTCATAGGCGAATACAGCAACGTACATTGGGGACTTGCCGAAGGACTGCGCAAGGCCGGACACGAAGTGTGCGTGCTGAGCAACGGCGACTTTTGGAAGAACTACAAGCGCGACATTTCGCTCGTGCGCGAAGAGGGAAAGCCCCTTGCCGGCATCAGGTATCTTTGCCGCGCTCTATCGCTGTTGCCACGCATGCGCGGATACGACATCGTGCAGCTCATCAACCCCATGTTCCTGGAACTAAAAGCCGAACGCATTGCACCATTCTACAAATACCTGCGCCGACACAATGGCAAAGTATTCATGGGGGCAATGGGCATGGATGCACTATGGGTGAAAACAGCAACCGACAAAAAGACGTTCCGTTACTCAGACTTTAACATCGGCAACAAGGCGATTGACAATGAAAGCACACGCGAGCTTATAAGCGACTGGAGCGGCGGAACCGTAAAAGAGCAATTGAACTACACCATCGCCGACGACTGCGACGGAATAATTGCGGGAATGTATGAGTATCACACAGCATACAAAGGGCAATACGGCGACAAGCTCACATACATCCCCATGCCCATGAACCTCGACGACACCACCCCACCCGCCAAACGCAACGAGGGAAAGGTGAAATTTTTCATAGGCATACAAAAGACACGTAGCCAATACAAAGGCACCGACATCATGCTGCGCGCACTGCTCAGGATAAAAGAGAACTATCCCGAGAGGTGCGAAATACTAAAAGCCGAGAATGTGCCGTTCGAGCAATACTCCAAGATGGTTGAAGAGTGCGACGTGCTGCTGGACCAGCTCTATGGCTACTCGCCGGGAATGAACGCCCTGCTCGCACTTGCCAAAGGAAAAATAGTGGTAGGCGGAGCCGAAGAGGAGTACTACGAACTATTGGGAGAGAAGGAGTTGCGTCCTATGGTAAACGTCATCCCCGACGAAGAGGATGTATACAAAAAGCTGGAACAGCTTGTGCTTGCACCCGAGAAGATAGACCGCATGCAAGAGGAGAGCTATATGCTTGTAAAAAAACACCACAACCACTGTCGTGTAGCTAAAATGTATTTGGATTTTTGGGACTCGAGAAAATAGAAGCCTACAAATCTATTTCGTAAACATCATACACCACGCCACGCGCGCCGAACCCCTCTTTTTGGAAAAGCAACCCCTCGTTGAGAACAGTTCCGCCATTTTCGGTGGAAATACCAAAATCGAAAAACCTGACGTCGCGGTAGACATCGTTTATAAGATAGTGGAACAAACCATCGAGAGCACCAACGGCACGTCCCTCGTCAGACGAGGCAATATATTGTATATGTGCCACGTTCACAGTCTCATACACCACACAACCTGCCACCATCGCACCACCCTCATGTGCTGCATAGAGCTTTATATTATGCGGGAAACGTGAATGCAGCAAATTTATCTCATCGAGCGAATGAACAGGCCTGCAAGCATGACGCTGCATGAGAACATCGGAAAGAATATTCCAAAACGAAGCATAATCATCGCTAAGCGAATACTCCACACCGTTTTTCGCCGCCTTCGCAACCATGCGACGACGCAACTCACTAAAGCCGACAACACAACTATTATCCACCGCCGACGAGAGCGAACGCCCAGCCAGACGCGCGCCCACCCTGAACAGTGCATACAAATCCTCCTGCGCCGGCAACGAAGAATATATATAAGGAACAGGCTTGTAAACAAAACGCACAGCCCCAAGCTCGCGCTTCATCCAACACATAGCCTCCTCGAAAAGCTCAAGCAGTTCACCACCCCTGACATCGGCCGAAAGCAGAAAACCGCCATAAGTAAGCCCCGCATGAGAAGCGACAACACTATCGTCAGCAAAAAAATTGGCAGGCAAGAGTGCACGTAACCCCCTATTTTCATCGTAAAACATCAAAGAAGCATCCGCAAACCTGTCCGCATGATAGTCCATATAATCACGCATAAACAAAAAAGTGGCATTCTTTGCGCTTTTCACAAAAGCATCCCACTCGCCCTTTAAAGAGGCATCGTAACGAACAATCTTCATTTTACTACTAAATAAACAAGGAATAACAATGCGAAGATAAGGTAAATAGCGCACAGACGCAAATTTTATGAAAAATAATCGTCATTAAGTTTGCATAAATAGAAAATTAGTCCTACCTTTGCATCGCAAAACCGGGTTGAGACCTATACCAAATGGAAGTTTGGGTGAGTGGCTGAAACCAGCAGTTTGCTAAACTGCCGTACGGGTTACCGTACCGGGGGTTCGAATCCCCCAGCTTCCGCTCAACAGTTTTTGCAAAAAATGGCGCTTTCGTCTAGCGGCTAGGACACATGCCTCTCACGCATGGAACACGGGTTCGATTCCCGTAGGCGCTACCAAGAGACATCCAATCGGATGTCTCTTTTTTTTATTTTACAACAATCACCGCAAATACACATAAGACAACCCATCACCAACCAATACACTTTTATAACAACCCTAAAGAAAACCACTTATTTTTTCTACCTGAAAATATTTTAAAACAATTATATATCACTTTACAGTAAAAGTCCTAAAGAATAAAATTCTAAAGGACTTTTTATTTTTCCATAGGATTATACTAAATCATATAATTATTCTTATTATATTTATATCATTAAAACATAAAACTATTTAGTATGGAAAAATTGACAAAACAACAAGAACGAGGTATTTGTAAACTTCTCCATCACACACATAGTAAAGAAATGACACAACATATTCTTAATACTATTGGAAAAGTAAATTGGACTAGAGATATATTAAGTGAATGTTCATATGACTATATGACTGAAGAACAGGAGGATTTATTTGAGTCTCTTGGTGGTGGATATACTTGTGAAGAGATAGACGAAATTCTCCATAATGACGACATTAATTTTGAAATATCAGAGAAGTTAAAGGAACAAGGTGTAACCAAATACCTATACGAGAATGAGGAATACCTTAATGATATTCGTGAAGGTAAAATTATTTGTGAAGGTATTAACGTTCAAGAGATTAAAAATATGTTGTTAGATTGATGAAAGTTATATTTACTAGTGAAACAAAAGAAGATTTCCGTAAACATAATGATTATGTTCGTAAACAAAAGAAATCGGAGAAAGTTGAAAAACTTTCTCCGATTCAGTACCCAGACCCGGGATCGAACCGGGATGGGTTGCCCCACTGGTGTTTGAGACCAGCGCGTCTACCGATTCCGCCATCTGGGCAATTATTTTTCTCAATTGCGATGCAAAGGTACAACATTTTTTTATACCTGCAAAACTTTTTGGAGTTTTTTTGAAAAATGTTTTTATTTTTCCATAGAACATTTGGCTATTTCATTGAAAAGTAGTACTTTTGCACGCCGATTATTATCGACTCATGAGAAATGAGTTGTTGTTGATACTTCAGGTCTCCGAGTGATTAACCGAATTAATCTAGCCAATTAATTGATAATCACGCGAGGAGGGTTTCCCAAAGTCCTATTTCCGTTACGGACACACAGGGAGAAGCATCAAGAGAATTGAATATTAACTTAATTAAAAACATTTTTAAAGTGGATACTTTAAGCTACAAAACTGTTTCTGCAAACAAAGCAACCGCTAAGAAAGAGTGGGTTGTTGTTGATGCTACTGACCAGGTACTTGGTCGTCTTGGCGCAAAAGTTGCCAAAATCCTTAGAGGTAAATACAAACCCAACTTTACTCCCAACGCTGACTGTGGTGACAACGTAATCATCATCAACGCTGAGAAGGTAAAGATGACAGGTAACAAATGGGAAGCACGCGAATATCTTCGTTTCTCTGGTTATCCCGGTGGTCAGAAGGCTTTCACTCCTGCTGACGTTGTAAAAGGTTACAAAGGTTACGAGCGTCTCTTCAAGCACGTAGTAAAAGGCATGTTGCCCAAATCTCGTCTTGGCGTTCACATCTTGAACAACCTCTACATTTACGAAGGCCCCGAGCACAAGCACGAGGCACAGACTCCCAAAACAATTGATATTAATTCTTATAAATAATAGCAGATGGAAATGGTAAACGCATTAGGCAGACGCAAGAGCGCAGTTGCCCGTATTTTCGTTACAGAGGGTACAGGTAAAATTACTATCAACAAGAAGGATCTGCAGGATTATTTCCCATCAAGCATTCTCCAGTATGTGGTTAAGCAGCCACTTGCTACTTTGAATGTTGTTGAGAAGTATGACATCAAAGTTAACTTGAACGGTGGTGGTTTCACTGGCCAGTCACAGGCATTGCGTCTTGCAATCGCTCGTGCTTTGGTTAAGATCAACGCCGAGGACAAGAAGGCTTTGCGCGCTGAGGGCTTCCTTACTCGCGATGCTCGTGAGGTTGAGCGTAAGAAACCTGGTCAGCCAAAGGCACGTCGTAGATTCCAGTTCAGTAAACGTTAATATTCGGTCTCGAAATATACGTTTAGTATCTAAACCGCTCGGGACTTCACTCTTTCAGTGGTGGACTACCCGGGAGGTTGGTTAAAGAATTTAATT
>JAZRFE010000010.1:0-3035 GCA_045661205.1 Bacteroidaceae bacterium | reverse complement strand
TAAAAAATAGAGGGAATAACGTTTTTTTTCGTCATCCCCTCCATTTTTTAACAGCATTTATGTGTATTTGTTAAATTATTTAATGCCGAGCTTTTTGCGGATTGCTTTAGGAATTGCGTTCTTGTGAACTACGATGTTCATTGTCTTGTAGCGAACGAATGCTTTTGATGCGTAGTAGGTGCCTTTGTATGCACCGCCCTGGCCCTATGTGTTCTTAACCATGTAGAACTCGTTGCCGAGCTGGTCTTTTGCAATACCGTAGATCTGCATACCGTGGTCGTCTGTTGTCTCCCAGTTGTCGTATGCTTTCTGACGCTCCTCCTGTGTCACCCATTTCTGAGGCTGGGGCTTTGTGTGGAGCTTCTTCTCGCTTGCGGGGAGGTTCAACCAGTGTGCCATGTCCGAACCGCTCATCTCCTGTGCCTTGTCCTCGTCGGGGAGTGATGCTACGCTGTTGTTGAATGCAGGGCTTACGTCGCTACCCCATGCAATGGTATAACCCTCGTTGATAGCATAGTCGAATACCTCCATGAACTCATCCAAAGGAAGGTTGTATGAGTGTGCCCAACGCCAGTTGTCCTGAATCTCGAGTGAGAAGGTTGTGTAGAAGGGGTGGTGAGTGTAAGATGTCAATGAGATGTAGTCGTCTGCATTGAGGCCCAATGACTCGTAGAATGACTTGGGAGTGTACTCCTTACCGTTGTATGTGAACTTCTCGGGGCGTTTGCCAAGATATACGTCGTGGATGGCCTCGATAGCTTTCTTCCAAAGGGGCATTCCGTTTACATCTGTCTGGAGGCTCTTGCTCTTGCCTTCTGCGATAGCATCAACTATTGCACCGCTTACTGCTGAGAGCTCGCCGTGGTTGCTGAGTGTGTCGCCATACATTACACCGGGGCGCATTTCGCTTTCGGGTACAAGACCGAATGTCTTCATGCCGTACATTACATCGTAGAATGAACCACCCTGTGAGAATGATACATCGCCGTGTGTGCGCACTGCTCTGTCGGCACGGTCGAGGTATGTGTTGTGAACGATGAACATCTCGCTGAGGTCGAACTCGCCTTTACCCATACGGATAAGCTCTGACTCGATGAATCCGAGGCTTGAATAGCACCAACATGTACCTGCACGGTGCTGGTCTTTAACACTTGTGATGGGGTTCTCTTTTACTACTGTAAACTCGAAACCCTCGCTCTTTTTCTCCTGAGCGAATGTGCCCATTGAGAGCAGCGCAGCGGCTGCCAAAAGGAATGTCTTTTTCATGTTTTTATTCTTGGTTATTTGAATTTTTCATAGCTCCGCTGATGAGTGCCTCAAGCTCCTCGGCTAGTTCGGGGTTGTCGGCGATAATCTGCTTTGTGCGGTCGCGACCCTGTGCCAGCTTTGTGTCGTTGTAGCTGTAGAACGAACCACTTTTCTTTATCACTCCGTACTCCACGCCCAGGTCTACAATCTCGCCAATGCGTGAGATACCCTCACCGAACATGATGTCGAACTCTGCTTTGCGGAAGGGAGGAGCCACCTTGTTCTTCACGATTTTTACGCGCACCTGATTACCGATGGCATCTTCGCCCTCCTTAATCTGTGTCACGCGACGGATGTCGAGACGTACCGATGCGTAGAACTTAAGTGCATTACCGCCGGTGGTTGTCTCGGGGTTGCCGAACATTACACCGATTTTCTCACGCAACTGGTTGATGAAGATACATGTGGTGTTTGTCTTGCTTATGGCAGATGTCAGTTTGCGCAGTGCCTGTGACATAAGGCGAGCCTGAAGACCTACCTTATTCTCGCCCATCTCGCCTTCGATTTCAGCCTTCGGTGTGAGGGCTGCAACAGAGTCGATGACGATGATGTCTATTGCCGACGAGCGAATGAGCTGCTCGGCAATTTCGAGAGCCTGCTCGCCACAGTCGGGCTGCGAAATGAGCAGGTTGTCAATGTCTACGCCAAGTTTCTGTGCATAGAAACGGTCAAAGGCATGCTCGGCATCGATGATTGCTGCAATGCCGCCTGTCTTTTGTGCTTCGGCAATAGCGTGGATGGCAAGGGTGGTCTTACCCGATGACTCGGGGCCGTAAATCTCAATTATACGGCCACGAGGGTAACCACCAACGCCCAATGCGGCGTTCAGTGCTATTGAGCCTGTGGGAACGACGTCGATGCTCTCGAAATTGTCGTCACCGAGTTTCATGATGGAGCCTTTACCGAAGTTCTTTTCGATTTTGTCCATCGCGGCTTGCAGAGCTTTCAGTCTCTCCGAGCCGGCCATGTTTTCTATTTCTTCTTTTTTTGCCATTGTGGTTCTTTACAATTATGGATGTTGTTTTCTTTGCGATACGTTTGCACCTCTTTTTTTTAAGAGAGTCTACGCAAATTATCTGCAAATATAAGTCAATCTATCCGTAAAAGCAAATTATGCGGTTTTAATATTTTTTGTGCCGTTTTTTGACGGCTTTTTTCCATGTGCCTGCCATGAAACTGACATTCTGTCGCATTTTGCCTACCCTCTGACAGCCGAAAAGTCACTTTTTATGGCAGAAATGGTGTTTTTATGGGTTTGGCACGCTCTTTGTTTTATAATCAGTGTAGCGAACAAAAAAGTTTGTTTTCAGTTTCAGTTTATATAAAGTATAGCTCGAAACAAGTAATTAATAATGTAAATAACAAAAAGTAAAAAATAGGAGATTTTAATTATGGGAAAAATTATTGGAATTGACTTAGGTACAACAAACTCTTGTGTATCGGTTTTCGAGGGTAACGAACCTGTTGTTATCACTAACAGCGAGGGTAAACGTACAACTCCTTCGGTGGTTGCATTTGTTGACGGCGGCGAGCGCAAAGTTGGCGACCCTGCAAAGCGTCAGGCTATCACCAACCCCCAGCGTACAATTTTCTCTATCAAGAGATTTATGGGTGAGAATTGGGCGCAGGTTCAGACAGAGACTTCACGCGTTCCTTATAAGGTGGTGAACGAGAATAATATGCCTCGCGTAGATATCGACGGTCGTCTTTACACTCCTCAGGAGATT
>JAZRFE010000009.1:0-18566 GCA_045661205.1 Bacteroidaceae bacterium | reverse complement strand
TTTTTTGGTTGCAATCCGATAAGTTGATTTATTTATATGTTCTTTGGCGCCCAAAGAACCAAAGGCCCGGCACACGAGCGCATCAGTCGTCACTTCCTTTGTTCAGGAATTTCCCTTTGGGAAATATCCTTCAGTCGGTGCGTTCCTTGCCGCTCAAGCCTTTCGGATGTTTTTGGGGTGCTGTGGAACTCGCTCGGTTATTCACACTGCGTGTGCATAACCAACGCTCATACAGTCCTCGCACTATTTCCAAAAACATCCGGGCTTTCGCTCTGCTGCTTACGGTGCCGGAGGGTTTTTAAAGTTACTACTGCTTAGCATTTACTATTGCAATAGTTACTTTAAAATAATACAGCACTGTCAAAATCACAGGTAACGGCCGCGGAGAGGCGCGGAAAAGAGTGGCAAGTTTTCTGACGCGCAACGAGTGCGGCCAAACTTGACTCTCCCGCGACTATCAAGGGAAAGTTACCGACAAGGAGCAACAGACCGAGCTATATTTTCGTTTACGAAAATTCGCGAGCAAAGGGCGCGACAACTGATTTTGTCTGTGCTGTGCCTTTTGCACCCTTTTGGGCGCCAAAAGGGTGAGATAGAAACAACTGTCTACAAATTAACAATAATTGGTTAAGGGTAAAAACTACCGTAGAATACAAAAAAAGGATTGAAGAAAAACAGTCTTCAATCCCTATAATTTACACATTACATCATCGATGTAAATAAAAATCACAATCCCAATTTCTTAAGAATATCCTGTCTGCCGGCCTTCTTAAGAATAGCTCTAATCTTTCCCTGCTCCTCCTTCTTGTACCAGAAGAAAAAGAGACGTTGCTCCTCCTTCTCACGCATATTCTTAGCGCAGAAAACCTTCTCGCCCGTCTCGGGGTTGATACCCGTATAATACATCTCCGTAGCCATAGTCATAGGCGTGGGGGTAAAGTCCTGCACCTGTTCCAGATGGAAATTCAGCTCTTTGGTCTCTGCCGCCAGAGAAGCCATGCACTCCATGGTACTGCCGGGGTGACTGCTTATAAAATAAGGTATGAGCTGCTGGTTCAGCTTATTGTCGCGGTTTATCCTGTTGAAAATCTCGCGGAACTTGCGGAACTGCGTGAACGAGGGTTTACGCATCAGTTTCAGCACCTTGTCGTCGGTGTGCTCGGGTGCCACCTTCAGGCGGCCGCTCACATGGTTCTTTATCAGCTCCTCGGTGTATTTTACAGTAGCCTCGTCTTTCAGCTTGTCGCCGGTCTTGTGGAGCAACAGGTCGTAGCGTACGCCGCTGCCGATGAAGCTCTTCTTTATTCCTCTGATGGCATCCACACGCTTGTACAGTTTAAGCAGTGGCGAGTGGTCGATGTTCAGGTTGGGGCAAATGTTCGGTTGTATGCATGACGAGCGCGCACACTTCTCGCACTTCGTCTGGTCGGTGCCACACATGCGGTACATGTTTGCCGAGGGGCCTCCCAGGTCCGAAAGGTATCCTTTGAAGTCGGGCATCGATGCTATCTTCTCCACCTCGCGAATGATGCTCTCCTCGCTTCTGTTTGCGATGAATTTCCCCTGATGCGCCGATATTGTGCAGAAAGCGCAGCCTCCGAAGCATCCTCGGTGTATATTTACTGAGAATTTTATCATGTCGTAGGCGGGGATGCGTTTGCCGTTATATTTGGGGTGGGGCAGACGCGTGTAGGGAAGGTCGAAACTGTGGTCGAGCTGTTCGGTGGTCATGGGAGGGAACGGCGGGTTTATGACTGTCAGCATTCCGTCTACCGGTTGAATGAGACGTCGCGCATGGCGTTTGTTCGACTCGCGTTCTATTATGTGGAAGTTTTTTGCCTCCTTCTCTTTGCTCTTCAGGCACTCATCGTGGCCGAAGAGTGTGTGGTCGTTCTCTCCCGGGGTAATCTCGTTCTTGCGAGCCAGGTGGCCTGTCTGCGGAATATCGAGGGTAAGCTCGTGGGCGCGTTGTGCAGTTATATACTCAGCACCGCTTCTCTCGGCCTCCTCTTTCAGAGCTGTTGCAATGGCTATGATGGGCTGTTCGCCCATTCCGTAGACAAGAATATCTGCCTTGCTTTCGGCAAGGATACTTTTCTTTAGTTTGTCTTGCCAATAGTCGTAGTGGGTGAAACGTCTCATTGACGCCTCTATTCCGCCTATCACCACTGCGCTGTCGGGGAACAGCTCCTTCAGAATGTTCGAGTATACGCACGTCGCATATTCGGGGCGCATGCTGTGCTTGCCGTCGGGCGAGTAGGCATCTTCGGAGCGGAAACGTTTGGCGGCGGTGTACTTGTTCACCATGGAGTCCATACATCCCGCCGAAATACCGAAGAAGAGACGCGGGCGTCCCATCTTCTTGAAGTCGCGCAGGTCGTCCTGCCAGTTGGGCTGTGGCACTATTGCCACGCGCAACCCTTCGGCCTCGAGTATGCGGCCTATGACCGCCGCGCCGAATGACGGGTGGTCTACATAAGCGTCACCGCTGAAAAGTACAACGTCAAGCTCTTCCCATCCGCGCAGTTTGGCCTCTTTGCGCGTGGTGGGCAGCCAGTCGGTAAGTTTGTGGTCGGACATCTTCTATTCTTATTCTTCTACTTGTTGGCTATCGTCGGTGGTCGCTGTTGCCTCCCATTTTTTGTACAGTTCAATGAGGTTGCTCAGTCCCAACGGTTTCATATTGTCGTTGTAGAAAAGGAAACATAGCTCCAACAGAGCTTTAGCATCCTCTTTGTCCTCGGCCGAGCCCACCAGCGAGCGCAGTGTGAAACGCACCTTGTCGAGTGTCTCTTCGCTGACGTTGCCTGTGCTGTCGGCAATCTGTGTGAGCAGCGAGTATCTTCTTATCGTTTCGAGATATTTTTCTGTCACCTCTAATGTTCGTGTTCCCGAGGCGTTTGCTTGAATTGTGTACATGGTGTATGTTTGTTATATGGTTGATTTTTCTGACGTATCTTCTCGTCAGCACTCTATTGTTATGTATCTTATTCCCTCTTCATTCTCTTCTATTGTTACCTTCACGGTCTCCTCGGGGAGAATCTCTTCGGCCAGTTGTGGCCATTCGATGAAACATGTGGCGTCGCTGTAAAAATAGTCCTCATAACCCATATTATATAGCTCGGCCACCGATTTTATGCGGTAAAAATCGAAGTGGTATATGGGGCACTCCTCGCTGTCGGCATATTCGTTGACGATGGCAAAGGTGGGTGAGTTTACAGTGTCTTCAACGCCCAATGCCCGGCACAGGCTCTTGACGAATGTGGTCTTTCCCACTCCCATCTTGCCATAGAAGGCGAATATCTTCTTTCCGTTCATCAACGTGATAAACTTTTGTGCCGCCGCCTCGTAGTCGTGCAGCCCTTTTATTTCAATTACATGTTTTTCCATATATTCCTATCTTCCTTTGGGACGCAGTGTCACGAATGGAACGAGCATCTCTTCCATCGAAATTCCACCGTGCTGAAAGGTCTCTTTGTAGTATGACACATAGTGGTTGTAGTTGTTGGGGTAGGCAAAAAAGTCGTCGCCCGTAGCAAATATATAACTCGTGCTGATGTTGGGCGAGGGCAACAGTGCCTTTGCCGGCTCTTTAATTTCAAATACCTCTTTGGGGTTGTAGGCCAGCGACTTTCCTAATTTATACCTCAGGTTGGTGTTGGTGTTCTTGTCGCCCACCACTTTTATGGCGTTGTTCACTCTGACACTGCCATGGTCGGTGGTGATTATTGTCGTGTAGTCGCTCTCGGCAAGGTAGCGGAACAGTTTGATTATCGACGAGTGGCGCAACCACGACAGGGTTATCGAACGGTAGGCTGCTTCGCTCGATGCAAGCTCACGCACCATCATCGACTCGGTGCGTGCGTGGGACAGCATATCGATGAAGTTTATCACCAGCACATTCAGGTCGTTGCCCGAGAGGCTGCGTATGCTCTCGATATATTTTTCGGCAGCCTGCGATGTCAGCACCTTGTTGTACGAGAAACTATCCTTGCGACGGTAGCGTGCAATCTGTGTCTCTATGAGTGCTCGCTCGTTCAGGTTCTTGCCCTCGTCCTCCTCTTCGTCTACCCACAGCGCGGGGAACATCTCCTTTATCTGCTTGGGCATCAGTCCCGAGAATATGGCGTTGCGGGCATACTGTGTAGCTGTGGGCAGAATGCTGGTGTATAGCTCCTCTTCAATGGAGAAGAGGCTGCCTATTTCTCCCATCAACACCTTCCATTGGTCGTAGCGGAAGTTGTCGATGACTATCATGAACACCTTCTCCTGCTTGTCGAGCAAAGGAAATATTCGCTCTTTGAAAATATCGTTACTCATCAGTGGCCGCTCGCTGTTGCCGGCCATCCATCCGAGGTAGTTCTTCTTGATGAATTTTGCAAACATGTTGCTTGCCTCGCTCTTCTGCATCTTCAACATTTCGTGCATGCTGCTGTCGGCATTTTCGAGTTCCAGTTCCCAGAATACAATCTTTTTGTACACCTCTATCCAGTCTTCTATCGTCAGCGAGTCGCATATCTGCATGCCTATCTTGCCCCAATTTTGTTGGTAGGCATTGTTGGCTTTCTCGGCCACAATCTCCCGTTTATGTATATTCTTCTTCAGTGCAAGGAGTATCTGGCTGGGGTTTACCGGCTTTATAAGATAGTCGGCAATTTTTGAGCCTATGGCCTCTTCCATTATATCCTCCTCCTCGCTCTTCGTCACCATTACAATGGGCAGTGCCGGACGTATCTCCTTCACCTGTACCAATGTCTCCAGCCCACTCAGTCCGGGCATATTCTCGTCGAGCAACATCAGGTCGAAATCCTCTGCGCGGCACGCCTCTATGGCATCGCGACCATTAGTCACGGTGACAACCTCGTATCCTTTCGACTTAAGGAATATTATGTGCCCGTGCAGCAGCTCTATCTCGTCGTCTGCCCAAAGTAATCTGTATGCCATATAAATATCAGTTTTCCTCTCATTGCTTCTTTTCCTCGAAGTCAGGCTCGTCAAGGGTATATCCTTTTATCTCAACCTCGGGGATATTGGTGAAATTGTGCTCAAAGAACTCTGCATATTCTCTGAAACTGTAATGTTTCACCAGCAGGTCGAGGTTGCTCTTGGATATGATGAACGTGCTTATACCTTCCAACAGTTTTGCAGTCTCATTGTTCTTGAATAGGCGACGGCGGTACTCAAAAGCCTCGTCGAAGTTGATGAACTCGTTTATTTGCAATGTAGATATTGTCTTGTATTTCACAAACTCCATTCCGAAATTACGCACCATGTACTTAGTGAAGTTGTAACGTGCAATCTCGAACAACAATCTCTTCTCGTCGAGCGAGTCGGTGGGGTAGGCCAGGATGAACAGGTAAGGCTCTGAACGCTCTTTGCTGAACTCCGGTATCTGTTCGTCTGTGTTGCGTACAGTACCGTCGGTCTTTCTATCCCAAATAGAGGTCGTTGAACCGCTGTGCAGTAGACGGCCCTCCTGCAATCCATTCGAGTACTCTTTGGCGAGCATCGCCACCTCCGACTGTGACTTGGTGGCGACGAGTGCCTTCAGTGTCTCAAGTCCGCCCTTGTTGTCGTTGCTGTATATCTGCGACATTGCTCTCAGGAACATGAAACGTAGGCGGTGTACTCCCTTAGGATAGCTCTTTTGTGCTTTGTCATCGCATGCAACCACCTCTTTGTACTCCTCTTTCTTGAAGTGTTCATACGCTTGGGCATATATCGAGTCCTCCTTGTGGCGTCTGGTCTCGGGGTTCTCAAAGAATTCCGGCGCAGTGATTATAGCGGTATATTTGCTTTTCGGGTACGCGCTTGTCAATGCCGCGCGGTAGCTGTCGGCCTTTTCCTTCTCGTTCCATCGCGAGCACGACAGATAGAGATAATAGTACACCTCGTCGAGTTTCTCGTATTTTGGGAACTCCTTGACAATGCGTTCAAATGTAGCTATCGTGTGTTTCTTGTCGTTGAGATGCTCCTTATATATTATACCCGCCTGATAGAGAGCCTCCACGAGTATCTTTTGCGAAGCTGCTACCTGCTCGGGTGTGCGCGGAATCTGTTTCATGTAATACTCGCGTGCTGTGGGGTCGTTGGCAAGCGAGTCGGCCACTGTTTGCGACGCCTGCTCTTTCGGAGCACTCTTTATGCTGTCCGGTGCTGTTGCCAACGAGTCTGTTGCAATCTTTGTGCTGTCGTTTGCAATGCTGTCCTGCTGTGCCGACTTTATGATGGTCTTGCTCAGACGCCAATAGTCACGCAAGGGACGTTCGCCCCACTTCTGCACGAAGCTGCTGTAACCCTGGCTCACAAGTTGCGAGTTGTAGAAGTACCAGTCCATCTCTCCGCTCGACATTGAGTTACCTACATTCGCCATGATGTTGAGTGCCTGGTTAGGGTCGGCTTTGGCGGTAGCACTCTTTTTCTTTTCGCTTCTCGACTTCAGCTTCTCCTGACGCTTCACCTCGGCAATCATCGCGTCGAGAATGGGGAACAGCTCATCCTCGTTGAGCGAAGCCCAGTTGAGCAGGTTGTCCTGCAACTCTATGGCGTCGGTGTGTTTCACCAGGTTGGTAAGCACGTTGGCACGCAGTTTTATGCTGTCAATGCCGGGGTATTCAGCGGTGAGCAGTGTCGATGCTTGTTGGTAGTTGGGCAGTGCTTTCGAGAATTTACTCACATCCCAATAGTAGTTTGCCAGACGCAGATGCAGCACACCTGTGCCGTAGTTCTTGGTGGTGGCGTCGGCTATACCTGTCTCATATACTTCTAAAGCCTTTGCGGTGTCTTTTGCAGCCATGTATATGTTGCCGAGTGCGTAATGTAACTGTCCCAGATAAATGCCGTTCTTTGGCTGCTTTATCATCTTTTCGAACGTGCGTATAATCTTTTTGTTCTGCTCGTCGGACATCGTCTCTGTCTGCTTGATGCGGGCATTTATCTCCAGTTCGTACAGCGGGCCTTGCAACAGCACCTTTTCAAAGCATTTGAATGCCTTGGGGTTGTTGCCGGTTTTCATGTACAACTGTCCCAAAAGATAGTATTCGCGAGCCTTTTCTGCTCTTGTTATCTTGGGGCGTTTGAGCATTGTCTCTATGTGGGGGATTGCCTCTTCGTATCTCTCTTGCTTGTACAGCAGATTGGCATTTGCCGTTGCCCAAATGTGCTTCAGCGAGCCGGGCACACTGTCGCGTTTCACACGTGATAGCAACTCTTCGGCTTCGTAAAGCCAGTCGAGCTGCGAGTAACACAGCGACAGGCGTATGCGTGTCTCGGCAAGTACTGTGGGGTTGGTGGCGTAGAGACGCTCCATGTATATGTATGTTCCTGCCGCCTCCATGAACTCTCCTTTCTGGAAATACGAGTTTGCCATCATCATCCACACTTTGTGCATGAATGGGTTGAATTCCTTTTGATTGTAGAAAAGTTTTTCTTTTTCGCTGAGTTTTTGCCCGGGGTTGCGCTTGGGTTTCTTTTTTATTGAGTGGTTCTTTATGGCCTTTTGTGCCTTTTCTATGGCGATGTTGAAATGTGACGAGCCGAGGCTCTGCGAGCCCTTTACGCTGTTTATCAGTAGCGGAATATTTTGCAGATAGTTGTCCTTGTGGTTGTTCACCTGTGCAAGATGTCCTGTGATGAAGGCTGTCTTTCCGTTGTGGAAAGTGTTGTATTTTGCCGAGAACGAGTGGTACATACGTGCCTGTTTGGTGTTATTCTTGCGGCTTGCACAGTTGTACAGGCTTAAGGATAACACTATCAGCAGAATGTATGTTATGTGTCGTCTCAATGTTTGTGTCTCTATTAATTATAAACTTGTAACTGCCTTATTTATTGTGGCGACAGTCTCTTTGTTATGCTTTTTCCCATCGAGCATGCTGCATACATGGCTATTGAGCATAAAATTACCGATGCTCCGCCGGGGATGTCCAATGCAAATGACAGTAACAGTCCCGCAGTGCTTGCCACGTAGCCGAAAAGTATCGACAGGGCTATTATCTTTTTGTAGTTGCCTGTGAAAATCATTGCAGTCATTTGTGGGATTGTCAGCAGGGATATCACAAGTATCACTCCCACGATGCGCAGACAGGCAACAATGGTCAGCGCAATGAATATCATCATCATAGCCTCAATGATGTTTGCAGGCAACTGCCGCGAACGTGCAAACTCTTTGTCGAATGCGACGGCGATAATTGCGCGATACATCATTGTTGTGAATATAATTTGCACCAAGCTGATTATAGCAAGGGAAATGATGTCGGTGTCGGTGATGGTGAGGATGTTGCCGAACAGGTAGGTGGTCAGCTCGGCCGAGTATCCCGGAGTCATGAAACAGAATATCACTCCTATTGTCATTCCCAACACCCACAGCATGGCTATTGCCGAGTCCTCTCTTATCTCCTTGCGTTGTCCCAAAAACTGTATTCCCAATGCCGATGCCACCGCGAAAACGAAGGCGCCTACTGTGGGGCTGAACGAGAAATACATTCCAAGTCCCACGCCACCGAACGACGAGTGTGTTATTCCACCGCTGATGAAGAGCAGGCGTCTGGTTACAATGTATGTGCCGATGATACCGCACGAAATACATGCAAGCAATGTGCCGATGAGTGCGTTTCTGAAAAATATATATTCCAACAACTCCATCTTCGCAGTAGTACAGTGATTATTGCAGAATGAGCAGCACCTCTTCCTTAATTTCCGACGGCAACTCTATGCCACGCTGTTGCAGACATTGCACCCACAAATCCACCTCGTCGCTTTTCATCGTGTAGAGCACGTTGCGAAACTCTTCAATTTCACTCTCCGAATACTCCTCGGGGCTTTTACCCTTGTAGGCATCGAGTTCTTCGTCGTCGAAGTAAAGAAACTCCTTGTCGGTGTTCTTTTCGCACACCACATGTTTGCCGCAGCATCCGCCCTCTACGTCGTGATGTTCCTCTTCGGCCGGTGCACCGCTCTTTTTGCGGCCGTTGAAAAGTATGTAGGCAACTACTATAAGCGCAAGAATCAAAAAAAATATGACAGTTCTGTTCATAGAATAACTCTTTACTGCAAAGGTAGATATTTTTAATTGATGTAACAAATGTATGTGCTGCTAAAGTTTGCCCAGGGCAGTGCAAAGGTGTGTTAAAATGTCGAGGGGTACCGTTTTTTTTGTTTTATAGCAGATGAATCTTTACAAATTGTCACTTTTTTGCTTACAGATGTTAAAAAATCGGTGCTTTTGCATGGCAATTGGATTATAAATAGTATTTTTGTAGTGAAAAATGTTTTGTAATATTTTAACCGACAACTCCGAACGGTTGCAGCAGCATGGCTCTCGAGGCTGTGTTTTTTTGCGCCGTTCCGCGTTAATTTTAAAGAAAAATGGATAAATTCAGTTATGGATTGGGCATGGGCATAGGTCAGAACCTTGCTTCCATGGGTGTAAAATCATTGGAGTTCGCCGACTTTGTCCAGGGCATGAAAGATGTGCTTGCTGGTGCCGAGACTCAGCTTTCACACGCCGAGGCACAGTCAGTTGTGAACGAGTATTTCAACAAACTTGCCGAGGAGGCATATGCAAAGACCAAAGAGAGCGGCGAGGCTTTCCTCGAGGCTAACAAAAAACGCGAGGGTGTAACCACTCTTCCCAGCGGCCTTCAGTACGAGGTTATCAACGTGGGCTTGGGCAAAAAGCCTGCTGCGACAGATAAGGTACAGTGTCACTACGAGGGTACACTCATCGACGGTACAGTATTCGACAGCTCTATCAAGAGAGGTCAGCCCGCAGTATTTGGTGTAAATCAGGTGATTGCCGGATGGGTAGAGGCGTTGCAGCTCATGTCAGAGGGCTCAAAATGGAGACTCTACATTCCTTACGACCTTGCTTATGGCTCACATGGCGCAGGCGAGTCAATTCCTCCTTACAGCGCACTTATTTTCGACGTTGAACTTATAAAAGTACTTTAAAAATAATAAAAATGAAAAAGATTCTATTTATCATGACTCTTGTCGCTGCATTCTGCATCACATCTTGCGGTGGCGGCAAAAATGTAGCGAATGTTTCGCCTAAGACTCCTCAGGACTCTTTGTCTTTCGCAGTAAGTCTTGCAAAATCTCAGTCACTCAGCAATATTGTTTATGCCGAGTTGGGTGTTGATTCTGCTTACATTAAGGATTTTGTTCGTGGTTTGTGCGATGCATTCCCCATGAGCGACGATGCGAAGACCAATGCTTATGTGGCAGGTCTTTCAATCGGTTCACAGGCAGCTAATGTTTACGAAAGCTCAAACGAAGAGGTTTACAAAGGCGACAGCGTGAACAAACTCGACAGAGCTATGTTCCTCGCAGGTGTCATCGCAGGTGTTTACAACGATGATAAAGTTATGTCAGGCGAGCAGGCGTTGGATTACTCAAACAAAGTTCTCTTCTTGCAGCCCAGCGAGCAGTTTATGGCAGAGAACAAGACACGCGAAGGTGTTGTAACTCTTCCCAGCGGTCTTCAGTACAAGATGGAGATTGAGGGTAAGGGTGCCTTGGCAACAAGCGTCGATACTGTAAGTGTAATCTATCGTGGTACATTCCCCGACGGTCGCACATTCGACAGCTCACGTGGCAAAGAGATGGCTTTCCCCGTAGACCGTGTAGTTCCCGGATTCTCTGAGGCTTTGCAGATTCTTCCCGAAGGTTCAAAATGTAAAGTTTACATTCCCTGGCAGCTTGGCTACGGTAAGAACGGTTCTCAGCGCATTCCTCCTTACAGCGCACTTATCTTCGATATCGAGGTGATGCGTGTAATCAAGGCTAAAGCAAAGAAGTAATTAACTGAAATTTCCCCGACTCTCCTTGTGATGGTCGGGGAAAATAAACAAAATTCTTATGAAGGGAGTCGATTGCAAGATAGACAGTCTCGACCTGAAGATACTGAGCATAATATCAAAAGATGCCCGTGTGCCTTTCCGCAACGTGGCCGAGCAGTGTGGTGTGTCGCGTGCGGCCATCCACATGCGTGTGCAACACATGATTGACATGGGTGTTATCGTAGGCTCGGGTTACGAAGTAGACATGAAACGTCTGGGGTTCAGCACCTGCACCTATGTGGGAATAATCTTTGAGAAAGGCTCAATGTATCACGAAATTGTGAAACATTTAGAGTCTATCCCCGAAGTGTTGGAATGTTGTTACACCACAGGCCCTTACTCGGTGATGATAAAGATGTATGCTCGCGACAACGAACAACTCATGGAACTGCTTAACGGCAAGATACAAAAAATCCCCGGAGTGGTGAGTACCGAGACAATGATAGTCCTCGACCAAAGCATAAAAAGAAACCTCCCCTTGTAAGCAATATAAATAAAAATGGTAACGGAACAGTTCAATCTTGATAATGAATATGCTGAACTGCACCGCAAATATCCGATGAGCGGCCGCAAGCCGCTCATCGGCATTTCCGGTAATTTCAGCGACGGAAACTGCTGTCTTGCGCGCGGATATTATCTCTCGGTGCTCGAGGCCGGTGGTGTACCCATGATTATACCCCCTTATCCCCATCGCGAACAGCTACTCTCCATGCTCGACTCGTTAGATGCTCTGTTGCTGTCGGGTGGCGCGGATATTGACCCCCGCTACATGGGCGAGGAACCCGACTTCAACCTTTTACATAATATAAACGAGCCTCGCGACGAACAGGAATTGATGCTTGTGAGGCTTGCGGTCGATAGGCAGATTCCCATATTAGGAATATGTCGCGGCATTCAGACGATGGCTGCTGCTCTTGGTGGAAAGGTGCATCAGGATATTTATGCTGCTCTTGGCGATGGATTGCTTGGGCACAGTCAGGAAGAGGAGCGAGGCGTTGCCACACACGATGTGAATATTCTGCCCGGAACACTCCTGCACAGCTTTTTTGGTGATACATTGGCAGTGAACAGTTTTCATCATCAGGCTGTTTCGGCTGTTCCCGACGGGTTCCGCGTGACAGCTGTTGCCACCGACGGAGTTATCGAAGCTATGGAGACTACCGATGGTCGCCCGATGGTCGGCGTGCAGTGGCATCCCGAATGTTTCATTCTCAAAGACGACAACCGTTGCATGATGCCCCTCTTCGACTGGCTCGTCTCCGAGGCAGCCCTATATCGCCGCGCACGTACACTTCACGAAATGATATTGACTGTCGATTCACATTGCGACACTCCCATGCTTTTCGACGAAGGCTACAAGCTCGAAGAGCGTAGCGACAAAGCTCTTGTCGATCTGCATAAAATGCACGAGGGTGGTCTTGATGTCGTTACCATGGCGGCATATCTCAAGCAAGAGGCTCGCGACGAGGAGTCGTTGCGTAGTGTGACGGAAAAGGCATGGCGTCTGCTTGGCGGCATTAGTGTAAGGGTTGCGAGCAACAGTGCTCATGTGGCACTCTGCGACACCCCTGCCGAGCTTGCATCGCTCAAACGCGCTGGTAAAAAGATAATAATGCCGGCAATAGAGAATGGCTATGCAATAGGTCGCGACCTTTCCAATATAAAGAGGTTTCGCGATGCTGGCGTGGTGTATATGACTCTTTGTCACAATGGCGACAACGATATATGCGACTCGGCACGTGGCGCCGGTGAACATGGAGGCCTCAGCGCATTCGGTCGTGACGTTGTAGCCGAAATGAACCGCGTGGGCATGATGATTGATCTCTCCCACGCATCGGAGAAGAGTTTCTACGATGTCCTCGATGCAAGCGCAGTGCCCGTTGTCTGCTCCCACTCATCGTGCAAGGCGTTGTGCGACCATCCGCGCAACCTCACCGATGAACAGATAGCTGCGATAGCTGCTCGCGGTGGCGTTGTTCAGATAACAATGTACAAAGGCTTTTTGGTGAAGGATGGCGAGGCGACACTCGACGATTTTATGCGCCATCTTCAGCATGCAATAGCCATCGCAGGGGTGGAACATGTGGGTATAGGTACCGATTTTGACGGCGACGGCACCATTATAGGTTGTCGTGATGCTTCGCAGTTGATAAACGTTACGCGCGAATTGTTGCGTCGCGGTTATAAAGAGGTTGATATCGCCGCTATATGGGGCGGAAATTGGCTGAGAGTGATGCGCGAAGTGCAGGGAAAATGTTAAGATGTTTTGCGTTTGGCGCAAGCAGGCTCTTGTGGTGCATAGGTGCGATTTTGTAGGTGAGAAAGTGGTGATTATGCCGCTAATAGAAGAAAAATGTAGAAAAACTTAAAATTTTCTTCAAAAACTATTGCAGGATGAAAAAAATGTTGTACCTTTGCAACGCAAAACCCAAGCGGGGTGTAGCTCAGCCCGGTTAGAGTACGCGTCTGGGGGGCGTGTGGTCGCTGGTTCGAATCCAGTCACCCCGACTGGAAAAAGCCTTGAAAATCAAACGATTTTCGAGGCTTTTGCTTTTTTATATGGTTTGCAAAAGTCGAGTGGTAAACTTTGAACAGCCTTTGCATGTAGAATTAAAACAAGAAACAAGTAATAGTAATGAAGCGCTTTCTATTGACTTTGGGCATAACCGCTGCTGTTGTGTGTTTGTGTTTGGGGCTTGCTTATCTCCATGTAGAGAGGCGAGTGACTAAATTTGAATTGCCCGAGGGTAAATTGAAATGGTCAAAGACAAGGCCTCAAAATGCAAAAATGTGCCTCCCCGCAGCTTTTACCGATGTTAATGGCGAAATTACAGGGGCATATAGAATCAATGGCAAGAGCTATCATGATAATAAAAAAAGAAAGGTCTCCTTGGTGGACGACTATTTTATCATCAGTCCTAAATGGAGGTCGGATAACGGCTTTCAGCAGCTGACGTTGGTTTACAACTCTAAGCCTATGACCTTTAAGGATTCTCGCAAATACATACGCAGGGCATTGTGTAAAACCAAGAAAGAGGCCTTTATATTGGAATCAAACTACCCGATGACAATGACTGCTTTTGCGCATTATTGCAGCAAATATTGCACTGATGCAACCTATCTCGATATGGGGGAATATGGGTACGGCTACATCAAATATGGCGGCTTTGTCAGACCGCTTTATATTTGGGGCTACTTCTCCCGGGAAAAGCAGACTAATTGGTTGTATGTGGAGTGAGGTTTCTCCTTCTTGATGCCGTCGCACCCGCGACAAAGAGAAATATAAACTCTATTTCTAAGAATAAAAAATATGGTTGCCTCGAAAAAGGCAACCATATTTTTGTCTATTGTTGGGAGTCTCTGTTATTCAATCACAGCAGCGAATCCACCGTTCTTAACCATCTTTATCTCGATGGTGCTATTCTTTGTAACCTTCTGCTCCACCTTGTTGTAGTGCATAGCCTGCATGTCGGCGTTGATACCGTCTTTGTAGCCTGTGAGCTTGTACTCTTTGTCGCCCAGGAAGTCGAGCTTAACATCGAATTTGAGTCTATCCTGGTCACCGTTGCAGATACCGCCGATGAACCACTTGTCGCCTTTACGTTTAGCCACGATTACATATTTTCCAACCTCTGAGGCAAGAGCGCGTGTCTCGTCCCATGTTGTGGGTACCGATGCGATATATTTTGTACAATCGTCGTTCTTATAGTACTCTGCGGGGTTGTCGGCCAACATCTGAATACCGCTCTCGAGAACCACGTAAAGTGCCATCTGGTAGGCGCGTGTGCCCGATACTACCGAGTTGGGGCGACCACCCTGGTTGTTGTGGGGCTGACGGTTGTTCATACCTCCGGGGGTGAAGTCGGCTGCACCTACGGCGTTACGGATGAAGGGGAGGAACAGTGTGTTGTCGGGGCGACAACCACCCATCTGCTCAAGACCAAGCACGCCCTCATAAGAGAGGAAGTTGGGGTACTCATACTCCAAACCCATGGGAGTGAACGAGCCGTGCATGTCCACGAGGAGCTTGTTCTTTGCAGCCTCTATCATTACTCTTTTGTAGAAGTTTACCATCCACTGGTCGGCGTGGTCCATGAAGTCAATCTTAACTCCGGCAACGCCCCACTCGGCATATTTCTTGAAGAGGTCGAAGTTGTTTTCCACTGTCAGCCAAGGCAACCATATAACTATGCCTACTCCCTTCTCCTTACCATACTTGATAAGTTTGTCGAGGTGCATGTCTGATTTAGCTTTATAGGGGTCGCGTGTGCTCTCGGCCCAACCCTCATCGAGAAGGATATACTCGATGCCATATTTCGCTGCAAAGTCGATGAAGTAAGCATATGTGTCGTAGTTGTTACCTGCGCGGAAATCAACATCGGGACCGTAAGGAACTGCGCCGTTCCACCATTCCCAACTTACCTGTCCGGGCTTAATCCAGTCGGTGTCAGTGAGTACGCTTTTGCGTGCCAACTGTGCGGGTACTGTCTGCTCGATGATACCTTTAGAGTCGGTGATAACTACGTAACGCCAAGGGAATGTACGTTTACCCTGTGTCTTTGCAATGTAGTGTCCCTCCTCGGTGATGGTCCATCCGCGGTCGCCCCAGGGCTCCCATTTGATGGGCGATTTGGGGAAGGCTGTTGAGATACCTTTGCGGTTGCCCTTGAAGAATATGCGGGGGTAGTCATCAACGTCGCTCTCGCCAATGAGAAGCTGAGTGTCGTTGTTGCCCGAAAGAAGCATGGGCACTGTTGCGAGCCTGTTGTCTCTTACCCAATCCTCTACCGACTTGTGCTGGTAGTGGCTCTCGTATGAGGTGTTGAAAGAGCCGCAGGGCTGGAAGTGTGTTGTGTATCCGTCGGCGGGAATCATGGTGAAGAGGTCGTTCTCAACGGTAACCTCGCCCTTGATATTTGTAACGAAACGGTAAGCAACAGCGTTGTTCATAACGCGCATCTCCACAGAGTAAGAGCCGAAACTGATAATTGCTTCGGTGTAGTTGCTCTCGATGGTTGAGAATTTCAAAGGAACTACGGGCTTGATAGTCTCGCTAACGCTCTTCTGTTTTACATTTTTCACAGCTGCGTTGCCGGCATAGGTCTTGCCGTTGATAATCATTCTTACATCTTCCATTGAGAAGACTTTCGCTCCGTCGCGGTTTACTGTCCATCCGAAATTCCCCTTTTCGGTTGTGAGGTCTACTGTGATTTTCTTGTCGGGTGATGCAATTTTTACCACCTTCTGCGCATGCATAGCTATGGGAATCAATGCCAACAACATCATCGCAGATACTTTTCTAATGAATCTGTTCATAATATATATGTTAAATGAATAATGTGTGCTTTTGTAAAGGTACGTTGCTTTTTTGAATATTTGTGCCGTTTGCTCTTTTTTTGCTCCTTTTGCCCCTAATATCAGTAGCCAAGATACTTGAGCAGTCCTGCGCAACCGCGAGCTATCTCCTTGTATGTCTTAGAGAAATCGCCATGATACCAAGGGTCGGAAATATCACCACCGGCACATTGTTCCACAGCGTCTGGCGTCTCAAAGTCCAGCAGTTTCCATATCTTGTTTTCGGGGTCGAAACCCGCAACTGCGCTCAGATTTCTGATGTTGTACTGTTCCATCACTATAATCATGTCGTAGTCGAGGTAGTCCTCGCGAGTGATGCGTGCAGCGCGTTTGTTTTTGTCTATGGCTATGTTGTTGCGACCAAGCTCAAAGGCAGCAGGAGGGTAGACTCCGTTTCCTATCTCTTCGCTGCTCGTGGCCGATGAACGAATGTAAAACTTATCATCGAGCCCGCGCTTGGCAACCATGTCCTTGAATACAAATTCCGCCATTGGCGAACGACATATATTGCCATGGCAGACGAACATTATCTTTTTCATAAGGGTATAAAGTTTAAACATTTTCCAAAAAATCCGAGCCAAAGGAGAGTGGCAACAAATCCCTAGTTCCGCCCTCTATTATGTGGCACTCTTGCGCTCCGTAGAGAATGATGCGCATGGGACGCGACGAGCGCATCTCCGTCTCGAGCATCACCTGGCGGCATGCTCCGCAGGGTGAGATAGGGCGTTCCAACTCTCCCGCTTCGGTACGTGCGGCGATGGCCAATGCCTCCACACTCTTTTCGGGATGTTGCGCCCCCGCGCAAAAGAGTGTCGTGCGCTCGGCACACAAGCCCGAAGGATAGGCGGCATTTTCTTGATTGCTGCCTGTTACAACCTCTCCGCCTTCGAGACGTGCGGCTGCGCCGACGTTGAAACGCGAGTAGGGAGCATAACTCTTTCTTGCAGCTTCGCGCGCTGCATCAGCCAACTGTCGGTCGGCTGTCGGCAGTTCATCGTAAGAACACACCTTGACTGTAGTCTTTAGAATTATCTCTTTCATAAAATAGTGACTCTGTGCAGGCAAAGATAAAATAAACGAGCGAAAAATATGAAGCTTGCTTCAATATATTTCACAGCGAGTGCAGCCAATCTTCGAGATTTATCTCAAAGATAAAATAAACGCTTGCATAAAACCAATTTATTCGTTTAATTTGTACTTCGAAAATAAATTTTATACATGAGACACATTTTCAGCATCACAATGGTGGCAATAGTGGCATGTGCGCTTGCATCATGCAGCACCACACACCACACAACAGCATCGCCCAAAGCAAACACGACAGTTACAGGTGCCTCAAACTCCTACGAGGCATACATCCTGACATATTATCCGATAGCAGTGGAGCAGATGCACCGTCACAAGATACCCGCCAGCATCACCCTTGCGCAAGGATTGCTGGAGTCGGGAGCAGGAAAGAGCACCCTCACGCAAAAATCCAACAACCACTTCGGCATCAAGGCACATAACAATTGGACAGGTCGCACGACGACAACCATGGACAACGGTCGCCTGTGTGAGTTTCGCGTCTACGACAGTGCGCGCGACTCCTACGAAGACCACTCGCAGTTCCTCAAGAAACCTCGTTACGCAGCTCTCTTTGAACTAAGCACCACCGACTACAAAGGTTGGGCGCGAGGGTTGAAAAAGGCCGGATATGCCGAGGATCCCGCTTATCCTCAGAAACTGATAAACCTCATCGAACGCTACCGACTCTATGAGTATGACACATATTCCAGGAAAGATGTATCGCCATTACTCAGTGGTGGCACCAACAGCAATTTTTCCGGTAGTCGCCCCATATTCATGTCAAGCGGACTCCTCTATGTGGTGGCAAACACCGGTGACACCTTCAAGTCTCTTTCGAAAGAACTTGGTATTTCGCGTCGCAAGCTGATAAAATACAACGACCTTTACAAAGATTACAATATCAAGGCCGGAGATATTATCTATCTCGAAAAGAAACGCAGCAAGGCAAGCAAAGAGTACCGTTTCCACACGACAGGCAATGGCGAGAGTCTCTATTCGATTTCTCAGAAATATGGTGTTCGCTTGAAAAAGGTTTACAAGATGAATCCCGAGTACGAGAGTTATGCTACACTTAAAGTGGGTGATGTTGTAAGGCTTAGATAAATTACAGCTTTAAAGATTGCTTTTTTAAATTGATTATAGGGATTGAGGGTAAGATTTCCTTTTTTTTCAAGGTAATTCTTACCCTTGTTTTTTGGTTGCAATCCGATAAGTTGATTTATTTATATGTTCTTTGGCGCCCAAAGAACCAAAGGCCCGGCACACGAGCGCATCAGTCGTCACTTCCTTTGTTCAGGAATTTCC
>JAZRFE010000008.1:0-74092 GCA_045661205.1 Bacteroidaceae bacterium | reverse complement strand
ACAAAACAGACCTTCTTAAGTTCCGTAACTTCGGTAAGAAATCGCTCACTGAGCTTGATGATTTGCTCGAGAGTCTGAATCTTTCGTTTGGAACAGATATTTCAAAATATAAATTAGATAAAGAATAATTATGAGACATAAGAAATCTTTTAATCATTTGGGTCGTACTGCATCTCACCGTAAGGCCATGTTGTCAAATATGGCAATTTCGTTGATTATGCACAAAAGAATCACTACGACTCTTGCAAAGGCAAAGGAGCTTAAGAAGTTTGTAGAGCCTTTGATCACAAAGTCTAAAGAAGACACAACCAATTCACGTCGTGTTGTTTTCAGCTACTTGCAGAACAAAGAGGCAATCATCGAGCTCTTCAAAGAGATCTCAGTTAAGGTTGCTGAGCGTCCCGGTGGTTACACACGTATAATCAAGCTTGGCACTCGTCTTGGTGACGCAGCCGAGATGTGTTTTATCGAGTTGGTTGATTTCAACGAGAATATGGCTAAGCCCGCTGCTAAGAAGGCACGTACACGTCGTTCAAGCAAGAAGGCTGCTGCTCCCGTTGCAACTGAAGCACCCGCCGAAGAGGCAGCTGCTGAATAAGCCAAAATACGAATATCCCGCATAAGGGAAAAGTAATGATAGTTGTCTGTGTGTCAGAATGTGAATTTTGACACACAGACTTTTTTGTGCTATGTAATGTACCCAATATAAATTAGTGAGCAACAGATGACAAATACAAAAAATATTTGTATCTTCGCAACATGATAAATGCGGAACTACGTTCCCACAACATATTTAGAAAATTAGTAAAACTATGCAGAAAAAAATGAATACAGGCACAATGTGTGTGCAGGCCGGATGGACACCCAAAAAAGGTGAGTCACGCGTATTGCCCATTTACCAGAGTACAACTTTTAAGTACGATACAAGTGAGCAGATGGCTCGTCTCTTCGACCTCGAAGATAGCGGATATTTCTACTCTCGTCTTCAGAACCCTACCGTCGATGCAGTCGGTGCTAAGATTGCTGCTCTCGAGGGTGGTGTTGGTGCTGTCATGACATCATCGGGTCAGGCGGCCAACTTCTATGCAATCTTCAACATCTGCCAGGCAGGTGACCACTTTGTGTCGGCAAGCACCATCTACGGCGGTACATACAACCTCTTCTCGGTAACAATGAAAAAGTTGGGTATCGATGTAACCTTTGTCGATGCAGATGCTTCGGAAGAGGAGATACAAAAGGCTTTCCGCCCCAACACAAAGGCTCTCTTTGGTGAGACAATCTCCAACCCCAGCGTGAACGTTCTCGACATAGAGAAGTTCGTACGCATTGCTCACAAGAATGGTGTTCCCGTAATCATCGACAACACCTTTGCGACACCCATAAACTGCCGTCCCATCGAGTGGGGAGTGGACATCGTTACACACTCTACAACAAAATACATGGACGGTCACGCAGTAGCAGTGGGTGGAGCAGTCATCGATAGCGGAAACTTCGATTGGGATGCTTACCACGATAAGTTCACATGTCTCACTGAACCCGACGACTCTTATCACGGACTCGTATATACAAAAGCCTTCGGCAAGGCAGCATATATCACCAAAATGGTGGCACAGGTGATGCGCGACCTCGGAGCGATGATGGCTCCCGAGAATGCCTTCCTGCTGAACCTCGGTCTTGAGACCTTGCACCTGCGCATGCCTCGTCACTGCGAGAATGCACAGAAGGTAGCCGAATATCTAGAGGCACACCCTAAAGTAGAGTGGGTGAACTTCTGCGGTCTTGCAAGTAGCAAGTACAATGAACTCGCCAACAAATATCTGCCCAACGGCGCATGCGGAGTACTCGCATTCGGCGTAAAGGGCAGCAAAGAAGATGCCATCCGTTTCATGGACAGCCTCAAGATGATTGCCATCGTGACACACGTTGCCGATGCACGCTCTTGCATTCTTCACCCTGCGAGCCACACACACCGTCAGCTCACCGACGAACAGCTCATCGAGGCAGGCGTAGCACCCGACCTGATGCGTCTGTCCGTAGGCATTGAGGATGTCGAAGACATCATCGCCGACCTTGAACAAGCATTCCAGACAATAGGTTGATTTAAGGAACAGTATTCGTAAAAACAATATTTATGCTGGTTGGAAGTTAAGTTTCCAATCAGCATAAATTGCATATATAAGAAACTGTTTAAATTTTAGGAATTATTCGGAAAATTATATACTTTTGCGAAGTTGACAACAGATTCTACTTATACTCATTTATTTATAACAGAACCATTCATGTGGTCAATATCCAACCGTATTTAATGAAAATTTGAATATATGAAAAAAGTTTACTTCCTTTCAGCAATCATGATGCTTGTATGCACAGCAATCATTGCCCAACAAAAGGCGAACCTTACAATACCCCGCCCCTCAGCGCCCGGAGTAGAGTTCAGCAACGGCACACCTGCCAAAGCAAACCGAAATTTAAAGAAAATAAAGAGAGTCGCAATAGAGACAGCCGCGCAAGTGCCGACAACACTAATCGATGGCGACGTTGCAGGATACACCCCCTACGACACCCTGTTGCTCACAGGCTACACTACCACATCTGACGGCATAACAACACGCACCGGCACATACACCTACGACGAATATGGCCACCGCAAACTGGTAACTACCGTCGACAACGGCAGCGAATACAGCGAAAGGTACACATACACCGTCGGTGCATGGAACTATTGGACAAGCCGACTCATAGAATACAAAAGCTACTACAGCAACGAATGGTACTTTTCGAGCAAGGAGGAGCGTGTAATAGACTCCAACGGTCGTCTCTCAGTGCGCAAAATATACAGCAACACCGAAGGCACCGGTAACATCTACCTTTATCGCGAGGAACATTTCGACCACAGCCACGGTCTCACCGACGACGAATACGGCAGGACAAGCTACGGTTATTGTGTAAAGGATGTAACTTACAACTCGGATGGCAGCATTTACAGCAGTCGCGAATACACATGGTTTCAGCCTGCCCAAAATTATGTTCTTCTAAAAAGCCAAAGCGAATACAACAAGAAAGAAGCAACATTCGGCAGCGACTATGTAACATACAAAAGCTACAGCCTTACAGACAACGGAACAGCCATGCTCGAAGAGGAGGAGACACACTACTTCGGCAACAAGACAGGTTCACAGCTAAAATACTACAGCAACGGAGAAATCTCATACGCCACCGGTGAATACTACGAAAAGCAGACCGACACCCCCTCAAAGGGCTACACCACCCTTACATATTACCAATACGGCGAATACGAACAAAAATGGCAGCCCGTCAGCCGCAGCATAACCAGCGGAATGATATACGACGAATACGGCTGGCAGGAACAGTTCAAAGTAAACTACTCGATAAGGGCCGAGAACTACTACGACGGCGAATGGTACTTGGAAAACAGCGAAAAAGGCGAATGGCTTTCAAACAACATCTTGAAGACCACAACCACCTACGACGAAACCTCAGAAAATGTCTACTATGCCAAGTATGACGAAAAAGGCGAATACATAGGAGTTGTAACATATAATGCTGACGGCAGCTACATGGTAGAAACATACGGCGCATACGATGAATCAGCCAATACACTGACCACATACTACACCTATTACGACGCATCAGGTAAAGAACTGCGCACAATCGCCCGCAAGACAATAAATGTAAACAACAACGAATCTGAAACCACTTTTGCATTCTACCTTAAAGAGGGTGACAAACTCACACCCCTGACCGATTACGAGACAACCACCAGCTACGGTGTACAAACCCTCAATACAAAATACACCTTCACCGCAGAAGGCATGCCCCTGAGTATAATATACTATATATCAGACAACTATCAAACCGGAGGAAAGTATGCACTTTACAAAAAGACAGCATACGAATACTCCGCAAACGGTTATAAGAAATCGGAATACGACTATTACTACCGTGGCTCGTTCGACGGAACACCCGTAGAAAGACTCAGTAGCACAGACGAATACTACCTCCTCGACAACGGTACATATCAGTACACAAGCTACGAATACGACGAGGACGGAACAATAAGCTACGGCAGTCGCATCGAGGAGACCAAAGACTTTATAAGAAGCACATACAGTTACAACAGAGAAAGCAAAACCTTCGACCTTCAAAACAAAGAGTGTCTCTCCATAGAAACCACAGCCGCCGACGGAACAGTAACACGCATCGACCGCACCTTCGACGAGAATTACAATATCGTCAATCTCGGCAAGAGTGAAGAGCTCCGCGCCGGCAACAAGAGCATGTCCGCCTCTTACTATTGGGACACAGCAGCAAACAAATGGGTAGGCTCCCACAAAAGCTACAGAGAAGAGCATTGGAATATACACTTCAGCTACTCTGCACCCGTAGACCCCACGACACTCTACGACGACGAATATCTGCCAACGACCGAAAGCATGTCGCAAGATATGCGTGTATACACCACCTACATCGACTACGAGTGGGACTACGAAACAGACAGTTGGATAAGAGTGTATGGCGAAGAATATGATTTCAACGTAAATGGCAACATCTATGTAAGCACACACATAAGATTCGACGGAAATTTCAAAGAAACAACAAAAAATACAATCATCGGCAATACCGCGAACGGACTTTACGAAAAACGCGAAGAGGTAACAACAATTGAGGACAGCGAATCCAACGTAATAGAGACCGGAAGCACTGTATATACATACAAATACAACGCAAACAACATTTTGTCCGAAAAGACGAAAGAAACAACAAATTCCGGCTCAAAATCGACTGAGCGCACAGTGTATGAATATACCAACTGCAAGGTACATCCCACCAATATTACCGAAATAGAGGCCGATGGCGAAACAGTACAGGTATCAGGCCTTGCAATCACAGCCGCCGACAATGCACATCTGGCGCTCTACACCGCCAACGGAGCAAAAGTGGCAGAGGCATACGGAACAATTACTGCACCCCAGGCGGGAATGTATATAGTAAAATGCAACGGCAAAGCCTTTAAGGTAACACTCAAATAAGAAACACCACTCACACAGAAGCGGCAGAGACATTTATATAGGCCTCTGTCGCTTCCTTCATTACAAAAATACATGCATCCCCAACTACTCGAATACAACCTTCACTCCGATGTAACAGCCTTCTCCACCATGCGCGGCGGAGGAGTGGGGCAGGGCGCATACTCCTCGTTCAACATTACCCATTACTGCGGTGACAGCGCCGAAAATGTAGCCGCTAACCGTGCACTGCTGTGCGAAAGTCTTTTAATAGACGACACCCGCCTTATACTGCCCCACCAGGCACACGGAACAGAAGCACTGCAAATAGACACCGTATTCCTCGCCCTCGACAAAGAGACGCAGGCTGAAAGGCTCAAAGGAGTAGATGCTGTCTACACTCGCGAGAGAAGACTCTGCATAGGTGTCTCCACTGCCGACTGCGTTCCCATACTCATATACGACGACGCTACCCATACTGCAGCAGCTATCCACGCAGGCTGGCGTGGCACACTTAACCGCATAGTAGAAAAGAGTGCCTCGGAAATCTCCTCCGACCTTACAAGGGCAAGGGCTGTGATTGGCCCCTGCATATCGCTCGATGCGTTCGAAGTGGGCGACGAAGTGTACGAAGCGTTCAACAGTGCATCCTTCCCAATGCACCTTATAGCCAAACGATACAAAGAAAAGTGGCACATCGACCTATGGGAGGCCAATCGTCAGCAACTGCTTGCCTGTGGCCTACGCCCTGAAAATATCATCCTCAGTGGTGTATGCACATACACATCGCACGAAAAATTCTTCTCGGCGCGACGTTTGGGAATAAAGTCCGGAAGAATTTTTAATGGAATTATGATTAAATAGCTGGTTGATATTATGGGGATTGAGGATTTTGTTTCTTCAATCCCTGTATTTTTTACCATTGATCTTTGGTTGCTAAATGAACGGTTATTCTTTCTATATGTACTTTGGCGCCCAAAGTACCAAAGGCCCGGCACGCGGAAAGTGCAGTCGGCTCGTTCTTTGTTCACAAGTTGCCGAAAGGCAACATTCCTCAGTCAAACGAGCCTTGCCACTCAAGCCTATCGTATGTTTTTCGGGTGCTGTGGAACTCCTTCAGTTATCCACGCGCTGCGTGTATAACTAGCAGTCAAACAGTCCTCGCACTATTCCCGAAAAACATACGGGCTCTCACTGTGCCCTTTAACGGTGCCGGAAGTTTTTTAGAAGTTACCAATGCTTGCTTTTCTATTGCTTATTTATTAGCATAGGTTACTTTCAAAAAAATACAGCACTGTCAAAATCACAGGCAACGGCCGCAGTAAAAGGCGCGGATAAGAGTGTGAAAGTTTTTTGGCGCGCCGTGGCGCGGCCAAACTTACACACTCCCGCGTAGTCTTTCTGTGGGGAAAGTTGCTGACAAGTAGCGCCCAACCGAGGGATATTTTCGCTCGCGAAAATTCGTGAGCAAAAGGGCGATACGAAAGTTCGTACCAGCGAGTGAGTGGAAGTTTACTTACACTTGCAACGAGCGCAGCCGAAGTTCGCCGAAGGCAATGATTTTGTCTGTGCTGTGCCTTTTTGCTTACTTTTTGTGCGACAAAAAGTAAGAATAGAAACAAAAGCCAATAAATTAGCAACAAAAGATTAATGGTAAAGACTGCCATACAATACAACAAAAGATTGAGGGCTATTTGCCCTCAATCCCCATAATCAATGAACAATCCATTCGGTTCCTTGTTCCATAAAAGAGAAAATAACGCAATGTAAACAAAAAATAGAATTATGAGCGAGAGAATAGTAGTGATAGGAAGTTGCAACACAGATATGGTTATAAACACCGAACGTCTCCCATTACCCGGCGAGACAATCATCGGTGGCAACTTCTTTATGAATGCCGGCGGAAAAGGAGCCAATCAAGCAGTAGCAGCCGCACGTTTAGGCGGAAAGGTCAGTTTCATGGCAAAGGTGGGTAACGACCACTTCGGCAGCCGTTCGATAGAACAATATAAGAGCGAAGGAATAGAGGTAGAGCATGTCCTTGTAGACGGCGATAATCCCTCGGGAGTGGCACTCATCATGGTCGATGCCAAAGGCGAGAACTGCATCGCAGTTGCTTCGGGAGCAAATGCCATGCTGCGCACCGAAGATATCGACAAGGCAACAGGCTTGTTAGAGCGTGGCGATATTGTACTCATGCAGTTGGAGACCCCTCTCGACACAGTGGAATACGTCGCCCGCATTGCAAAGGGAATGGGCAAAAAGGTCATTCTCAATCCAGCTCCTGCATTGCATCTGCCCGACAATCTGCTAGGGAATCTTTATATGATTATAGCCAACGAGACAGAGACCGAGTATATTACCGGCACAAAAATCACAGACATGGAGAGTATCTGCCGTGCGGCGGATATTATGAGCGAGCGCGGAGTAGAAAACGTAGTCATCACCCTCGGATCAAAAGGTGCGTTCATTAAAGAGAATGGTGCCTACCACAAAGTACCTGCCATCAAGGTAAAGGCAGTGGATGCAACGGCAGCCGGTGACACCTTCTGCGGAGCCATCTGTGTGGCACTCGCCGAGAATAAGAGCATTCTCGATGCAGTGGAATTTGCCAATAAATGCGCCTCTGTAACCGTCACACGCATGGGAGCACAGTCGTCGTTGCCCTATCGCAGCGAGATAGATAAAATGTAGTTTGTACACTTAAAAAATAAGAGTTATGTTTATAGTTGATAATTACATGCTTGCAGTGGTGCTCTGCTTTGTGACGATGCTCTGCTGGGGCTCGTGGGCAAACACCCAGAAACTTGCAGGAAAGACGTGGCGTTACGAACTTTTCTATTGGGATTATGTGATAGGAATATTGCTCTTCTCAATATTCCTGGGCTTTACGTTGGGAAGCATGGGCGATGCAGGCCGCAGTTTCGTAGACGACCTTCGACAGATAACCTTCGACAACTACCTCAGCGCATTCATCGGTGGAGTACTGTTCAATCTTGCCAACATATTGCTCTCGGCAGCAGTCTCTATGGCCGGTCTCACGGTAGCCTTCCCATTGGGCGTGGGTATTGCGCTTGTCCTCGGAGTCTTTGTGAACTATTTTGGCGAACCTAAAGGCAACCCCATGATACTCTTCTCGGGTGTAGCTCTGGTGATGATAGCCATCATAGTGAACGCAATAGCCTCGGGCAAAATGAGCAAAGGCGTCGGAAATACAAACAAGAAAGGTGCTCTCATCGCCATAGTTGCCGGCGTGCTGATGTCCTTCTTCTACCGCTTTGTGGCAGCAGCGATGGACCTCAACAACTTCGAGCATCCCACTCCGGGAATGGCCACTCCCTATTCGGCATTCTTCATCTTCTCTGTGGGAATCTTTATCAGTAACTTCCTTTTCAACACCATAGTGATGCGTCACCCATTTGTTGGCTCTCCCGTAACATACGGCGAATATTTCAAAGGGCGTATGGGAACACACCTTGTGGGAGTTTTCGGTGGTGTCATCTGGGGCTTGGGAACAGCACTCAGCTACATTGCAGCCGGCAAAGCAGGCGCAGCAATCTCCTATGCCCTGGGACAGGGAGCACCTATGGTGGCAGCCCTGTGGGGAATATTCATCTGGAAAGAGTTCAAGGACGCGCCCCGCAACGTAAATATGCTGTTGGGATTAATGTTCATACTCTTTATTTCGGGCTTGGGAGCAATAATAGTCTCGGGAGCAAACTAAGCATAAAGTTTATTATAACATAGCAAAAGTATCATCCTTCGGGTGATACTTTTTTTGTATATGATAGCCTAAATAGTTAAAATACCTGCTAAAATGTGCATTTATAATAAATTTCGTCGTCGAACATAGGTGAAATATCACAAAAAACCGATACCTTTGCATAAATATCATTATTTTATAAATAATATCTATGAAAATTTTAAAATTATTCTTGATTGCGTGCTTGTTCACACTTACAGCACAGGCACAGAAAAAGTATGAGCTTGCCTCTCCCAACGGCAAGTTGAAAACAAACATCACCGCAGGTGAGAAACTTACCTACGACATTGTGTTCAACGACCAGCAGGTAATTGCAGCTGCTCCCATCTCAATGACATTGGAGAATGGTGAGGTTTGGGGTGAGAACGACAAACCCACAAGCGCAAAACGCAAAAGCGTAAACACAAAAGTAGCTTCACCTTTCTACCGTGCAGCAGAGATGGAGGACAACTACAACGAACTTGTACTCTCTTTCAAAGGCAAGTGGAGCGTTGAGTTCCGTGCTTACAACGACGGTATCGCTTATCGTTTTGTAAACAAGAACAAGAAGGCTTTCAATATTGCTAACGAGGAGGTAAACTTCCAGTTCAACTCAGACGCAAAAGGTACAGTTCCCTTCGTAATCCGCGGTTATGATGGCAACTACGAGTCACAGTTCTTCAACTCTTTCGAGAACCAGTACACAGTTAAGAAACTCTCTGAGCTCAACAAGAAACGTCTTATCTTCCTCCCCGCATTGGTAGAGGTTGAGAACAACGTAAAAGTATGTTTCACAGAGACCGACCTTAACAACTACCCCGGTCTTTACCTCAGTACAGAGAAGGGCGAGAACCTCCTCAGCGGTGTATTTGCACAGTACCCCAAAGAGCTCGAGCAGGGTGGTCACAACAAACTCCAGATGAAGATTAAGTCTCGCGAGAACTACATTGCAAAGGTAGATGCTCCCCGCAACTTCCCCTGGCGTATCGCTGTTGTTTCTGACAAAGACATCGACATTGCAAACTCTAACCTCTCTTACCTCTTGGCAGAGCCCTCAAAGGTTGAGGATACATCATGGATCAAGCCCGGTAAGGTAGCTTGGGAGTGGTGGAACTGCTGGAACATCGACGGTGTAGATTTCAACACAGGTGTAAACAACGCTACATACAAGGCATACATCGACTTCGCAGGTAAGAACGGTATCGAGTATGTAATCCTCGACGAGGGTTGGGCAGTAAACTTGAAGGCAGACCTCATGCAGGTTGTTGACGCTATCGACCTCAAAGAGCTTATCTCTTATGCTGCTGAGCGCAACGTAGGTATCATCCTTTGGGCTGGTTACTATGCATTCGAGCGCGACATGGAGAATGTATGTAAACACTACTCTGAGATGGGCGTTAAAGGTTTCAAGGTTGACTTCATGGACCGCGACGACCAGATGATGACAGACTTCAACTTCCGCGCAGCTGAGATGTGTGCTAAATACAAGCTCCTCCTCGACCTCCACGGAACACACAAACCCGCAGGTCTTCACCGTACATACCCCAACGTACTCAACTTCGAGGGCGTTTACGGTCTTGAGCAGGCTAAATGGGAAGATCCCAAGATCCTCGACCACGTAACATACAACACACAGCTCCCCTTCATCCGTCAGGTATCTGGCCCTATGGACTACACACAGGGTGCTATGCTCAACACAATCAAGGGTCAGTACAAGCCTAACTACTACGAGCCCATGAGCCAGGGTACACGTTGCAACCAGTTGGCACTCTACGTTATCCTCGAGTCTCCTCTGAACATGCTTTGCGACAACCCCAGCAACTACGAGCGTGAGCCCGAGTGTACAAAGTTCATCAGCGCAATCCCCACAACATGGGACGAGACAAAGGTTATCGACGGTAAGCTCGGTGAGTACGTTGTAACAGCACGTCGCAAGGGTGACACATGGTACATCGGTGGTATCACCAACTGGCACGGTCGCACAATCGACGTAGATCTCTCTTTCCTCGGTGAGAAGACTTTCAAAGCTGAGTTGTTCCGCGACGGTGTGAACGCATGGAAGAAAGCTCGCGACTACAAACGTGAGGAGAAGAGCGTAAACACAGCCGAGAAGTTCAAGATTTACATGGCTCCCGGTGGTGGTTTCACACTCAAATTGCAGTAATCCCTAATAAGGCTTTTAAGCAATAAACACAAAATTGGGTGACTCAATCGAGTCACCCAATTTTTGTATATACAGCATGGGGCGGAAGTCGTTTGTTCCTTTCTTTGCTACCAAAAAGCAGGGTAGTGGTATCGGGCTTGCACTTTGCAAGCAGATTGTTGTTAATCATAGGGGCTCCATCGAGTTTTTCTCCGAAGAGAATAATGGTTGCACGGTTGTTTGCAGATTACCTTTGTAGAGTATGTTTCATTGAAAATGGAGATTGAGGAACATTTGTCCTCAATCCTTTTTTATTCTAGAGCAGTTTTTACCATTAATCTTTGTTGCAATTTAATCGGCCTTTGTTTCTATCCTTACTTTTTGTCGCACAAAAAGTAACAAAAAGGCACAGCACAGACAAAATCAGTCGTATCGCCCTTTTGCTCACGAATTTTCGCAAGCGAAAATATCCTTCGGTTGGGCGCTACTTGTCAGCAACTTTTCCCACAGAAAGACTACGCGGGAGTGTGTAAGTTTAGCCGCGCCACAGCGCGTCAAAAAAACTTTCACACTCTGTTCCGCGCCTTAACTGTGTCCGTTGCTTGTGATTTTGACAGTGCTGTATTTTGGGGAAGTAACCTTTGCTTTTCTTAGGGTGCCAAAGAAGAGAATTAAAAAACAACCATTCGTACAGCAATAATAATCAATGGTAAAAAATACAGGGATTGAAGAAATAACATCCTCAATCCTCATTATTAATCAATTTCAATACCTTACCCTACATTCCGAAAGAAAGCCTGTCAATCTCCTCGAAAACAAAACTGCATATACCCAACAACAAAATACCCGCAAGGCAGATAACAAGGCTTATGCGAGAATATTTACTGCTCTTGAACGGCTCAATAGGTTGTTCGTTGGGAGTAATATACATCGCCTTGACAATAAGCAGATAGTAGTAAAGCGAAACGACAGTGTTTATCAGTGCAATGAACACAAGCACCCAAAAACCGGCCTTGAATGCACTCATAAATACAAAGAATTTGCTGAAGAATCCCGCAAAGGGCGGTATTCCGGCAAGCGAGAATAGTGCAAGTGTCATCAGCAGTGTCAGCTTGGGGTTGCTCTTGTAAAGCCCGTTGCAATCGTCGCGTGACACGCTCGAACCTGTGTGGTGTTCAAGAGTTTCTATCACTCCGAACACAGCGAGGTTGGCAAAGATATAGACAAGCACATAGAACACAAGTGCGCTCATTCCATCCTTTGAACCTCCGATGACAGCCAACATTATATAACCTGCTTGTGAGATGCTGCTGAATGCCATGAAACGCTTCAGGTCAGTCTGCCTAATGGCAAAGAGGTTGGCAACTGTGATGCTGGCAACAGTCAGAATGTATATTATTATCTGCCAATGCTCAATCATCGGTGCAAAGACTTTCATCAGAATCACCATCAGCGTGAAGGCTGCCGCCCCCTTTGAGATTACCGAAAGATATGACGACACAACCGTGGGCGCGCCCTGATAAGTGTCGGCAGTCCACATGTGGAACGGCACGAGCGAAATCTTGAATCCCATTCCCGCGAAGAAAAGCACAAGGGCAAATATCTGCAATGGGCTTCCGTTGATGTTAGCCACCATATCCTCGAAATATAATGTTCCCGTTGTTCCGTAGAGGAAAGAAATTCCATATATCATCACCGCCGACGAGAATATGGAGCTGAGAACATATTTCACTCCCGCCTCGGCCGAGTGGTGGCGATATTTGTCGAATGCCACAAGGCAGGCAACAGGCAGCGATGCAAGCTCAAGGCCGATGAAGAAGAGCAGGAAATGTCGTGCGCTTATCATTATATACATACCTAAAAGCGTGCTCAGTAGCAGCGTGTAGAACTCACCCTGCTTGTGTGTGGTGTTTGCGCTGCGCAACCATTTGTTGGCCTGCAACGTAAGCAACAGTGTGCCGCCTGTCAAAATGGTCTTTACGATGCCTATCATGGGGTTTGTGAAGTACATTCCGCCAAATATGGTTGTCTCGCGGTAACTGCTTGCGAGGCATACGGCAGTGTGTATGAGCAGCAACATACATGTGAGAGGGTGAAAAAAGTGTCTCCACTTGCCACGTGCTGCCAGGTCGTAAACAAAAACCGCTACAAAGATAACCAGCAGGCTTATCTCGGGGCGCATCTCAAGAAATTGTATGTAGTTCATTGTTTCAATCGTTTTTTATGGGTGTAATATGTTGAAAATATTGCCTACTCCGCCGTCGATGAGGCTGCTCACCCACATGGGAGCAATGCCCAGCCCTGCAACGCAAATTATCAGGCAGATGACGGTGAAACGCTCGTCCCACGTTGCGTCGCTCAGCGCAAGATGGTGGCTGTTCTTAGGCTCTCCGTAGAGAATCTTTCCCACCACGCGCAATATATATACAGCAGTAATAACAATGCTTGTGCAAGCAATTATTGTAACTGTGCGGTGGAACATGTCGGGCTGCTCGAACGAACCTACGAAAATGGTCATTTCGGCCACAAAACCGCTAAATCCCGGCAAGCCCAGATTGGCAAGTCCCGCAATGATATAACCCACCGACAAGAAAGGCATTATCTTCATCAGTCCGTTCAACTCGCGTATGTCGCGTGTGTGCGTGCGGCCATATATCATTCCTATCAGGGCAAAGAACAGTGCGGTCATCAGTCCATGCGAAAGCATTTGCAGAATAGCTCCGGTGCACGATGTGCGTGTCATCATCAACAATGCAAAAAGCACCAGTCCGCAGTGTGACACCGATGAATAGGCATTAATGTATTTCAGGTCGGTCTGACTGATGGCACTCAGTGCGCCGTACACCACGCTGATGGTGGTGAGAATAATGAATATCCATGCTAGGTCGCCAGCTGCCTGTGGCAACAGGTACATCGCTATTCTGAAACATCCGTAACCTCCCAACTTCATCAGCACTCCCGCGTGCAGCATCGACACCGATGTTGGAGCACTCGCATGACCGTCGGGGCTCCATGTGTGGAACGGGAACAGCGCGCCCAACACTCCGAAGCCCAGGAATATTATCGGGAAAAATATATACTGCACGTTTGCAGGGATGTTGGCGAGTGCCGCAATCTCCAGAATGTTCATCGTCGTAGCTCCGCTGCCGAAGTAAATTCCCAGAATACCCATCAGTAGAAAGGCCGAGCCACCCATCAGCATCAGCGTCAGCTTCATCGCCGAGTACTCTTTGCGGCCGCTGCCCCACACACCTATAAGCAGATACATGGGAATGAGTGCCGTTTCGTAGAACATGAACATTGTGAAAAGGTCTGTCGAGATAAAGAACCCGAACACGCCCAAAGATAGCAGCACATACCACAGGAAGAACTCCTTGGTGAGCGGTTGCAGACGCCACGAGGCGAATGTGCCGGTGAACACAATTATTGCCGACAGCAGTATCATTGCCACAGAAATACCATCCACTCCTATCGAGTAGCATATATTCAGCGGCGCATACCACTGCCACGATGCGGTGTATAGAAACTCAGCGTCGGCTCCCGCGTTGCGCTGTGCAATAAAGTCGGTTGTCAGATATATGGCGAGCATCAACAGCAGGCTCGACCCTACTACCATCACACTGCGTGTCTGACGCAGGTTGCGGCTCGCCCATAATGCCAGAAGCATTATCAAGGGGATAACTATGAAAAGGTTCAGTATATTCATCTTTATATAATATGCTTGTGGTTATACAAGGAATATGAGTATCAGTGCAAGAATCATCACTCCATGCAGGAACCATATACAATACGATTGTATGTTTCCGCTCTGAAATCTTTTTATCTGATGGGAGAGCCCCTGTGTAGCTGTGCCCAAAAGATCCATAAAACCGTCGATTACATGCTTGTCAAACCACGCTATCGGGCGACTGATACCTCTGAAAATTATCTTCTTCGTCACGAACAGCCAAAGTTCATCCATGTAGAAACGGTGATAAGCCGCAAGAATGAGCTTTTTGCTTCGCACCTTCATCGTCAGCGTCACCTTGTTCTGTCCCTTCATGTAAATAACTGTGGCAGTGGCAATGCCAATGATGGCAAGCAAAATGCTCGATGTTGCCACCGCTGGGTTCAGATGAATCTCGTAGGCTTCGCCGTTGCTGCTGATAAACTCCCCGAAAGGAATAAACCCTGCCAAACAAGTGATGGCGGCGAGTATCACCAACGGTATTATCATTACCACCGGAGCCTCGTGCGGTGTGTGGGGCTTCTCCTCTACACGTCCCTTCTCGAAGAGCGCAAGCTGTGTTTCGTAGTAGCTCTTTCCCCAGAAAATCATGTAGTAGAGGCGGAACATATAAAAAGCAGTGAGTGCTGCAACGCCGCTCATGAACACTCCCATCAGGGGTGAGTAGCTGTAACAAGCGGTTAGAATCTCATCTTTGCTGAAAAATCCGCTGAAAGGGGGAATGCCCGCAATGGCAAGACAGGCAATGAGGAAGGTAATATGCGTAACAGGCATATATTTTCTCAAACCTCCCATGTAGCTGCGCTCGTTGCTATGAACTGCATGTATTATAGCACCGGCACCCAGGAACAGCAGGCCTTTGAACATTGCGTGTGTGAAAAGGTGGAACATCGATGCCATGTAACCAAGTCCGCCGTGGTGCGGGTCGCTCGACGAGCAGACGCCCAACGCCACCATCATGAAAGCAATCTGCGAGATTGTCGAGAAGGCAAGCACGCGCTTGATGTCGGTCTGAGCACATGCCACCACTGCTGCATAGAGGGCTGTGAATGCTCCGATGTATGCTATGATGTGCAGCACCTCGGGGGCAAAGTCAATGAATATTGGGAACATGCGTGCCACCAGATAGACACCCGCCACCACCATCGTCGCAGCGTGTATGAGTGCCGATACAGGGGTAGGGCCTTCCATTGCATCGGGCAGCCAAATGTGCAACGGGAACATCGCACTTTTTCCGGCGCCGCCAATAAACATCAACCCCATTGCAACGGGAATCACCATTCCCGCCGAAGCAAGCAGACTTGTCTCGGGAGTAAAAGAGAAGGTGCCCGCATAATAGCCGTAGAACAGTATGCCCACAAGGAAAAAGAGGTCGGCAAAGCGTGTCACGATAAAGGCCTTTTTCGATGCGGCAATAGCAGCCTTCTTTGTGTAGTAGAATCCTATGAGCAGATAAGACGACACGCCCACAAGCTCCCAGAATACATACATCTGAAAAATATTTGTGGCAACCACAAGCCCCAGCATCGAGAATGTGAAGAGCGACAGGAAGGCATAGTAGCGTTGGAATCCCTTCTCGCCCTTCATGTAGCCGAACGAGTATATATGCACCATCAGACTGACGGTGCTGATGACAATAAGCATCATCACAGAGATGGGGTCGAGCATTATGCCCATATCTATCTGCAAACTCTCGGTAAGTGGCAACCATGTGATGTTATAAGGTGTCATGGTGGGGAACAGCCCGTCGGCTCCTCGGCCGGCACCGAAATATTGCGCAGCAGTTATGTACGACAATATTGTCACTGTCGCGAGCGACAGTGTACCGATGGTACCGGCAACTTTGTGCGGGAGCTTCATCCCGGCAAGTGCAAGTATCAAAAAACTCAGCAGCGGCAACGCCAATATGAATATAGTATGTTCCATCAGTTGCTAAAATTTAAGTTTCTTGAGCTCTTTTAATCTTATTGTGCGCATGTTGCGATACACGTTCAGAATTATTGCAATGGCGACAGCCGTCTCCGAGGCGGCAATTCCTATGGCAAACATCGTGAAGAAGAACCCTTCGAGGTGCTCGGGGTAGTAGTAAGCGTTGAATACTGCAAAATTAATATCCACAGCATTCAGCACAAGCTCGGTGCTTATGAGTACAGCAAGCAGGTTGCGTCGTGTGAAAAAGCCGAAAACGCCAATGAAGAACAACAGCGCGGCAAGTACAAGGTAATATTCTGCGGGTATCATATCTTCTTATCTTTTACGTGCAATCAACAAAGCTCCCACCATGCAGGCAAGCAGCAACACGCTGACAACCTCAAAGGGAAGCACGAAATTATACTTTTCCACTCCCATCAGTGTGTGGCCTATCAGCTTCATAGGTACCACCGACACAGGGTGCTGCACCTCGGGGAATTGGTGTGTAAATATAAGGAAAACAGTCAGTGCAAGTCCTGTCAGCGCGGCAGTAAAGCCGGCGGTGTATCGTAGTATCGAGGTGTGTGTCAAGTCGCGCGTACCTCTACCAATGAGCAGTGCCGCAAAGACAAATAGCACGATGATACCTCCCGCATATACTGTCACCTGCACTGCTCCCAGGAACGTGTAGTGCAGAATAAAGTATAGTCCTGCGGTGCCGAACAGCACAAACAGCAGGTATGTGGCGGCTCGCATGATGTTACGTGTGGTGACGGCAAGCAGTGCCGCAACCACCATCAGCAACGAGAGTCCTATAAATATGACGGTAATAGTGTTCAGTTCCATACTTTTTTTATTTGTTCAGTTTTTGCACAAGTTTCTTGCGGTCGTAAACGGCATTCTCAAAGTCGTTGCAGAACTCAATGGCATCTTTGGGGCAGGCATTCACGCACAGTTGGCAGAACATGCAGCAGCCCAGGTCGTACTCGTAGCTGACAAGTACTTTTTTGCTCTTGCCTGTCTCTTCGTCGGTGACGCTTTTTGTGGTTATGCTTATGCTACCGTTGGGGCATGCACTCTGGCACAGCCCACAGGCGATGCACCTATTGTTGCCATTTTCGTCGTGGGGCATGACAAGACGAGCGCGATGACGTTCCGATATTTTCAGCGTCTTTCTGTTCTCGGGATATTGTTCCGTCACTTTGCGAGTGAAAAATTCGGTAAAAGTCACTTTCAACCCCGACAGCAACGACTTTATCGCAAAGCGGAATGTGCTTAAATATGTATATTTCTCTCTTTTCATCTCTTTGCTTTTAAAGAATCCATCCCATTACCACACACACAGTCATTATCAACAGGTTCACAAGGCCTATGGGCATCAGATATTTCCATTCGAGGGTTATCACCTGGTCGATGCGCAGGCGCGGGAAGGTCCATTTAATCCACATAAGCAACCATATTACAAAGAAAGTCTTGCCCAGAAACCACACAACGCCGGGAATGTAGTCCATGATGGCGTTGAAAGACTCAAGACCGGGAATGTGCAGTGGCATCCATCCACCGAGGAATATTGTTGCTGCTATGCCCGATACTATGAACAGGTTCATAAACTCGGCCACATAGAAAAAGCCGAATCCCATGCCCGAATACTCAGTGTGAAAGCCCGCTGTAAGCTCCGACTCGGCCTCGGGCAGGTCAAAGGGGCCACGATTGGTCTCGGCGTTTCCTGCTATCAGATAGATGATAAATGCAGTGAAGGCAGGGATATGCCCCTTGAATATGAACCACATATCGGCCTGACGCTCCACAATCTCGCTCAACTGCAATGTACCGCTCAGGGTAACAAGTGTCAGCATGCTTAATCCGATGGACAGCTCGTAACTCACCATCTGCGCACCGCTGCGCATGGCACCTATCATCGAAAATTTGTTGTTGCTGCTCCATCCGGCAAGCATTATTCCCAGCACACCGAATGACGATGTTGCCATGATGAAAAAGAGTCCCACATTAAAGTCGAGAACCTCAAGGCCGTTGGCAAAGGGCAGGCAACTGAACGTCAGCACCGAACTTAGCACCACAAGATATGGCGCGAGGTTGTATAGCAGGTTGTCGGTTCGCTTAAAGTCAATAATCTCTTTGATTATCATCTTGAACACATCGGCAAACACCTGCAACAAACCCCAAAATCCCACACGTGTGGGGCCCAGACGACACTGGAATGCCGCACACACCTTGCGCTCCATGAATATCATCACTATGGCAAGCAAAATATAAGCGACAAGCACGCACAAGGCCACGAGCACACACTCGAGGAATGTTGCCAATTCCGACGGCATCAGCGAACGCAGAAATTGGTCAATGGCTGTTGTTATTATACTGAAATCGTACATACTCTTTTATCCTTTCTTTATCTGTCAATGTCGGGAATTACATAGTCGAGTGTCGCGCCAATAGTCATCAGGTCGGCAATCTTACAGCCTTTCAGCAGTGTGCCCATGCAGGCAACAAGCGGTAATCCCATGGGGCGGAACTTAATGCGGTAGGGTGATTTCTCACCACGGCTCTCGACGAACACTCCGAACTCTCCGCGCGAGCCTTCGACGGCAGCATGGTAGCTTCCCTCGGGAATACGTATTACAGGCTTTGTCTTTACCTTATACTCTCCTTCGGGTATGTTGTCTATCAGTTGCTCTATGATGCGCACCGACTCCATTATTTCGTCCAATCGCACAAGGTAGCGCGAGAAGCTGTCGCCATTTTGGTAGATAATCTCTTTGAACTCTACCTTGTCGTACAACGCGTAAGGGTGACGTTTGCGCACGTCGCAAGCCCAGCCCGAGGCACGGCCTGTGCCACCTGTGCATCCAAACGATATTGCCTCGTCGCGGCCAAGCACACCCACACCCACCATTCTCTTGCGGGTGATGATGTTGTTTGTGAACACATCGTTGTACTCCTTAATCTTCTTTGGGATATATTTGCAGAAAGCCTTCACCTTCTCGGCAAAGCCTGCGGTAATGTCCGCCTGCACTCCGCCTATAACATTGTAGTTCTGTATCAGACGACCACCTGTCACCTCCTCGAAAATATCGAGTATCTTCTCGCGGTCGCGGAATCCATATATAAAGGTAGTGAGTGCTCCCAGGTCCATCGCTGCACACGAAATGAAGAGCAGGTGCGAGTCTATGCGCTGAAGCTCGTCCATAATGGTGCGTATATATTGTGTGCGCTCGGTTACCTCCATACCCATCGCCTTCTCCAGACACATGCACAGTGCATGGCGGTTCTGGTGGGCACTCAAATAGTCCAGACGGTCGGTCAGTGCCAATATCTGCGGGTAGGTGAACTTTTCGCTCAACTTCTCCACGCCTCGGTGTATGTAGCCGCAGTGTACATCGGTTTTACGTATCACCTCTCCCTCCAACGACAGACGGAAACGCAGCACTCCATGTGTGGCAGGGTGTTGCGGGCCTATGTTTATCACAAATTCCTTGTCGTCGAAAAGCGTGTCGGGGTTTCTTTTTATCGTGCCGTCGGGCTGCAATGTATGTGTACACTCATTGTCGAGGCTCTCACTGTACATTCTCACAGGGTTCAGCTCCTCGCTCTCGTCGTAATCCTTTCTCAGCGGGTAGCCCACCCAGTCGTTGCGCAGGAACAGGCGGCGCAGGTCGGGGTGTCCGTCGAAAATGATGCCGAAAAAGTCGAATGCCTCGCGCTCGTACATCTCGGCGATTTTCCATATATCGCTGACGGTGGGCAGCGACGGTGTCTCTCGGTTAGTGGTGCGAGTGGCTATCTGCACATTCTCTTTCGTCGTGCTGTTCTCGAGCAGGTAGATGGCTCCAATGCCCTCTTCGCCCCAGTCCATGCCCACAAGCTCGCGCAAGAAGTCCATACCTCTCTCGCGACGCAAATACTCCATCTGTTCGCGGAATTTCTCCGGCTGTATAAAGGTAATGTTCATTGCTCTTTCTCTTTAGGGGTTGTTGTCTCTTGCGGAACGTTGGTTATAATCATCGGGCTTTCGCTCTGCTCCTCTTTTCCCTGTTTGCGATTGACGCCGCCGAAGAATTTCTCCACCTTTACTTTGCGTTGCAACTGCATCATACCGTACAGTATAGCCTCGGGACGCGGCGGACAACCGGGAATGTACACATCCACAGGAATAATCTTGTCCACGCCGTTAAGTACGTGATACGACCCCTTGAACGGGCCGCCACTTATGGCGCAACCACCCACAGCAATCACATATTTGGGGTCGGCCATCTGGTCGTATAGACGCTTCAGCACCGGTGCCATCTTGTGAGTGATTGTTCCCGCCACCATTATAAGATCGGCCTGACGGGGCGAGTTACGCGTAACCTCGAACCCGAAGCGGGCAAAGTCGTAACGCGCAGCACCTACCGACATAAATTCTATGCCGCAACAGCTTGTTGCGAATGTCAGCGACCACAGCGAGTTGCTACGCCCCCAGTTTATAAGGTCGTCAAGCGCGCCCACAACAACATTTGTGCGCTCCTTGTTCAGCTCTTTTATCAACGCCTCCAGCGTCTCGTTATCCTTGAACTCCTCGTAAGGGATTGATTTTATTACCGGTTTTTTCATTTCCATTCAAGTGCTTTTTTGCGCCATGCGTAGGCCAATCCCAATATCAAAATAAATAGGAAAAATGATATTCCAAACAGTGCATCCGCCCCCATCTCCTGCACGATAGAGGCCCAGGGGAACAAGAATACCGTCTCGATGTCGAACATCAAAAAAAGGATGGCAAACAGATAGTAACCAACCTTGAACTGCACCCATGTCTTTCCCTGTGTGGGGATACCACATTCGTATGCTTCGCTTTTATGTCTGTTGAAAGAGCGCGGCGAGATAAGTCGCGCGAGCAACATCGTCACTCCCACAAAAAGGAACGATGCTACAATCATTGTGAATAGAAGTACGTAATAACTCATAATTGTCTGTTTGTTTTTCCCGCACTTATGTAGGATAGTTGGTTGTGGCAAAGAATTTTGCCGGCACGGGCGGCCGAATCGTTAATCTTGGCGGTAGGGTCGGGCGTGTAGACATTTGAATTATTCGCCACAGCAAAGTTAATAAATAGAGTTGAATATCTTTTAAAAAAGTTGTATAAAAAAATTAAATTATTGCGTCGGTTCGGATAAAGAAAACCCATCCTCGAGGTAATATTTTGAATACCAGAGGATGGGCTTTGTCTTTTACGATAATAACCCTTTGTCGCGAGCGGGTTTTATTATTAGCGGCTTATGTTGCGTTTGAAATGCTCTGTGAAGAAAATGAGCTGATATAAAATTGCATTCCCCCAATAAGAATGGTTGTGTCCTCCGGGGCGGATTGTATAGTCGTGGGGAATTTTCTTCTCTAACAACGCCTCGTGCAATGCTACATTACAAGCGTAGAAGAAGTCCTCGGTGCCACAGTCGATAGCAATGGACAAACCGGGCTTGATTTTGTCAATCTGGCTCAATGCTGTGCTGTTGTTCCAGCGCTCCTTGTTATCTTTCATCTCGCCCAGATGCTCCTTGATGTTCCAGTTGTTGGGGAATGCTCTGAAGTCGACGCCACCACTCAAGCTACCGCATGCGCCAAATACATCCTGATGACGGAATGCCAACCAAAGTGCGCCATGTCCACCCATGCTGAATCCTGTGATGGCTCTTGCATGCGGGCTGCGGATGGTTTTGTAATGTTTGTCTACATATTCAACCAACTCCTTGCTTACATAGGTCTCGAATTTGTTTTTGGGGTTGTTGTAGCTGTCGAAATACCACGATTGCTCTCCGTTGGGGCAAACAAGTATAATGCCATATTGGTTGGCCAGCTGAGGCAGTCTGGGCTGTGTCTTATGAACCCATTGTAAGTGAGTGTCACCGTGTCCGTGAAGAAGATAAACAACAGGCATTGCATACGCATCGTTGTATTGCGCCGGAGTGACAATGAGGTTGTATATGTCACGATCCATAGCATTACTATGTATTTTTACTGTGTCAATGCGTTGAGCGTTAAGGTTGAATAACGCTAAAAAAGCAAGTGCTAAAGATAAAATGAGTTTTCTTTTCATATTGGTAGTTTTTTGTTCGATTGCGAAGATACGAATAAACGGGCGAAAAATATTAACCTTGTTTCAATATTTTTCACAGCGGGTGTGAGTGTTAGCCCAAAATTACATCGAGCACCATCATCAGCGCAAAGCCTATGGTTCCCAAATTGCTGTGTTTGCCTTGTTGTGACGCGGGGATAAGCTCCTCCACCACCACATACAGCATGGCACCTGCCGAGAACGATAACAAGAAAGGCATTGCGGGCACTGTGTACTCCAGAAACAGCAGTGTCAGTATAGCGGCTATCGGCTCAACCACTCCCGACAGTGCGCCGTAGAGAAAGGTCTTTCCGCGCCCTGTGCCCTCGGCGCGCAGTGGCATCGATATTATCGCTCCCTCGGGAATATTCTGCACAGCCATACCTATGGCAAGCGCAAAGGCTGCTGCAAGTGTCAGGCTTGTCTCGCCTGTGTGCATGCCGGCAAACACCACTCCCACAGCCATTCCCTCGGGAATGTTGTGCAAGGTCACAGCGAGCAATAGCTTCGACGAGCGCGACAGCGACGAGCCGGGGCCTTCGCTCTGTGTTTCGTTAATATGCTGGTGGGGAATAAATGTGTCGAGCAGGAAAAGAAATGCCATTCCCGACAGGAATCCCACAAGTACGGGCAGAATCTCGGTGAACTCATTGCTTTCCACCGACAAGTCGATGGCAGGCATCAGCAGCGACCAGAACGAGGCTGCCACCATCACTCCCGAAGCAAAGCCCAACAGCGCTTTTTGCGTGATGTCCGATATGTTCTTGCGAAAGAAAAACACCGTTGCCGCTCCCAGCAATGTACCTAAAAAGGGTATTGCAAATCCCAATAATATATTTGTGTCCATTCTTGTTAATTGTCTTTAATTCTATAAACGCGAAGATAGGACTATTTTTTTTATTCGCAATGAAATTTTGCGAAGATTGTTTTTTGTTGTTTATAATGACGTTTTATTTACGGAGTGACGCTATTGCAGTAAATACGAAAACTCTTTTAAATGTGGCATCTATGAAAAAAACAGTTTTTTGTGAAATAATCAAAAAAAACTATCTATATTTGCATCGCTTCGGTTGCGAATGAGCGTGGGCGGTTTCCGCTTCTTGTCGTTGATGTAAGAATATGATAAATTTATTTTTTGAACAAAAATGCCGGAATACTACATTTATATAAATAATGTGAAGGAGGGGCCTTATAAGTTGGAAGAACTCTCTTCAAAGCCTCTTACTCCCGATGTGTTGGTGTGAAGCGAAGGATTTGCCGATTGGAAAAAAGCGAAGGATGTTCCCGAACTCACTGAAATATTGTCGAAAATTCCCCCTGAACCCAAAGTTACTCCCAATCAGCCAATGCCTAAAACTTGGTTTTTGGAGTCGCTCTTGGTTACAATATTCTGTTGTCTGCCTTTTGGAATTATGGGAATAATGGAGTCGAACAATGTAGAGTCGATGTACCGCTCGGGCCGATACGAGCTGGCAGTCTATTATTCTGAAAAGGCAAAAAAATGGGCATTGTGGGGCTTTTTCTCAATGCTTGTAATTTGGGGATTGTCTCTGGCCGTTGGGTTGGTGATGGTTGCTGTTGCAAGTGTATAATTTTGAAATAAATATTGAATTAAAATAAACTATTAATTTTAAAAAATACAACTATGAATGTATGCCCTAAAACATGGATGGCCGAGTCTATCTTGGTGACACTTTTCTGCTGTTTGCCTTTCGGTATTATTGGTATTGTTAAAGCTTCTAACGTAACTTCACTTTATGCAGCAGGTAATGTAGACGCTGCTATGGTTGCAAGTGCTGACGCGAAAAAATGGACAATAATTGGCTTTATTTGCGGTATAGCTAGCGTTCTTATCTACTTCCTTGCATATGTTTGCGGTCTCGCAGCACTTATGTCTCTTGCATAAACGTGAAAAAGATAAGTGTAGCATTGATATTATTGCTCTTGGGGTTGTTCTATTATATGTTCAACCCCTTGAGCAATAACTTTTTTCCTAAATGTCCTTTCCTTGTGGTAACAGGGCTGAAATGCCCCGGCTGTGGCTCGCAACGAGCTATTCACTCTCTGTTGCATCTTGATGTTGCTTCGGCCTTCGGGTATAATGCCTTGTTAGTGCTTTCGTTGCCGTTGGTAGTGCTGCTTATTTACGCCGAGATTAACAGAACAAACAAACCTAAATTATACTCTTTCCTACACAAACCTCTCTACATCTGGGTTTACTTTGTTATTGTGGTTTTGTGGTGGATAGGTCGAAACTTATATTGCTTTTTGGCATAAAACGAAAAGTTCCCACTCCGTCAAGGGTAGGAACTTTTTCTCTATCAATTTTTGGCATCATTACTCTTATTTCATTCCCGGTGGCTTGGGACTGTTGTACATGAAGAATCTGAACAACTCAAATTCATACACCTTCTGAATTGCAAATTCGTTGCCCTTTTCGGCAAGTTTCTTGTACATGTTGTAAGCATGCATGTGGTTCTGTTGCACTCCGCGGCCCTTCTCGTAGCAATAGGCAACGTACATCATTGCATCTTCGTCGCCCAGCGAGGCAATAGACCTCATCCACTCGAAGCTCTTCTTGCGGCTCTTCTTCAGATATTTACCCTCGGCAAAACATTTTACAATGAACTTTTGCGCCTCTTTGTTTCCGCGACGTGCCGCTTTGCGCATGTAGTTTATGGCTGGCGATTTGCGCAACTGACGTTTCTTCAGCTTGTTTATGGAGTCTTGTTGAACAATGTATGCACCCACTTTGTACAGTGCCTCGGGGTCGTTCTGTGTGGCAGCAAGGTTGTACCATTTCAGTGCCTCTTGGTAGTCAGGCTCTACATGTATTCCCTCTTCGAGGAATATACCCATCATTCTTTGCGATGCCGCGTATCCCTTCTCGGCTCCTATCTTGTAGTACTCGTAGGCAAGTGAGTCGTTCTTTTCCTCCAATAGACCCTCGTGGTAGATATCTCCCAGCTGGTGTGCGGCAAGGTTGTTGCCCTTGTCGGCAGCCATTTTGAAATAGCGCATGGCGAGTCTCTTGTTCTCGCTCACGCCCTTGCCGTCGTAGTAACATTTACCAAAATTGGCAAGCGCAGGTGCAAAACCGTATTTCGCAGCATCGCGGAAACATCTCAGTGCCTTTTCGTACTCGCCCATCGAGTAATATATGAGTCCCTGGCGGGTGGTATTGTTACATTTGGTGATTATTGCAGGGGGTAACTCCGTCTTCGACAACTTTTTCCATATTTCCATGTTGGCTGTTGTCATTTCTGCACTGTCCGTTCTCTCGCGTGTGGTGATGTTGGCTGCGTTGCCATATATGCAGCTCTTGCCACGACCTTGAACGTCGATGTTCAGATACTTGGTCTTTGTGCCGTTGAACAGTGTCAGCACCACTTTCCCCTTGCCGTCGCTCTTGCTTGTGGGGCTCCACAGCAGTGTGCGACGATAATCTTTTGTGTTCTTGTCGGGCTTTTCGCGGCTGTAGTCGGGCGAATAGAACTGCTTGCTCTCGGTGTAGCCACGCATCATGGTGTAGCGCACTTTCCCCGATTGTGAAAAGTCGGGAATCTCCATCTCCTGCTTCTCCTTTTCGGTGTAGGGGATGAAGCATGCTACGTAGTTGGGGTGCTCGGGGTTGTGCTTGCCTCTTGCCGAAAATTCGGGCATGGGCTTTTGTCTCGGGTAGTTGTTATGTGCTGCTCTTCTCTCCGGGTCGTTAATGAATACTATACTCGTTCCTTTCATCCTTTGATGGAAAACAAGTGTTCCCGGAAATCCGTCAATCATCTTGTTATCCTTCGTGGGAATATAGTGGCGTGTGAGGAATCCCTCGGTTAACAGCGAATCTACTCCGCGAGGTATGCTGTCGTTGAACCACTTGATGGCCTCGTTTGTGAATTGGCTGCGCAACTTTTCGTCGCTTCTTATGGTAAACTCCTTGAAACTCATCATGTGCTTAATGTTACCTTTGGGGCGATGTTTTACATACAGCGAGTCGTTTTCGGGGATAGAGTCGCTATTGTATTCTCCCTTTACAACAATAGATTGCACCCAGTAGGCCCAGTTGAAGTTGTATCGCCAAAAGACGCTTTTTAGCACTTGCGACGAACTTATGGACAGAGCCGTTGTGTGAGCTATGTTACTCTTAACCGGACCACCTGCAAGGTCTGATATAGAGTTGAAAATGTCGTAGTTGAAATTTTCGTAGATAGGCTTTGCGCCATCTTTGTGTGTCTCTATCACATTTTGCTGTCTGTCGGCTTCGAGGTTGTTGGTGTTTGCAAAGTCGAGCGATACTGCCACTTTTGTGGTGTCAAAGTCGCGGTTCAAGTTAAAGAATGTCACATCTTGTGCATACTCCCACTCGTCTACGAAGTTAAATCTTATTTCGCTGCGTGGAGGCCTGTTTCTCTTGTCTTTTTTCTTGTCCTCCACAATGTCCACTTCGGCAAGCTGATACTCCAGATTGCCCTGTTGGGTTATTGTTGTGTCGGTGCCGGCCTTGTATGTTTTGGCCTCTCCCGGTGTGCGCTCCCAATAATCATAGAAGCGGAATGCAGGCGAGAAATAGCGGTCGAGTATAAAACGCATACCTTTAAGGTTCTTGGGCATGTAAGGAAGGTATCTAGCCGAAAGCTCGGCAATCCTGTTGCCGTAGAAATCTTCGGTCTTTATTCTGAATCGGCCATATTGTGTGGTGTAGAACTTATATTTTAGATTCTCGGACATGAACTTAAAGTTCATCGTTCCGTACTTGGCAGGGTAGAGCAGGTAGTTTCCCCACTGTCCCCATTGGGTGTTCGGCTCACGTGTGTACACTTCGCCACTCAGTTCTATTCCCTCCTCGGCATGGTGGCGCACATCAATGTGGCTTCGCGCCAGCTTGCTCCAGTCGTACGAAGTCCAGCCATGCGTCAGCATCAACAGCTCCAGTTCCTTCTCGCGCTCGGTGTTCTCGGGGTCGAAGTAACGCTCGGCATCGGCAATGTAACCCTTCAGTTGCGAGCCGAGCAGCGCATGAGTATATATATTATGCTCATACGACATCTTCTGCCTGTAATCCACGTCACTCACCGACAGCGAAAATTCCGCCTCGGGGTCTATGGGCTTACCATCCTCACGCTCCACAGTGAGCGTAATTTTTTCGTGCGGTTGCAGAATAATATCCTTTGGGTCGCGCCCATTCACCTTCGCCTTCAACTTCACAGTGGAAATATCCCCTGTGAGAATAGAGTCGTGCATCACAAAAAACTGCCTCTCGGCCAGCGGCACACTGTCGCTGAAAAGCACCACGCGGTTCACCCCCTCGGCAAGCCTGCCGATAGGCATCTTGAACACCTTCTCCTTTTCGTTAGAGGTAAACGCCTCGTACAACTGCATATAACCGTTGTTCACAATCACGCAGCCAAGGTCGGCAGTAGCCGGAATATTGTTCCTGATAGCAATGTTAATATCCTTCTCGTCGCGTGTCACCGTCAATGCCACGCCCTCTTTCTCCACCTTAGGCAAAGAAAACTTAAACTTTTTCTTCTTTCCATTCTTGTGACGCGTCATCTCCACTTCGGCACGATATTTCACCCCGCTTTTCGGTAACATCTTAAAGCTACCCATACCCATAGCCAACGGCACACTTCTTGCCACCACCTCGTCGTCGCCGTAGATAGTAACTTGCTCCTCGCCATGCACGCCGTCGTAGCCCCTAAGCTCGTATGCCACTGTCGTCTCCATGCCCTCGACCAAATGTCCACCCTCGGGGTAGAACTTCAATTCCGCCTCGGGCAGTTCGTTGGTCTTCCACTCGCCGCGATACATGAAACTGCGGTTACGGTCGAGCATGTTCTTGAACTCATAATTATCTGCGTTTACCTTGTCGTATACAGGGAATACTCGGCTGAAAACAGCCTCCTCGCCCCAGTTGAGCATGTAACGCGTGTATGCGCGCACCTCGTAATAACCCGATAGCAGCGACGGCTTCAGCTCAAACTCACCGTTGCAACGGCCATTCTCGTCGAGCTTGTACTTTTTCGTCTCCACCACATACCCCTCGGGCGCGCACAACTCCACATACAACACCTTGCTAATCGCCTTCTCATTGTCGGCAATGCCGCTGGTGACATACGCTTTGAACCACATAGTCTCGCTCAGGTAATATGCAGTGTTGTCAAAGTGCAGGTACACACGCTCTTGTGGGAACAGTTGATTCACCATTATGGCACGCATTGCAAGCGTGTCGAGTGGCGATTGTGCCCACGCGCAACAGGCGATGCACAGCAGTATAAGTATGTTGGTTATTCGCAGTCTCATAGTATGGGCAAATTTACGAAAATTATCTCAAAATATAGACGAAAACCGTATATAATTGTGATAATTACCCCCCCCCCCCCCCCCCCCTATTTTAACATTTATTATACAATGAATTCTCTCTATTTTGATACTTGATGCTCGGGTAGGCAATTTTGTGTCTTTAGGATTGACATAAATCCATTTTTTTTGATTATCTTCGCACTCTAAAGCGCAGATTGCGGTGATTAAGAATATTTACAATTAAGATATACGAAAAATGGTTTACTTTTTCACTACCTCCGAGCGTGGAATCATTGCCACCGCTACGGAAAATCTTTTGACCAACGAGGATATTCAAAAATTGTGTTGGTTGTATAGCGGAGCTACTCCTGTTGAAGGACAGAGTGTCGAAGGTTATTTTGTAGGCCCCCGTCGCGAAATGATCACTCCCTGGAGTACAAACGCCGTAGAGATTACTCAGAACATGGGTATCGAGGGTGTGCAGCGCATTGAGGAGTATTTCGCTGTTGCCGACGAGAATGCCGAGTACGACCCCATGTTGCAGCGCCTCTACAAAGGCCTCGATCAGGATGTCTTTACAGTGGACATAGCTCCTAAACCCATCGAGTTTATCGAAGACCTCGACAGCTACAACGAGCAAGAGGGACTTGCACTCTCGGCCGAGGAGATTGAGTATCTCCACAAGGTAGAGGGCGAGCTTGGTCGCAAACTCACCGACTCCGAGGTGTTCGGCTTCGCGCAGATCAACTCAGAGCACTGTCGTCACAAGATTTTCGGCGGTACATTCATCATCGATGGCGAGGAGATGCCCTCGTCGCTCTTCCAGATGATTAAGCGCACCACACAGGAGAATCCCAACAAGATAATCTCTGCATACAAAGACAACGTAGCCTTTGCGCAGGGTCCTATTGTAGAGCAGTTCGCTCCCGCCGACCACTCAATTCCCGACTATTTTGTAATCAAAGATATCGAGACCGTAATCTCGCTCAAGGCCGAGACACACAACTTTCCCACAACTGTTGAGCCTTTCAACGGTGCAAGTACAGGTACCGGCGGTGAAATCCGCGACCGTATGGGTGGAGGTAAAGGTTCATGGCCCATTGCCGGAACTGCTGTCTACATGACATCTTATCCCCGTACTTACGACGACCGCAAGTGGGAGGATATGCTTCCCGTGCGCAAATGGTTGTACCAGACTCCCGAGCAGATACTTATTAAAGCATCAAACGGTGCTTCGGACTTCGGTAACAAGTTCGGTCAGCCTCTTATCTGCGGTTCGGTGCTTACATTCGAGCACAAAGAGAACGAAGAGACCTATGGCTACGACAAGGTTATCATGCTTGCCGGTGGTGTGGGTTACGGTACACGTCGCGACTGCCTCAAGGGTGCACCCGAGAAGGGCAACAAGGTTATAGTAATGGGTGGTGACAACTACCGCATCGGTCTTGGTGGCGGCTCTGTGTCGTCGGTTGATACAGGTCGTTACTCTTCGGGTATCGAGCTTAACGCCGTTCAGCGTGCCAATGCCGAAATGCAGAAACGTGCCTACAATGTTGTACGTGCACTCTGCGAGGATGAAACCAACCCCGTAGTATCTATCCACGACCACGGTTCGGCAGGTCACGTGAACTGTCTCTCCGAGCTTGTCGAGGAGTGTGGAGGTCTCATCGATATGAGCAAACTTCCCGTCGGCGACAAGACTCTCTCGGCAAAAGAGATTATTGCCAACGAGTCTCAGGAGCGTATGGGATTGCTCATCAAAGAGGATGCCATCGAATATGTTAAGCGTGTTGCCGAGCGCGAGCGTGCTCCCATGTACGTTGTCGGCGAGACAACAGGCGACGCTCGTTTCGCTTTCGAGCAGGCCGATGGCAAACGTCCTTTCGACCTCTCTGTAAGTCAGATGTTCGGTTCTTCTCCCAAAACCTACATGGTGGACAAGACTGTTGAGCGTCACTACAAAGATGTTGAGTATAACGAAGAAAATATCAACGACTATCTTATAAATGTCCTCCGTCTCGAGGCTGTTGCATGTAAGGATTGGCTCACCAACAAGGTGGACCGTTCGGTAACAGGTCGCATCGCACGTCAGCAGTGCCAGGGAGAGATACAGCTCCCCTTGAGCGACTGCGGTGTTGTAACACTCGACTTCAAAGGCAAGAAGGGTATCGCTACTTCTATCGGTCACGCACCTCAGGCTGGTCTTGCCGACCCCGCCAAAGGTTCGGTGCTCGCTGTTTCCGAGGCATTGACAAACATTGTGCTTGCTCCACTTGCCGATGGTCTCGAATCAATATCACTCAGCGCGAACTGGATGTGGCCCTGTCGCTCGCAAGAGGGTGAGGATGCACGTCTCTACAAGGGCGTGAAGGCTCTCTCCGATTTCTGCTGCGACCTCCATATCAACGTGCCCACAGGTAAGGACTCACTCTCGATGACTCAGAAATATCCCGATGGAACAAAGGTTATCAGCCCGGGAACAGTTATCGTTTCTGCCGGTGGCGAGGTTTCTGATATCCGCAAGGTTGTATCTCCTGTGATGGTGAACAATCCTAAGAGTGCCTTCTACCACGTAGACTTCAGCTTCGACGCGTTGCGTCTTGGTGGTTCGGCATTTGCTCAGACAATGAACTGTGTGGGTGACGATGTTCCCACAGTGCAGAACCCCGAATATTTTGCTGCGGCATTCAACGCTATTCAGATGCTCGTGAAAGAGGGTATTATTCTCGCCGGTCACGATATTTCTGCCGGTGGTCTCATTACCACACTGCTTGAAATGTGCTTCGCAAACGTAGAGGGTGGTATCGAAGCCGATTTTAGCGGCATTGCCGAGAATGACATCGTCAAACTGCTCTTCGCCGAGAACCCCGGTCTTGTTATTCAGGTGGCCGATGCCGACAAGGATAAGATGCAGGATGTGTTCGAGGAGGCTGGCATTTGCTTCATGAAGATTGGTACTCCCTCGAAGAAACGTCAGATAGCTGTTGCTCACAACAAACGTACACGCCTCTTCGACATCGATTATATGCGCGACGTATGGTTCGACAGCTCATACCTGATGGATCGCAAGCAGAGCTTCCACGGCTGTGCCGACGAGAGATTGCAGAACTACAAGAACCAGCCTTTGAAATTCCGTCTCCCCGCAGGCTTCACAGGAATGCTCTCTAAATATGGCATCGACGGTGACCGTCGCGAGAAGTCTGGCGTTCGTGCTGCTATCATCCGCGAGAAGGGTACAAACGGCGAGCGGGAAATGGCATACGCAATGTATCTCGCAGGCTTCGACGTGAAAGACGTTACGATGACCGACCTTATCAGCGGTCGCGAGACACTTGACGAGGTGAACTTCATCGTGTTCTGCGGTGGATTCTCCAACTCAGACGTTCTCGGCTCGGCCAAAGGTTGGGCTGGTGGTTTCCTCTACAACCCCAAAGCAAAGGCTGCTCTCGACCGTTTCTATGCACGTGAGGATACTCTCTCACTCGGTATTTGTAACGGTTGTCAGTTGATGATGGAGCTCAACCTCATCAACCCCGAGTTTGAGAAGAGAGGCTACATGCGTCACAACAACTCTCACAAGTTCGAGTCTACCTTTGTGGGCGTGAACGTTCCCGAGAACAATTCGGTGCTCTTCGGTTCACTCTCTAACAGCCGCATCGGTGTTTGGGTAGCTCATGGCGAAGGTCGTTTTGAACTTCCCTACGAGCAGGAGAAATATAACATTGTAGCACGCTACTCTTACGAGGGCTATCCCGGTAACCCCAATGGCTCGGACTACAATGTAGCAGCTCTTGCAAGCGCAAACGGCCGTCACGTGGCAATGATGCCTCACCCCGAGCGCGCAATATTCCCCTGGCAGTGTGCAAACTATCCCGCCGACCGTCTTGCCGACGATGTTACTCCCTGGATAGAGATCTTCCGCAACGCATATAATTGGGTTGCCGAAAAGGTAAAGTAATATACTATCAACAATAAGAAAGCACTCCTCACCCGAAAGGTGGGGAGTGCTTTTAGCTGTTTAATGAATGATTCTTTTGCTTGTAAATGACAAACGCATCGCTTTTTAAACTCTTTGCAACCTTCTCCAAGATAGGTCTTTTCACCATTGGCGGCGGTTATGCAATGATACCCCTAATAGAGCGCGACGTTGTGGAGCGCAACGGTTGGGTGGCGAAAGAGGACTTTCTCGATATTCTTGCTGTGGCACAGTCGGCTCCCGGAGTCTTTGCTGTGAACATCGCAATATTCATTGGCTACAAACTGCGCGGAGCGCGCGGTGCTGTTGCCGCATCGCTGGGCAGTGTGCTGCCCTCGGTGGTGTGTATATTGCTTATAGCACTCTTTTTCCACAGTTTTCGCCACTATAAGGTAGTGGAGCACATCTTCTGGGGGTTACGCCCTGCGGTGGTTGCTCTCATTGCCGCCCCCGTATTCTCGGTGGCGCGCTCGGCGAAAATCACACGCACGACAGTGTGGATACCCATACTCTCGGCACTGCTCATTGTGGCGTTCGGTGTTTCGCCCATATATATAATAGTCTGCGCGGGTGTCGCAGGTTTTATTTACGGTAAAATGAAGGGTAGGGTATGATGTTGCTTTTGAAACTTTTCGTGACCTTCTTCAAGATAGGTCTTTTCAGCTTCGGTGGCGGTTACGGAATGTTGTCCGTCATTCAGGGCGAGGTTGTTACCCGATACTCGTGGCTCACAATGTCCGAGTTTACCGATATTGTCGCAATCAGTCAGATGACTCCCGGCCCCATAGGAATAAATTCCGCCACATACGTTGGCTACACAGCCATGAACAATGCTTACGGCTCGCTTCCTCTTGCGATATTAGGCTCTTTGGCGGCATCCTTTGCGGTGATGCTCCCCTCGCTTGTGCTTATGCTTATAATCAGCCGCTATCTGATGAAGTACAGCAAGAGTGCGGGTGTTAATGCTGTATTCCGCACGTTGCGCCCCGCTGTTGTGGGTCTTATAGCATCGGCGGCATTGCTGCTGATGAGTGCCGAGAACTATGGCACTTTAGCCGACGAACCTTTGCGCTTCTGCGTGAGTGTTGTCATAAGTGTAGCGGCATTTATAGCCATGCGACGTAAGGTCAGCCCCATACTCATTCTTGTGGTCTCCGGTATTTTCGGAGCACTATTCTATGGGTTTGTGCAATGAAAAATATAAGCGGGTGGCCTTTGAAAAGCCACCCGCTTATATTATATAATGTATTGTTGATTACTTCGCCGATACAATCTCGTAGGTATCCGATGCAATCATTAACTCCTCGTCGGTGGGTACAAGTACCACTTTAACCTTTGACTCGGGAGTTGAGAGGATAACCTCCTCGCCACGTGATTTCTTGTTAAGCTCTTTGTCAAGCTCAACGCCGATGAACTCAAGACCTTCGAGAGCAGCCTCGCGACAAGGGTACTGGTTCTCGCCTACGCCACCTGCAAATGCGATGATGTCCACACCGCCCATGGCTGCTGCGTATGCGCCGATGTACTTCTTGATACGGTAGAAGTAGATGGTGTTTGCAAGCTCTGCACGTTTGTTGCCGGCCTTTGCAGCTGCCTCCACCTCGCGCATGTCCGAAGAAACGCCTGACACGCCCATTACACCCGACTTCTTGTTCAAAAGGTCAGAGAGACCTTTGCCGTCGAGCTGCAATTTCTCCATGATGAAAGGGATTGCTCCGGGGTCGATGTCACCGCTACGTGTACCCATCATGAGGCCTTCGAGCGGAGTGAGTCCCATTGTTGTATCTACGCACTTGCCGTTCTTTACAGCAGCGATAGAGCCACCGTTACCAATGTGGCAGGTGATGATTTTTTTGTCTGCGGGGTCTACGCCCAACATCTCGCACACGCGCTTTGTGATGTAACGGTGTGATGTTCCGTGGAAACCGTAACGTCTGATGCCGTACTTCTCGTACAACTCGTAGGGAATACCGTAGATGTAAGCATAGTCGGGCAATGTCTGGTGGAATGATGTATCGAATACACCCACCTGGGGCATTTCGGGAGCTATATCCTTAACAGCATTCACACCCTTGATGTTTGCGGGGTTGTGCAGGGGAGCAAGGTCGTTGCAAGCCTCGAAGTCCTTCATCACCTCGTCGGTGAGCAATACCGAGCTGCTGAACTTCTCGCCGCCGTGTACCATGCGGTGACCCACTGCGTCAATCTCGTTGATTGATTTAATTACTCCGTATTCCTCGCCTGTGAGTACGCTGATGATGAAACGTACACCTGTTGTGTGCTCGGGAATATCTTTTGTGAGTGTCACTTTCTCGCCGTTGGGCTGTGTGAGTTTCAAGAATGAGCCTTCGAGGCCTATTTTCTCAATTCCTCCTTTTGCAAGAACGCTCTTTGACTCCATATCAAAAAGCTGATATTTGATAGAAGAGCTTCCGCAGTTTAATACAAGTATTTTCATGGGTATATCTCTGTTTTATTTGTTTTTTGCAGCGATAGCCTGGTTGGCTGTGATTGCAATCATTTTGTAAACGTCGTCGATAGAGCATCCGCGTGAAAGGTCGTTTACGGGGCGTGCGATACCCTGAAGAATGGGGCCGATAGCTGTTGCGCCGCCGAGGCGCTCAACCAATTTGTAGCCGATGTTTCCGGCCTGAAGGTCGGGGAACACAAGCACATTTGCCTTTCCTGCAACGGGTGAACCGGGAGCCTTGCTTGCGCCAACAAAAGGCACCAATGCAGCATCTGCCTGAAGCTCGCCATCGAGAGAGATTGTGGGGTCAAGCTCTTTTGCCAATTTCACAGCCTCTGAAACCTTGTCTACAAGTTCGTGCTTAGCCGAACCCTTAGAAGAGAAGCTGAGCATTGCCACGCGAGGTTCGTCGAAGCCTGCGATTGCTTTGGCTGTACCTGCTGTGCAGACAGCAATCTGTGACAACTGGTTGGCGTCGGGGTTGGGAGTTACTGCAACGTCGGCAAAGAAGAGTACGCCATTGTCGCCATATTCGGGAGTGTTTGTAACCATGAGCATTGCACCCGATACGCATGAGATTCCGGGAGTTGTCTTGATAATCTGCAATGCAGGACGCAATACATTTCCTGTGGTGTTCAATGCACCTGCCACCTGACCGTCTGCGTCGCCTGCCTTGATGATGAGACAGCCCAGATACAGAGGGTTACGTGTCAGTTTCTGTGCCTCTTCGATAGTGAGGCCTTTAGATTTTCTCAACTCGTAGAGCAGGTTCGAGTATTTCTCGAAGTCGGGGTTGTCATCGGGGTCGATGATGTTGGCATTCTTGATGTTTGCAAGGCCGAATTTCTCGGCGAGTGCAAGAATCTCTGCCTTGTTACCCAAAATGATGAGTTCTGCTATACCGTCGGCAATAGCTTTGTCTGCCGCTTTAAGTGTACGCTCTTCCGTACCTTCGGGAAGAACGATGCGCTGTTTGTCTTCGCAAGCGCGAGCAATAAGTTTGCTTATAACATCCATATGTATTAATTTTCTTTGCGAGAGAGTGCTTTTTGGATGGCATAAACGGTGATGAACTGATATGTCGTAGACCCTCTCCCTATGTTCTATATACTTTTGCAAAGTTACTTGTTTTTTACTTAAATGCCATGAAAAGAGCTTTAATTTTTCTTTGCTTTTCTTTCTTGTGAAAATATTTTGTTATAGTCCCTCATTTGTGCTATCTTCGCACCGTTGTTTTTGATTTTTTTATCAGTTATGAAAAGAATAAAATATATCTTTATTTTTGCATTGCTCGCCGTTGTCTCCTTTTCGTGCGGCAATGGAAACGATGGTGGCAAACCCTCGGCGGTTGCTCTTGAACTTTATGAGGGGCTTACCTCGGGTGATGTCAAGGCTGTTACGGGAAATATCCATTTCCAGGATACGCTCGATTATGCTGTGTTCCGCGACTATTTCCAAATGGCAGTGGCGTCTAACGACTACAAGCAGCGCACGCAGGGTTTCAAACCCGACTATAAAGTAACGTCCGAAAAGATTAAGGGCGACGAGGCTTTTGTAGTGCTCGAGGGCGTAGGGCCTTTGGGCAATATGCTTAAGATTGATGTGAAATTGCTCTTGGTCGAAGGCCGCTGGAAGGTCGATGGCAATCATGGAGTTTTCCACTCCGAACCTATACGCAAGGGAGTAAGATAAAAAACAAGCGGTTGCAAATGCAACCGCTTGTTTTTTCTTATTTCGATAAGATGTTTATCAACTCCTCAGTTGTAACCTGTTTCTGCTCTCCGTTGTTCATATCCTTGAGAGCTACAAGGTTGTTCTCCATTTCCGACTCTCCGATGATTGCCACGTAAGGGATGTTGTGACTGTTTGCATATCCCATCTGCTTTTTCATCTTTCCACACTCTGGGTAAAGCTCGGCCGAGATATTGTTCTTGCGCAACTGAGCGATTATTCCCAAACTGTGTGCTGCCTCTTTCTCACCGAAGTTCACAAAAAGCACCTGAGTGTTTATGATTGACTCCTCGGGGTAGAGGTTGAGCTGGTTCATCACGTCGTATATGCGGTCTGCGCCGAAAGAGATACCAACGCCCGATGTTCCGTCCATGCCGAACACGCCGGTGAGGTTGTCGTAACGACCACCACCGCTGATACTGCCAATGGCTACGTCGAGAGCCTTCACCTCGAAGATGGCGCCGGTGTAGTAGTTCAGTCCGCGTGCAAGAGTAAGGTCAAGCTCTACGCTGCTGTTTATTGCGAGTGATGATATTGTATTAAGTATGAAGTTCACCTCTTCCACACCCTTCTCGCCTGTTGCGTTTCCTTTGAGTACCTGCGCGATGGTAGCGAGCTTCTCGCTGTTGTTGCCCTGAGCTTGCAGAATAGGCAGCAACTTCTCGATAGCCTCGTCGGTGATGCCCTTCTCTTTTAACTCGGCAATCACTCCGTCAAGACCAATCTTGTCCAGCTTGTCGATGGCGATGGTGATGTCGATAATCTTCTCGGGCTCACCGATAACCTCGGCAATTCCGGCAAGAATCTTACGGTTGTTAATCTTTATGGCTACTCTTATCTTCAGCTGTGTGAACACATGGTCGATAAGCTGTACAAGCTCCACCTCGTTCAGCAGAGAGTCGCTGCCGATAACGTCGGCGTCGCACTGGTAAAACTCGCGGTAACGACCTTTCTGAGGGCGGTCGGCGCGCCATACGGGCTGTATCTGGTAGCGTTTGAAGGGGAATACAATATCGTTGCGGTGCATCACAACGTAGCGTGCAAAGGGCACAGTGAGGTCATATCTCAGTCCCTTTTCGCAGAACTTTGCCGCCAACTTCTGAGCATTGCGGCTCAAAAGTTCCTCGTCGCTGATGCCGTTGAAGTAGTCTCCCGAATTCTGTATCTTAAAGAGCAGTTTGTCTCCCTCCTCGCCATATTTACCCATCAGTGTCGAGAGGTTCTCCATTGCAGGAGTCTCTATCTGCTGGAAGCCGAACAGGTGAAACGCTTTGCGTATTGTGTCGAATATGTAGTTTCTTTTTGACATCTCTACTGGTGAGAAGTCGCGTGTTCCCTTTGGTATAGATGGTTTTGCCGCCATTTTCTTTCTAATCTCTGTTTCTTGAATAAATTAATATGTAGTATATGAGTGTGGCAAGCGATGATAGTGCTGCCACAACGTATGTGTATGCTGCCGAGCGCAATGCGCTGCTTGCCTGTGAGTGGTTGCTTATGTTGGTTATTCCTGCCGAGGATAGCCATGCAAGAGCACGACGACTCGCATCAATCTCCACAGGCAGTGTCACGAAACTGAAAAGCGTCGTCGATGCGAACAGTATTATTCCGAAGAGCAATATCTGTGGAAAGGTCTGTACGGTCAGGATGCCTATGAGCAGCACCCATGTGAGGCTTTTCGATGCAAACGATACTATGGGTACCAATGCCGAGCGCATCTTCAGTGCCGAGTAGGCGCGTGCATGCTGCACAGCGTGTCCGCATTCGTGTGCTGCGACGGCTGCTGCTGCCACACTGCACGAATTGTACACTCCGTCGCTCAGGTTCACAGTATTGTTTGCCGGGTTATAGTGGTCGGTCAGCATTCCGGGGGTGCATGTAACCTTTACGTTGTAAATGCCATTGTCGTGTAGCATTTTTATGGCAATGTCGCGTCCGGTCATGCCTCCGCCGATGGGTATCTTAGAGTATTTCTCGAACTTCGACTTCAGGTTGCTCTGCACTATGTAGCTCAATAATGCAATACCACCAAACAGTATGAGATATGTTAAATCCATCTTGTTATTATTTATTTTATAACACTTGCACTTATACGAAGGTTCTTTTTTCTATAAGGAGCAGTTTCTTAATTTCTAAAAAACTGCTCCTTCTCTTTGGCTTGGGGTTTTGTTCTCCCCGAAAGGTCTCTTAAATGTTACGAGTGATGGTCTGATCTCTGTCGGGACCTATCGAAACATACTTCACAGGCACGCCCAACTCCTTCTCGAGGAACTTGATGTAGTTGATGAATGCCTCGGGAAGTTCCTCTTCTTTGGTGAACTTTGTCATGTCGCACTGCCATCCGGGAATCTCGGTGTATACAGGCTCTACGTCGTCAATCTCGTAGGGGAAGTGTGTGATTGTCTCGCCGTTCTTCTTGTATGCGATACATGCTTTGATGGTGGGGAACTCGTCGAGCACGTCGCTCTTCATCAAGATAAGATGTGTCACACCGTTAATCATGATAGTGTATTTGAGTGCCACAAGGTCAATCCAGCCGCAACGACGCTCGCGACCTGTTACAGCGCCATATTCGTGGCCTCTGTCGCGCATTTCGCTGCCTGTCTCGTCGAACAGTTCTGTGGGGAAAGGACCTGCACCAACGCGTGTACAGTATGCCTTTGTGATACCATAGACGTTGCCTATCTTGTTGGGAGCTACGCCCAAGCCTGTACATGCACCGGCACATACTGTGTTCGATGATGTTACGAAGGGATAGCTACCGAAGTCGATGTCGAGCATGCTGCCCTGTGCGCCCTCGCAAAGTATGCTCTTGCCCTCGGCGATAAGGTCGTTGATCATCTGCTCGCTGTCTATCAGACGGAACTCCTTCAGGTACTCGATAGCCGACAACCACTCTTTCTCCATCTCTGTGATGTCGTAAGTGTAGTTCATGCTTGCGAGTATCTGCTCGTGGCGTGCTTTAGCCTTGGCATATTTCTCGTTGAAGTTGTCGAGGATGTCGCCCACGCGCAAACCGTTGCGGCTCACCTTGTCGGTGTATGTAGGGCCGATACCCTTACCTGTTGTTCCCACCTTTGCATCACCTTTGGCAGCTTCGTAGGCTGCGTCGAGTACGCGGCATGTGGGCAGTATAAGATGTGCTTTCTTGGAGATGAAAAGGTTTTTCTTCAAGTCGTAGCCTGCTTTCTCCAGGTCCACAGCCTCGGCTTTGAAGAGCGAGGGGTCGAGCACCACGCCGTTGCCAATGATATTAAGCTGTCCGCCTTGAAAAATTCCCGAGGGGATAGAGCGCAAAACAAATTTCTTGCCACCGAACTCCAAAGTGTGACCTGCGTTGGGACCGCCCTGGAAACGTGCAACTACGTCGTATTGCGGGGTAAGTACGTCTACAATCTTGCCTTTACCCTCATCTCCCCATTGAAGACCTAAAAGTACGTCTATATTTTTTTTCATGGTTCTGTTTTTTTACTTCTTTCTCTGCCTGCGGCGGCGTGCTGCCTGATGACACTTGCTGCACACTCCGTAGATGTAGAGCGAGTAGTGGGTTAAATGAAATTTTTTAATATCTGATGTTATTTTCTCTCTTAAGTTTGGTGTTTCTGTCTCTGTGACGCGTCCGCATTTGGTGCAGATGAGGTGGCTCTTTTCGTTATTGAAACATTTCTCGTACCTCGATTTGTTTCCAAACAGGTGATGCGTCACTAAGTTTGCATTAATCAACAATGTTATGGTATTGTAGATTGTTGCGCGGCTCACTCGGAATTTCTTCTCTTCCATGTGTTTTAGAAGAGTGTCAATATCGAAATTGCCCTCTATGGAATAGATCATATTGAGGATTTTGAACCTTTCGGGGGTGCATCGCAATTTGTTCTCTTTTAGATATTCTTTCAATATCTTGGAAATTGGTGACTCTGTAAGGCTGTTTTCCATGTTAATAGAACTATTACAATACAAAGTTACTTCTTTTTTATGTATTACGCTGTATGAAATAACCTAAATTTATCGTAAAGTTTTTGAAATTCTTTAAAATCTATTCTTTGTTGGTGGTTATTCCCTCTTTTTAAGCTCTCAATCGCTCTATTCGAGTATGTTCTCCACCAGGTTTTCCAGTGCCGATCCTTTCTCTATTCCCCACGATTTTATCTCGGCGCACATTCGTGCACGCTGTTCGTCGCTGTTGTCGGCATATTTTATCAGTGAGATGGTTGCCGCGTTTTGCGTGGGTTTGCTTGCTGTACCGGGTGTGTGTAGTGCGCTTTTCAGTGCTTCGCAATACATCTTCTCCTCTTCCTCACCGAGAGTGCTGTTTTTTGTGAAAAGGTTTGACAGTGTGGAAAAGCCGCAGTATCTGAACATGTCGTTCTCTTCGTTGCTCCACCATAGCGATTTTTTTGTAGCTTCGGGCAGTGTTGCGAGCAGTGTGTGGCTCAAATGGTCGGCAATCTCGGTGAACTCGCATTCGGCAATCCATTTCTCGGCAATTTCGGGCTCGAACTCCTCGACAGGGTAAAGAAATATTGCCAGCATTTTGCACTCGCGAATGTTCTCTGTCCACAGACTTTGTGCCACCTTCTTATCTTTGGCATGTTCAGCAGCAATCTCCTTGATTCTGGGAATTTCCACTCCGAAATTTATCTTGTAGTTGAGTCCCTGGCGACGTTGGTGTGCCGACACTATTCCATTCATGGAGAGTCGCAGGCTCTTTTTTATCTCTTTTATTTTTTCGTGCGTTTCAGTGCTCATTGGTCTGATTCTTGTGGTAATAATTATTTACGTCGAGGCAAAATGGCATGAAAAAAGACTCTTTCAAGTCTTTTTCCATTTTTTTTGCAGATGCCTTGTGGGCTATTTGTACTATTTCTTTGCAAGTTGTCTTTTGCGGTAACCGTTTGGAGTTTCGCCCATTATCCTATAAAAAGCAGCATAGAATGATTGTCTGTTGGCAAAACCTACGGCTGCACTTATATCTTCGATATTCTCTTCGGCATAGCGTTTGTCCACCATGCGATGAAGAGCCTCTTTTATGCGATACTCATTGAGCAGACACGAGAAGTTGGTGTTGAAACGCGAGTTAATCACTGCCGAAATGTAGCGTGTGTTGGTTTTTAACTCCTTGGCAAGTTCTTTTGCCGAGAAATTTGCGTCTCTGTATCTCTTGTTTACTACAATGATATTCAGTATTTTGTCGAATAGTTCGTCTGCGAGTTCTGCTCTGATAAGGGAGCGATAGGCGGCATGCTTCTCGCTCTTTTCCTTTATGTTGTAAGGAAGGCTTTTGTTTTTCTCAGTGTTGCTCATAGTTGTTTTAGTTGTTTTGCGGTCAAATATACGGTAAATAGTTAAAATAGCAAAATTTATGAGCATTTAGTTAATTCCCTAACGGCATTTTTTATACAACTCGTTCATTTGCGCCGAATAATAGCCTGTTCGTGCAAGTTTATCGAGTATATTTTTCGCTTCGGCGCGTTTTTTCATCTTTATGAGAATCTCGGCTTTAGCGAGGTGCAATTCGCTGTTGTTCTTGCATTTGTCTATACCCTCGTTCAGAAAAACCAGCGCAAGCTCGTACCTCTTTCCTGCCTGCTCGATACCGCTGCCGGCAAGGTAATATTCGGGCATGTTGGGGTTGCGGTCGATAAGGTGGTCGATGAGCATCAGAGCCTCCTCGTTCTTACCCTCTTTGCCATAGAGCAATGCAAGTGCAAAGCGTGCCTTGTCGTTATCGGGGTGGGCTGTAAGTATCTTGTAGTAATCTGTATACGCCTTTTCATACTCTTTCTCATTGGTGAAAATATAAGCCCGATAGTATAAAGCCTCCTCGTTGAACGGTTCCTGCTCAAGAATTTTCTCATAGTCGGCAAGTGCTTTTTTTTGCTTGTCGTCGGCAAGATACAGATTACCACGCAGTTGCAACAACTTCACCGACGAAGGGTTCAGCGACAAAGCCTTTGAATACATCTCTTCGGCTTTGCTGTTTTTCCCACTCTTTTGGTAGGCTGTGGCAAGGTTGGCATACACAAATTCATTGTGTCTGTTCTCCGGCTCTTTTTCAATGGCCTCGACGTAGCTTTTTATGGCAGCCTCCGCATCTCCTTTTTCAAGATGGCGAGTGCCATCGCTCACCAGCTCCCTGTAACTTTGTGCATGCAATGCAATGCTCAGCAGCAGTGTCACGATTACTAAAATCAGTCTCATTCTTCTCACTCTGTTTTTTCTGTTTTGCGTGCAAAGTTACCACTATTTGCGCGAATAATAATAAAATAATGCCAAACTTTTAAGTGTTTATAACATAATGCTTTTGCTTGTATATTACCTGTTGCAAGCACTACACTTGCAACAGGTATTTTTTCAGTTCATTCTCCTCGGCGGAAATTTCGGTAAACACCCTTTCTCGTGAGAGCAGTTCTCCAATGTTTTCCGGCAGGTCGGGCTTCTTGCCGATAGCCCTCTCCGTCACCTCTCCGAACTTTGCGGCACAGGCTGTGGATAGCCAGAAACCATCGACGTCAAGCTCCTTCGCCGCCGCATATCCCACTGCACTGTGGGGGCACGATTGGTAATCATATCTCTCGTGCATCTCCTTGATGGCAGCAACTATCTCCTCGTCGTAGGCATTGAACCCACGCATCTCCTTACGCAGTTCCTCAATGTCGCCTCCACACAGGCACATCATCCTCTCGTAGTTGCTGGGCGCACCCACGTCCATGGCGTTTGCAACCGTCTGTACCGAAGCACGCGGACGGTACTCGGCACTTCTCAGAAACTCGGGAATAACGTCGTTGGCATTCGATGCCGCCACAAACCCTTTGACGGGCAGTCCCATTCTGCGAGCAAGCATTCCCGCCGTCAGGTTGCCATAGTTGCCGCTGGGCACCACAATATATGGTAACTCCTTGCCTGTAAGCTCTTTCCATGCACACCATCCGTAGAAATAATAGAACGATTGTGGTATCCATCGCAGAATGTTTATTGAGTTTGCCGAGGTTATATTTATCTCCTCGCGCAGCTTCTCGTCGGCAAACATCGCCTTCACCATTCTCTGACAGTCGTCGAAAGTGCCGTTCACCTTCAGCGGATAGATATTCCCATGCAGCGTAGTCATCTGTGCCTCTTGCAACGGGCTTATCTTGCCGGCAGGGTAGAGCACCACCACCTTCACGCCATTTACCCCGTAGAAACCGTTGGCGACAGCACTTCCGGTGTCTCCCGAGGTAGCAGTGAGCACAGTCACTTCGTCGTTGTCGTTGAGAATACCCATCATCTGCCCCATGAATCTTGCACCGAAGTCCTTGAAGGCAAATGTTGGTCCATGAAACAGTTCCAACGTGTTCATGCCCTCGGCAATGCTCTTCATCTGTATAGGGAAATCATACGCTCTCTCCACAGCGGTTTTTAATTTCTGCCTCTCCACCTCTTCACCGAAGAAGAGCCCCGCCAGATAAAGTGCCATTTCCGAGTACGATTTTTTGTATAAATCCTCCACCACCTTCATGTCCACAGCCGGGATATGTTCGGGCATAAAAAGTCCTCCGTCATGTGCCAACCCTTTGGTGGCAGCCTCTTTAAGCGAGAAAAATCTCTTCTCGGCTCCCCTGTCTCTTGTACTGAAAAATCTCATGACTCCAAATCTTTTAATCGTTTATAATCTGTGCTCCGATGTTCGAAACCTTTGTAACATAAATATCAGCATTGTGTCCTAGACTCTTGAAATGCTTCTCCATGGCATAGCCGATGTTTGCAGCACTCTGCATGTTCTTCGAGAGAGCAAAAACCGACGGTCCCGCACCCGAAATATTCATTGCGAGTGCACCCATAGATAGCACCTCCTCTTTCAGTTGGTCAAAGCCCGGAATAAACTGTTTCCTGTGAGGCTCGGCAACAACATCTCTCATCGAACGCCCCACAAGGTCAATATCGCCCATAGTGAGTCCCGCCACGAGTCCCGCCACGTTACCCCATTGAGTAACAGCAGTGTGCATGGAAATCTCTTTTGGCAACACCTGACGCGCCATAGCAGTGCTTACCATAATCTCGGGGTGTGCCACAGTGCAGCAGAACTCCTCGGGCACCGGCAGGCGCACAATGTCTAGCGGCTCGTAGCTGCGCAGCAACACCACGCCTCCCAAAATAGCGGGAGCCACATTGTCAGCGTGGGGCACGCCATTGCTTATAAGTTTCTCTCCCTCCATGGCAAATTCCACAAGTCTCTCATCGCTGAAAGGTCTGCCAAGAGCCTCGTTCAGCGCATAAACGGCAGCAGCCGACGATGCCGCGCTCGACCCGATACCGCTTCCGGGGAGAATCTTCTTCTCCACAGTTACCTCAATCTTTCTCTGCAAGCCGGCAGCCGCCATCAACGCTCTCACAGCCGGAGTTATCACATTCTTCTCAATGTCATCGGGCAGTTCCACACCGCTCACATTGTTGATAATCAACTCGTCGCCATCGGAGACCTCGATGCTCACCACATCGCCAACACCATTAAGTGTCATACCCATTATATCAAAACCACAACCCATGTTTGCAACAGTTGCAGGTGCAAATGCTTTTACCTTTTTCATACGAAATATATTTTCCTGTTTTTGTGAAAACAGGTGTTAAACGATTCTCGATTTACAATTAAACAAACTGTAAATCGTTGTTGATAAAAATTTAAAAGGAATTTTGTCGCCGCCGTCTGTTACCTTGACAGACCTAAAAAAATATATGTAAAACCTCAACGGCAAAGAAAACTATAACCCCCAAGGGGTTGTAGTTGTTGTAGTGGTGGTAGTAGTGCCGCATACAGTCGTAGCAACGGTTGTAGCCGTTGCCTTCAAAACTGTTCTTATGTCGAGCACATTCACCATGAATTGATATCTTGTTGGTCGCAAAGTAAAATCTTTTTTTTCTAAAAAGAAAGAAAAAAACGGAAAAATTTCACATGTGTGAAACAAAAGTTTTTATCGCATGGTTTAGCGCTGTTTAAATCAATGAGTTATCCTTCTGCGAGGAGCGTGTGATAGATTGCCTGAAGATAAAGTTTGCTTTGATTGCGCCCGTTTCTTGTGTATTTGCTAAACTTTAGGTATCTTCGCAGGCGAAACACATGCCTCTCTTTTTTGTGCATGTGGGTGCGCCCTTGTAGTTCAATGGATAGAATGGAGGTTTCCTAAACCTTAGATTTGGGTTCGATTCCCAGCGAGGGTACTCAGGTTGGTAGTGTACCGGCCTTTTTTTATTATTATACAATGAGACATATAACATTTACACTATTGGTGCTGCTGTTATTGGCATCGTGCGGCACAACCAAACACTCCCACATCATAGCCCACCGAGGCTATTGGCAAACAGAGGGTTCTCACGAGAACAGCCTCTCATCGTTGAAAAACGCTATGGCACTGCGCGTCTACGGCAGTGAATGCGACGTGCGTCAGACAGCAGACGGAGTGCTTGTGCTTTTCCATAATGCCAAGCTCGACGACGGTCGAGTGGTAGCCGAACAAAAATTCTCCGACCTTGCCGACTATCGCCTGCCCAATGGCGAGAAGATACCCACCTTCGACGAAGCACTTACTGTGATGGAGAGTGCTCCTAAGGGTTTTAAACTGATAATAGAGGTGAAAGAGGCCGATGTAAGCAAAATAGTAGAGGCTGTCGAGCGTCACGGCCTGCAGAAAAAGGTCGAGTACATAGCATTCGGTCGCAACCACTGCCTCGACCTCATAGCTATGGGTAAAGGTCTGAAAGTCTCCTATCTTGCAGGAAATGAGAAGAGTGCGTGGTCGCCTGCGGAACTTAAAGAAAAAGGTTTCTATGGTCTTGACTATTCGGCTTCTCTCTTGCGCGCTCATCCCGAATGGGTTGAAGAGGCTCACAGACTTGGGCTTGATGTCAATGTCTGGACAGTGAATAAGGCAGAGGATATTGAGTATTTCTTTAAACTTGGTGTCGATAAGGTTACGACCGATATTCCGTCGGTGTATAAGAAATAAGAGTGATTCCTTAGGAATAAGATACAAAAGGATACCACCCGTTGGGTGGTATCCTTTTGTGTTAATAGAGTGTAACTGCGGTCGTTTCTCTTTTATAGATTGACGGGTTTTACTCCTTTCTCGGCAGCTTTGCTCAAGATAAATTCGAACGCAGCCGAGTGTTCGTTTGGTATTACTCCGTCGAGGATTGCATCTTTCACTGCGCTTTTCAATTGTCCTACCAGCGCACAAGGCTCCAATGCAAAAATACGCATAATCTCCTCGCCATTCACCGGCGGCTGGAAGTTACGTATACGATCCTTCTCCTCAATATCCTTCAGCTTCTGACGCACAATCTGGAAGTTCTGCAAGAACCTCTTCTTGCGCACCTCATTCTTAGAAGTGATATCCGCCTCGCACAGCAACATCAAGTCGTCTATGTCGTCGCCCGCATCGAATAGCAGACGTCTCACAGCCGAGTCGGTAACAACATCATCGGCAATCGCAATAGGGCGCATGTGCAGCCCTACAAGCTTCGCCACATATTTCATCTTCTCGTTCTGCGGCATCTTGAACTCCTTGAAAATCTGCGCCACCATCTTCTCGCCCACCACATTATGGTTGTGGAAAGTCCAAAACTGTACAGGGTCCCAACGTTTGGTGCGCGGCTTGCCGATGTCGTGCAGCAGTGCCGCCCATCTCAGCCACAGGTTGTCGCTCTTAGCAGCTACGTTGTCCAGCACCTCCATCGTGTGGTAGAACATCTCCTTGTGGCTTTTGCCGTTTCGTGTCTCCACGCCTTGCAGTGCCGCAAGTTGCGGGAATATCAGTTGCAGCAGTCCGCATCTGTCCAGCTCGATGAAACCCTTCGAGGGAGTGCGCGACAGCAATATCTTGTTAAGCTCCTCGTTTATACGTTCACGCGAAATAATCTTTATTCGCTCCTTGTTCTCGCACAGTGCATCGAACGTCTCGTCTTCGATGTAGAAATTCAGTTGCGTGGCAAACCTCACACAACGCATCATTCTCAGCGGGTCGTCCGAGAAAGTTATTCCCGGCTCCAGCGGTGTGCGTATTATGCGGTCCTCCAGGTCGTATGTGCCGTCGAACGGGTCTACAAGCTCTCCGAACCTGTTGCTGTTAAGGCATATAGCCATAGCATTTATTGTAAAGTCGCGTCTGTTCTGGTCATCTTCGAGCGTGCCATCCTCCACAATGGGGTTGCGCGAGTCGTGGCTGTACGACTCCTTGCGAGCCCCCACAAACTCAATCTCCTGGTTGCGATATTTCACCTGAGCAGTGCCGAAGTTGGCATATACGGCAAGGTGCGCACCCTTCCCCAGCTTCTTGCTGAAAGCACGCGCCATTTCAATACCCTTGCCCACCACAACGACGTCGATGTCCGTCGACGGGCGTTGCAGAAAAATGTCGCGGACATATCCGCCGACAATGTAACATTCCATTCCCAGCTCATCGGCTGTCTCCGAAATTTTGTGGAACAGAGGTTTGTCCAAAATCTTTTGCAGTTCTTCGCGGGTAGGTATATACATAAATCCTTATTTATTCGCAGTGTTAATATTGCAAAAGTATTAATTTTTGCTCGTATTCTCACCTAAAAAACCGCGAAACATCTTTTTTTTGTTGAAAAAGCACCTTTTTAAACACTTTTTTCTTTCTTGACGGATTTTAGTTGTACTTTTGTGTAATATTAATTCCAACCGGTAAATTATGAAAAAAACAGTATATTGCCTTGCGGCAATCATCGGAACGATGCTCTTCGCATCGTGTGGCGAGTCGGTCGAGGAGAAGGCTCAGCGTTCGTTGCAGGCGGCTCGTGCAGCCTACGAGAGTGGTAACTATCAAAGTGCCAAAATAGAGCTTGACAGCCTGAAAATTCTCTACCCCAAAGCCTTCACAGCCCGTCGCGAAGCTATGAAGCTCATGCGCGAGGTAGAGCTTGCCGAGCAGCAGCGCAGCGTGGCATGTTTCGACAGCATGCTCGTTGTCAAGCGTGCCGAGCTTGACGAAGCAATAAAGAAAGGTTTTGTGTTCGAGAAAGACGAGAAATACCAAGAGATAGGCAATTTCATGGTAGTGTCGCAGGCACCCATGAAAAACCTCAAGAACAGTTATCTGCGTGCCCAGACCGACGAGAACGGAGTGCTCACCATCACCTCCATCTATCGTGGTAAGTCCATTGCCCACAACAAAGTAAAAGTGTCGGTAGGTGACAGCTTTGCCGAGTCGGCTAACCCCATCAGCAACTACACCTCCAAACACTTGGGCATCACCACCGAGCGCGTCGATTTTCGTTTCGGCAAAGACGAAGGCATCATCGGTTTTATAGTCCTTAACTCAGGTAAAAGCATCAAGGTAGAGCTATCGGGAAAATCCACCTACACCTACACTTTGCGCAAGGAGGATGTGCAGGCCATTACCGACATCTACGACCTCTCGATGCTGCTACGCTCCATTCACGAGCTCGAAGCAGCCAAGCAAGAGGCACATCGCCACATAGAATTCATCGAGCGCAACAAGCAACGTAGCGAAGAGGCTGCCGCGCAATAAATAACAAAAAAAAGAGTCACCGTGTGACTCTTTTTTTTGTACCATATCAATTAACAATAATATTCCAGCACTTGGTGGCAATAAACACAGTGATAATTATGCAGTAGACAAACTTAATACCTGTGGTCAGCATGAATGCCACGAACGACATAAAAGCCATCTCCAATGCTTTCTCTGTGCTGTTTTTTGCGAGCAGTTCCCCAATGAACGCCCCTACAAAAGGAGCAAAGATAATCCCCAGCGGCCCCAGGAACAGCCCCACAAACATTCCAATGCTTGCACCCCATATACCATATTTCGAGCCACCTCTCTTTTTCGTAAGCCATGCAGGTGCCACATAGTCAAGAATAGTAATAGCAACTGCCGCCACACCCGTTACAGCCACCGTAACGCCGCTAATATCGTTACCCTCGCAAGGCAGCAACAACAGCAGTGCCACAAACGAAAGCGGCGGTCCCGGCAGTGCGGGAATCACCGAGCCGGCAATGCCTAAGAGTGCGCACAAAAGAGCAGCTATAATAAAAAAGTATTCCATAAATGCTTATTTAGTCAATGAGAATTTAAGGCTCACACCAAAGTCGGTAGTCGTCGTGGGGTAGGCACTCGCCGAAATCAGCGGGATAGTCTTTTTGCGCTCTACGAAGAAACTCATGTTGAGCATCTTGCTGTAAGTATAATCGGCCGACAGCGAGTAGTTTATCGACTCATTTCCGCTTGTAGCCTGTGTTGTGCCCTTGTCTATGCTGCGGCACAGCGAAGTCATGTTCTTGAACGAGAAGGCCGCTCTAATGTTCAAGTCGTTGCTCACCTTATTACTCTTGCTTGCAGTGCTGCTTGCACCCATCAGTTTCAGGTTCACAATCTTATAACCCGCGTTGAACACCAGCTCTTTGGAGTGTGTCTCCACCATCTGTATAGCGGTTACACTCAAGTTCAGCACGCGCGACTTCACATATTTCAATCCCAACGTCAGGTTATCGTTGGTAGTTACATCAATTCCCAGCAACGGCGAGAACGACTCGTTTATCGACGCAGTGTTGATGTTGAAACGGCTGCTGGGCACAGGGGCTCCGGTGCTTGTGTTGTTTACATATCCCAGACCGTTGGTGTACTCCATATAAGTAGCGTATGTGCTGTACGAACCTATCGCATACACACTCTTGTAACCATGAGTAATGTTCACGCTCTTGAATCGTTTCTGGAACATCGGCAGTTTGGACAATCCGGCATACTTGATGCTCCAGTTGGGCAACATGTGCAGGAACGAGGGGAACAGGTCGTTGAGTCCTTTCTTGCCCTCGCGACCCGAATATGTGCTCAGGAAGGCAGGAATCATCACGTCAGCCGAATATTTGTTCACCGTTCCATTCTCGGGGTTGAACACCTGTCCTGCAAGCGAACTGTTCTGCGGATATTGAGTACCCATGTATCTATCCTCAATGCGCTGTCTCATGCTCTCCAGGTTATTGACAAAGCGGTTGAAAGTAGACGACCTGTAATTGTTGCTCTTGCTGCCTGTGTCGAACGCATTGCCAATGGTGATGGTAGTCATGGAGAATCCTCCCGACTGTGTCTCGGGCATACCCGCATACATATACTGTATGCTGCGGCTGCTGTTTCTCGACCAGTCTGCATTCAGGTCAATCTTCACATCCGTCAGCGGCTCCAGCGTAAATTTCATTTGCAAGTTCTCTGTCGAGCTCGATGACGCCTGCACCGCCACACTGTCGCTACACAGCAGCCAACCATTGTCGTATGCACGTTTCAGATAGCTGTCGCCGGTGAGTCCGAACGCAAAGTCAAGGCCGGGAGCATACGAGCCACCCGATTTGTTCTGTCCCAGCACGTCGCCCACATTAGGCATGAATCCCGGCAACGACATAGAGTAGTTGTTCGTGTAGGTCAGCGACATGTTGCGCAGCATCATCAAGAAACGTGTGGGGTACTGCATCCTCTTCATAAACTCAGTGTTCTCGCTCTTTAGTTTGGGAGTGATGGTGAGTTTCAGAGGCACTGTATCTTTGCTCTTTATAAGAATGTTATTCTCGTCAATAACCTTATATTTCAGTTTGTAGGGGCGGCCCTTCTTGGTGCGTGCGTTTATTATCAGCTTCTTGCTCTTCAGTCCATGGGCAAGTGGCAGCACTGTGTCGGGGCGCAAAGTAATCTCTCCTTTGAATGGCTTTATCTTTGCAGCCTTTTGAGCCTTTTCTCTCTTGTTCTTTGCCGCAGCACCGCTGGCGAAACGTTTGTTCGTCTCGGCGAGGTAGGGCGACAAGTTATACAGCTTCTCAAGGTTGAAACTACCGTTAAGCGTGGTGGTGCGTTTGTTGGCAATGGTATTGCCAAAGTTGATACCCGCCGAACTGTTACCTTTTGCCCAGTTGTACGACGACGAGAAGTTTGCGCTTGCCGTCACCCACTCGAATATCGGCAGTTTACTTATGGGCGCGTTGTACGACGCTGTGAAGCTCTGCTGATAGCTCAGCGGGCGACCCAGGTTTCTTATGCTGTGTGTCACCGAGTCCTTCCAGATGCTGTACTCGTCGGGGTAGCGATCTCTGTTCACAGGCATGTAAGGCTCCTCAATCTCCGCGCTTGTGCCGGTGGTCAGGTTCGTGCGTATATTGGTGGTGGGGTCCCACTTCAGCGTCATGTGACGGTTCCAATAGAACTGCTGCGAGAAGTTCAGCGGAGTCGCCGTTTGGTTATATGTGTTGCTCAGGTCGCGTGTCTGACGTTCGTAGTAATTACGTGTCATGTCAGTGTTCAGCGACAAGCTCTGTGGCAACGGGTTCATACCCCACTCCTTGAACATGTTCCACCACTTCGACTTGCTTTTTATATTCTTGAACGGGCTGATAGTCTTTATGGGGTTGTTGTAAGCATAAGCCGCGGTAGCTTTCCAGTTGAGACGATTCTCCCAGCTTATGGTACTTCCACTGTTGTCGGTGCTCGAATAAGAGAAGCCGAAAGTGAAGTTGGCAGGGTCGTAGGGCATCGCCTTCTTGCTTGCAATACCTATCTTGGCGTTGCTCACGCTGAAGTTGCGCGATGTAGACCTCACCTCGGCAATGTCGCGTATAGAGTCCTGTGCAGCACCGCTGTACGAGTCGAGCACATCGTCGAGGAACAGGTCGCTCTCGAAGGGGCTGTAAAGAGGCGATTTCACCTCCTGAGCCATCGAGTAGTAGAGAGGCAGCGACACTTTAGCCTTTTTGGGGAAGAAACGACCCACGTCAAGAGTACCCGTAACCGAGTATTTATAATAATCATCCTTGCGACGTGCAGCGAGTTTGTCCTCGAGTCCTCCAAATCCGGCAGTCTCTATTTTACCCTGTGCAGCTAAGCTACCAATGTCCGACAGTTTTATGTTCAAGTTACCCTGTGCGGCCCATCCGCTTTTGTTGTTGAATCCCAGCATACGCATCTCGTTCACCCACACGATAGCCGACTTTGGTGTTCCTGTGTTGTTGCGCACACCAATCATCATCACCTTCACCTGTCCCAACGACGGGTTACCGATGACAGTCATCTTGTTTTTGGGATTATCCTCGTCATACTCGCTGTACATTGTGGTGTTGTTCACCCCTGCCCTGTGCATGTTTCTCATAGCGTTGCGTTTCACTTTCAGTGACGTCAGCTTGTTCAGCGGAATATCCATCATGTTATCTGCCGGCCACACAGCATTGCTGCTCGAAGTGCTGTATGCGTCGTACGCCCCATGAGGTGTCAGCTTCAGCGGAATCTCATACTCATAGTAGTTACTCTTGTAGTCCGAGCCAATTCTCACAAACAGCGACATATCGTCGTCGGCAAGAGCCGCGCCGTCGTTCACAGGAGCCTCGGCGTGAGCAAACACCTGAATTCTCTCATACTGTCTTATGTCCAGCGTGCTCTTCTTGTACACAGCACGCGACTCCTTTGAACCCAAGTTGTTCACCTGCAACGACAAAGCCTGCTCGTTGTCCTGTCTCAGCTGCGGCTGCTCGGGGTCGAGAATACGCGAAATGCCCGGAGGCAACACATAGTTCACGGGCTGTCTATCGCCATGCTCCTCTATGTTTACAGCCGACATTATCATCTCGCCACTCACGGTGGGCGATGTGTTGTTGGCCGACGCAATGGCATTCATGTAAGGTCTCCAGTCGCCGCGCACAAGTTTCAGCGTCGCAAAACGCAATGTTACAGGCTTTCTGAAGTTCGTGAGATACATACGCATGAAACGTATCGAGGTGAAGTCGCGTATCGTTCCCACCACCTTCTCGTAGTCGTCTATGGGTATGCGGAATTTATACCAGTTCACGCTCTCCGTCGAGCCGTTGCGCAGCTTGGCAGTTACGGTGCGTTTGTCCGAGATATAGTTCATTCCCACCTGCATATCCTGCGGGCGCAGCGAAATTCTGTATTGGAAGAAATTCTCATACTCATCCATTGTGAAGTCCTGGTTGGCATCCTCAATGTCGGGAGTAGTCTTTGCCGAGGTATTATAGCTCTCGTTCGATTCCGATGTAGTAGCCGAGTTACCCTCGGGGTTATTGTAATATTTGTATCTGTCAAAAATATTACGCTGTGTTTGGTCATAGTCCGAGCCTCGGTAGTGGTGATAGTTATCGTTGGCAGGGTCGGCAGCTATGCTGTCATACACCTCGCTTCTCACCTTGCCACGTATCGCGTCGAGGAAATTCGCATACGTGGGGAATGCAGCCTCGTCGTGGCTTGTGAGTCCGTTCATACCGATATCCTGCTGAGTGCGACTGCCGGCATTGTTGTCGAACGCATACACAAGGCTCGACGTCAATGGCACGCGACCCCACACCGTCTCCTCGTAACCATAGTTGTTGCTTCCCGCCGGCAGGCCATTCTCGAAGAACTTCTTACCATCCTTCAGAATATCCTCGGACACCTCTCCCAGGTTAATATAAAAGTCGCCACCGCCCGCCGCATCGTCGTAGATGAAGGGGTCGAGCAACCAAAACTCTATATACTGCACGTTAGCTGTCTCGAAGTCGGTGGTTGTGAGCTGTCGTGTGATACCGCCCCAACGCTTCTCGGGTGCATTCAGTTTTCCGTCGTAAGTAAGGTCGGGGTCAAGGTTATATGGGCCACGCTCGTCGGGGTAGTAGCTGACATTCATCAGCGACAGGGTAGACGACTCTTCATAAGTAGACTCCTTGTTGGGGTACAGCTCACGCTGGTACACCTCGCGCAGATAGTGGTTCGACAGCTGGTCGAGGTCGCTCTTAATGTGCGAGGGTGTAAGTGACGAGCTGCGACGGGTAAACAACGGGTCTATTGTGTACCAGTTGATAAGCGCGCGGTCATATCCGGTGAGAATATTGTTTGTAAGCCCATAATTAGCCATTCCTGTGGGGATTGATGCAAGCACCCACGCCGAGGGCGCGTCAAGGTCTATACCGTTCTCGGTACTCTCAAAGTCGTCAATGTACGAAGCATTGCTCTGCACCTCGTCAGATGTTCCCGCCTCCAGCTTGGCAAACTCCGCGGTGAGGTTAATGCTCGACGGAGCCGAGCAACTAAGCAGCGGCAGACGGTCGAGGAATGTTGTCAGCCACTGCGACTGTCTCTTCCACGAGAGGTTTGCGCCCCAAATAAGATTGTTCAGTGGTTCCGAACCCATGTCCACCTTCGAGGTAAGCGGTTTTTCGGTGAGCGACATCACAGTACCGCCGAAAGTAAGATAGTCCGAATAGTTATATTGCCAGTTGAGTCCCAGCATCGTCTTGCGCTGCATGTTAAAGAGCGTGTTGCTCTCGAGCGACACCTCCACAGGAGTTCCAGCGTCTACAATGCTCTGGTTCACAATAGTTACGATACCCGCAGCATAGTCCACCGTATAATCGCTGTTCTCGGTGAGCACCACACCGCCGGCAGTCACCACCACCGAACCTTTGGGAATGTTCATCGACCCTGTCTGAATGACATTTGCCGACGAGCCTGTGTACTCACCAATCAGATAGAACTTATCCTTTTCGGCAAGCTGCTTGGCAACAGTCTTTGTCGAGTCGTACAGTTCCTGGAATATATACTTCTCGGCAATGGCATTGCTGCCAATCTTCTTTTTGAGGTTAGTACCAAAAGGCTCCACCGTCGGGAAGAAAATGCGGCCCGACGAAGCATGCACTGTGAATCCCTCCACAAAGTCGAAAATACCGTTAGGAGCCTCCTTCGAGTTGTTAGCGTCAAGGCGGTCGAGGTTCATCATCCTCAGCAAGGGAGTGTTTTTCAGATGCTCCTCGGGCAGATATGTGATATTGGTTCCCAAGCTGTCGCTCGCATAGTAAATATCGAGTCTGAAATCTGTGCTTTTCAAGCTGCGTGCGCCCAGACTGTATACGTTCTTCATCATCAAGTCCCAGCAACCATTCTGTGGTGAGCACGAGTTAGGCTTAATCAACTTCACCATCAGTGTTGTCGATGACTCCTTCTGGTCGCTTGCAAACTCACCCACCTGATATGTTACTCCGCCGTAGGTATATTCAAATGCCACCGCCAGCACCTCGTCGGCTCTCAGTGAGTTGCGCAGCGACAAATATCCAAGCTGTCTGTTTACCGTATACTCCGACGGCGACAACAAACGCGCATTGGCCACCTTCTCGTAGTCCAGTCCGCCGTCGAACCCATACATCTTGCTGAAAGTCTCGTTCACGCGGTCAATGTCGCGAATCTCCTCGTAGCCCTTGTTCATTGTGGTGTACAAGTTGTTCGCGCCGTTGGCGGGCAGGCTGTTGTTGCCCATTTTGCTCCACATGCTGTTGCTTATGTGTGTTGCCTCTCCCAGGTCGGTGAAAGCCACAATGTTACGAGGGTTTGTAAAGTCGCTTTTCTTGTTTGTTACCCACACCTCTATGCGGTTGATGGTGATGCCCGACACAATGGTGGGCAACTGCGCCATTGATTTGTCGTAGTTGTCGCGGAAATAGTGTGCAAGGAAGAAGTGGCGGTTCTCGTCGTAGTTGGCAATATCAATCTCGAATGTCGTCAGCTGCGTTCCACCTTTGGAGCTGACCACTGTCGTGCTCGAATTCTTTTGCGACACCACCGCCTGCAACGACAGCTTGCCAAACTGCATGTCGGTGCGCAGACCGAACAGCGATGTGGCACCCTTTATGAGCGACGAATTAGTGCCGAAAGAGATGTTACCCGCCTCAATCAGCTTGAACACCTCATCCTCTTTACCCTCATATTTCAGGCTTATCTTCTTTGTGTCGTAGTTGAACGTAGCCTCGGTGTTATAATTGAAGTCGAGGTTCATCTTGTCGCCCACGTTACCCTTGACATTCAAGTTGATAATCTCGTCGAAGTTAAAGCTGTTTGTTTCGCGGCTGCGTTGAGGCAATGAAGGGTTGTCCACCTTCTGCATCTGAAAGCCAATCTTCATTTCGGCATTACCCTGAGTCTTAATGCGCACACCACCCGGGCCGAAAAGTTTCTCGGCAGGACCCAAGTCGAACTTCATGTCGCTGAAGTCGAACTTGTCGCCGTTGTTCATCTTGTCGAACTCCTCGCGATACTTCTTGCTGTAAAAACGCTGCAACGAACTTTGCATCTTGCCTTTGGCATACTCCTCTTGCGACAGGAAAAAGGGCGTTCCCAGAATGCTGTTACCCATCTTTGTCGATATGCTGAAAGTGCTATCCTTCTCGTTGTATGCAGTGTCCTGAACGATGTTGGCAGGGTTGCGCAAGTCCATCGGCAGCTTTTTCAAGTCCTTCTCGCTCTCGGGAACGACGTTGGCAATGGGGAAACGCGCTTTAATGCTATCGTTAGGCTCGAATCTGGCACGTCTCACCCTGTTACTGCGACGTATCGTACGTCTATTATTCTCCTGGGCATACATCACAAGGGTGCATGCACACAACAGGAAAAGTGTAAATAACGTACGCAGTCTCATCTTGGTTCTTTACAATTGTTTCAGAGCAAGTTTAATAAGCTGTTCCACAGTGGCGTCGCACTGCTCTTTTGCAATAGACTGCACCACCTTGTTTGCTGCTGCTGTGGGGAATCCCAGCATGGTCAGTGCCGACACAGCCTCGCTCACAGCCTCTTTGTTCACGCTGCTTGTCGCAGGCGCAGCCGAAGGTATTCCCGCTGCCAGCCCCGGAATCTTGTCCTGCAACTCCACAATGATGCGCTGCGCAGTCTTCAAGCCTATACCCTTCACGCTCTTCAGCGTCTTGTCGTTGCCACTCGAAATCACCTCGCACAGCTCCCCTATGGTGAATGCCGACAATATGGTGCGCGCAGTGTTGCCGCCTATTCCCGACACAGAAATAAGCAACAGAAACAGTTCTCGCTCCTGCTTGTTGCTGAAGCCGAAAAGCTGGTGGGTATCCTCGCGTATAACCTCGTAGATGTACAGTTTGGTCTCCTTTTTGCCCTGAATGGCACTGTATGTGTTCAGCGTGATGCTCGTCTCGTAACCCACTCCGGCGCAATCAATCACCGCCGTTGCAGGTGTAAGCTCCGCAATCTCTCCGCGCAAGTATTCTATCATAGCAATTTTTTTTACTTATACTTTAACGTGCTTTTTCTAAAATTATTGTGCAATTTGCAAAACTTCCTGCTCCCGAACGGAAAAAAGCCCTGCACGCACTATAATATTGCAAAAATAGTCTAAAAACCCCGTAAAAACAAAGCAGGGGAGCGAAAATGCTCCCCCGTCTTACGGAAAATAAAATGAAATTACAAAATTTTCTTTACAAGGCCAAACATGTTATAAGGCATGTAACGGAACGGCAAGTCCAGCCACGAAGGAGTCACTACCACAGCCCGTTTGTGCGAAAAAGCATCGAAACTGCCACGACCATGATAGCTGCCCATTCCCGAGTTTCCCACACCGCCAAACGGTATATTCTCGTTAGCAATGTGCATGATGGTGTCGTTTATGCACGCTCCACCCGACGAGGTTCTTCTCAGCACCTCATAGCCATCCTTCTCCTTGCCGAAGTAGTACAACGCAAGTGGCTTTTCTCGTTCATTTACAAAGCGTATAGCCTCCTCTCTCTCCTCGAAAGTAATCATCGGCAACACAGGGCCGAAAATCTCCTCCTGCATCACAGCCGAGTCGGGACTGACGTCGGCAAGCAGGGTGGGCTCAATGTAACGCTCCTCGGCAACGGTAGTGCCTCCGAACACCACGCGGCCATCCTTCAGATATCCCGCCACACGCTCAAAGGCGCGGTCGTTCACCAAGCGCACAAAGTGGCGGCTCCTGCGTATATCCTCGCCATGCAGCTTACGCAGTTCCTCGCGCATCGCCGTTGCGAATTTCTCTGACAACGATGAATGTATCAGCAGATAGTCGGGAGCAATGCAGGTCTGTCCCGCATTCAGTGTCTTTCCCCACGCAATGCGTCGCGCAGCAATTTTTAAGTTCGCCTCCTTGTCCACAATGCAAGGGCTCTTGCCGCCCAACTCCAGAATTACCGGAGTCAGGTTGCGTGCCGCCGCTTGCATCACCTTTTTGCCCAGCGCGGGGCTGCCGGTGAAGAAAATAAGGTCGAAACGCTCCTCTAGCAACGCTCCGTTCACCTCGCGATTGCCCTGTACCACAGCCACATATCTCTCGTCGAAACACTCCTTAATCATCTTCTCTATGGTCGCCGAAGTTGCGGGAACATAGGGCGAAGGCTTCAGAATGGCAGTACATCCCGCCGAGATAGCACCCACCAATGGGTTCAGCAGCAACTGCACAGGGTAGTTCCAGGGCGAAATGATAAGCGTGTTACCCAACGGCTCGCTCACAATGCTACTGCGCGAGGGAGTCATCTTCAGTGGGGTAGAGCGACGCTCGCGGCGCATCCACCCTTTCAGGTGGCTCAAATGGTTCTTCACCTCGCCACTCACGATGCTCAGCTCGGTAAGTACCGCCTCCTCCATCGACTTGTGCAAGTCGCTCCACAGAGCGTCACACAGCGGTTTCTCCCACTTTTTCAGTGCCGCCAGCAACTTCTTCAACTGTTCGCGGCGGAACTTGTAGGGCAGCGTAAGGCCCGAAGCAAAGAACACCCTCTGCTTCTCCACAATCTCCCTTATCCTCTCGGGCGAATGATTTTCAATCTTCATGGTTGCCATCTGCTTGTGAATTACTTTTTTCTACCGGTGAAATTATCCATAGCCGAGAATATACCCACCCATTTTCCGAAAATCACGTCGAACCACGCGGTAGGCAGTAATCCCTGACACAATCTTATAAAGTGGAAACCGAAAGGAATACCCTTGAAGTCCCTGTTCTTCTCAATGGCATTAAGAATCTTGCGCGACGTAGCCTCAGGCTCCAGAATGGGGAAAAATCTCGATTTTACACCGTCGAACATACCCGTATTAATATAATAAGGAGCGATAGTCGAAAAACGTACGTTGCTCTTGGCCTCTTTCAGCTCTATGCGCACCGAGTCCGACCATCCAATCATCGCCCATTTGCTGGCAACATACACCGACATTTTGGGGTTCGACAACATACCCGCCGCCGACGCAATGTTGCAAATATGTCCCTTGTCGCGGGCAATCATTCCCGGCAGAGCTTGCAACGCAATGTTCATGGGCGCAATGGTGTTTATGCTCATTGTACGCTCAATATCTCTTGTCGTCTGCTTGTCGAAAGTCTTGTTACCTGTAACAATTCCCGCGCAGTTTACAATTATATCCACGTCGCCACACTCCTCGCTTGTCTTTTTGAAGCACTCCACCATGGCAGCAGTGTCCGACACATCCACTCTGTAACCTTTAACATTACCCTTGCTTGCAAATTCCGCGCAAGTACTCTTGATGCTCTCCTCGTTTATGTCCCAGATAACCAGCTGGCGCGCACCTCTCTCCAGGGCCATGCGACCCATTATGCGACCAATGCCCGACGCTCCGCCGGTAATAAGAATGCAATTTCCCTTTATTTTAGTCATATTTATAATGAATTAGTCTTTTTCGGCTGCGAAGGTAGCCCAAAAAGTCCAAAATAACAAGAAGTTTTTGCACAATCGGTGTAAATTTGTGCAAAAATCGTTAAAATTCTCGTTCGGGATAAAAATTTTCAAATTAAATTGAAATTTGCTATCTTCGCGTCGCACATTATTAAAAATAAAATCATGGCACGTAGAAAAAAAAGTACGGTGGGTTCGTCGCTCCTTTATAAAATAGGTATAATAATAATATTAGCACTCTTCGGCTACCTTGTACACCGGTGCACAGGCAGTCGTTCCGTCGCGATAGGCAGGATAGACAAACTCGAAGTACCCGCCATTGCCTCCGGCTCGTCGGGTCGCCTCATAGCGCGCGACGGCTACACACTTCTCTACAACACCGCCCGCCTCATCCCCGACTGGGTAGCCTACGAACTCACCGCCCTCGAGACCGAAGGCGACGAACCGCGCAGCAAACACTTCAAGCGCGACCCCGAGATAGCAGGTATGCAGGCCGACAACGACGACTACCGCAACTCGGGCTGGGACAAAGGACACATGGCACCTGCCGCCGACATGAAGTGGAGTGCCGCCGCCATGGCCGACTGCTTCTACCTCACAAATATCTGCCCGCAAGACCACAAACTCAACACCGGCACCTGGAAAAAGCTCGAAGAGCAGTGCCGCGAATATGCCCGATACTTCGGCACCCTCTACATAGTCTGCGGCCCCATAGTCACCAACAACCGCTACGGTACCATAGGCGACAACGGAGTGATGGTACCCGACGGCTTTTTCAAAGTGCTCCTCGCCCCCTATTATGACAAGTACACAGCTATCGGCTTTTTGTTTGAAAACAAGAAAGGCGCCAAAAAACTTGTCGAGCATGCCGTAACCATCGACGAGGTGGAGCGTATCACAGGTTTCGACTTCTTCCACTCACTGCCCGACGACATAGAAGGGGCAGTAGAGAGCGCAATGGAAAAGGCAACGTGGAACCTCTGACAACCCGCATCACTGCTTAAGTTTGCCGTAAAGTGGCATTTATGTGTGGCGCATAACCAAATGCTGCCGCGAAAAAATATCTACCTTCAAACGCATTTTTTTTGAAAAAAAGTTTGTTTGATTGGAAAATTTAATACTATATTTGCAAAATCGATATTGTAAAATGTATTAATAGTGTTAAAAGTATTTAAAACGATTCTTGGCGCACCATTCTGCAATAGCGAAAAACGTAAAGAAGTTTCATATATACAATATATTAAACACAAGTAAAAAAAGAACTTTATTAACCTTTTTTTTAATTTAATCATTTAAATTATGAGAAAAAATTTACTATTAACCTGTCTTTTGACACTCATTGCCTCTTTAGGCTTTGCAAAAGACACATGGCCTATCACGCTGACAACAGCTGACGGTCTTCCCGGTGCGAGAGTAGTAAAGAACTACATGTACAAATCTCGCGTTTACCAGTTCGACACAGCTGTCGACAGACTCCGTTTTACAGTTTGCTCTACAAACACAGTAGACTCTCTTACAAGCGGTAGCTTCGACGGTTACTCATCAGGTTGGGGTACAGGTATCCCCTTCTTCACATTGTCAGAGCTTCGTATCTTCGATGCTAACGACAACCCCATTGAGTATGTAGCTTCTTCAAACTCAATCCAGAATGGTGACGGTGGTGGTCTTGCTATCCTCAACGACGGCAACGAGAATCAGCACTTCCACACTGTTTACAGCCGTAGCACCGACTCTTATCCCTACGAGTTCCACTACGTAGAGTTGGAGTTTGCTGAGCCCATCAGCGAGTTCTATTTCAACTGGAACACACGTTCAGGTTACCACAAGAACCTCATCACTTACATGGGTATCACTCCCGGTACACAGTATCTTCCTTTCCCCGAGCAGCAGTTTGAGCTTGGCGCACAGGTAGCTTCTGTAGACGAGCTTGCAGTTCCCGGTGCACTCTTCGTGCTTCGCGCTGACGCTGAGGAGGAGTATCTGAACATGCGCGATGAGACATTTGGTCACCCCGTTCCCACAAACATGTTCTTCCACGCACCTTGCGGTGGTACAGTAACACCTTCTGCTGCTGACCTTGTAACACTTACACCCGACGCAGAGAAAGAGAACGCTTACAAAGTATACTGGTTGAACAACGGTCACTACATCCTCAACCGTGAGTGCCACGACGGCCTCGAGAGCGAGAATGGTGACGTTAACAATGACGGTAATATCACACGTACACTCTGGTTGCAGTACACAAAGAACGTACTCAACGCAGCTTCTGTAGAGTTCACACCCAGCGAGGAGAAAGAGGGCGACTTCGTTCTTACAATGAACGATGGTGGCTTCATCATCTCTTATGACGGTCTTGGTAAGATGGTACTCTGCGAGAACTCAGAGGAGGGTACAGGCGAGCGCAGCCGTCCCAACACATACTACTGGTCAGTTTACAACGCATCTATCAACGGTGCAGCTATCGTAGCTGAGCTCCAGGCCGAGATTGACGAGGCTGAGGCTCGTATCGCAGCAATAGGTGGCGCAGTTGAGGGTTACGACCAGGGCGAGTATGAGGCTCTTGCAGCAGCAGTAGCCGAGGCTAAGGCTCTTGTAGCTGACCCCAACGTAGCAGCAGCTGACATTCTTACAAAGAAACGTGAGCTCAACTTACTTACAGCTGCTTATGCAACAGTAGGTCTTTGGGTATACGTAGACTCTATCCAGGTTATCTCTGACATGGTAGACGCAGAGGAGATCGCAGTTTGCGAGGGTCCCGACTGGGTTGAGGGTGCTTACGGACAGGGCGCATTCGACGCTATGTTGCAGGTACAGAACGACATTCAGACTGTTATCCAGAACTGTGAGTCACTTGCTGACGTAGACGCAGGTATCCAGCTTATCTATGCAGCCGTAGACAACTTCTGGGCTTCTAAGGTAGCAGGTGTTATGGAACTTCCCTTCCGCATCGGTACAGTAGACGATGGTCTTCCCGGTACACACATCGGTGGTCCTAACGGTAAAGGTGTATGGCACTGGGAGTCTCCCATGTGGCTTTTGACTGAGCCTGTTGACGCTCTCCGTTTCACAGTGTTCGGAACAAAGATGGCTCGTAAAGTAGGTGACAAACCTTTCGTATGTATCAACGAGGTTGAGTTCTTCGACCAGAATGGTAACAAGATTCCTTTGACAGAAGACAACTTCGAGACTAACTCAGTTGTTCCTACTGACGGTATAGGTCTCGCCGGTCTTTGCGACGGTAACATCAACACTGACGATAAAACACACTTCCACTCTAAGTGGGGTGCTGACGACGAGTACGACGGTAGCGAGTACTTCTATCTCGAGATCAACCTTCCCTACGAGGTTAGCGGTTTCAAATATGTACAGTATGCACGTGGTAACGGTTGGGATGATACCCCCATCGACTTCGTATTCAGCCAGGCAGGTGAGACATACTTCCCCGAGGATATCGACCTCCCCGAGCTTTACAACACAAAGGCTGCTGAGCAGATCACAGACGCTTCACAGATCACAGACGATGGCATCTATGCACTCGTAGGTCTTATCAACTGCGCACCCGAGGGTGACGGTTCAGGTTTCGAGAAGTTCTACACTTCTAACCAGGCTTATGGTCCTAAGATTGCTGCTCCTTGTGCATTCACAATCACTAAGACAGGTGACGAGGATGGTACATTCTACATCCGCAGCCTTGCCGACAGCAAGTACTGGTCAGGTGAGATCGATGTTGATGGTTGGGGTAATGCAGGCGTAGTATCTGAGATTGAGAAAGCCGGTAAGTTCCACATTGTTCCCAATGCTCAGGCTCGTATCGACGCAGAGAAAGAGGAATATCCCAATACATTCGCTATCTACATGTACAATGACACAGTTGTACGTGTTAACAAGAGCTATCCCGATGAGATTGACTCTACACAGGCAACTCCTCACCCCTATATCGTAGTTCAGGACTGGAATGGTAGCTCAGGTTACTTCTCAATCCCCGACCTCAAGTACAACGACTTCGACGGTGAGGGTGAGTGGTACATCTACAAGGTTACAATGGACAATCCTTATGTATTCTGGTTGAAGAACGTTTACGCAACAGCTTCAAACTTCGGTCTCCAGTCAGGTCCCGATCCCGGCTTCTATGATGAGGCTTCTGTAGGTGTGTTCGCTGCTGCTCTTGCTAAGGCTCAGGCAGCTATCGATACAAAGGACGACGCTCTTGCTAAGGAGGCTCTCCTCGCAATCGAGGCTACACAGGATCTCGTTAGCGGTGACGTTGAGCTTAACCCCATGGTTCCCGGTGTTTACGTAATCGAGTCTGCTAACACTAACTTCCTCGCACAGCAGGGTGTTAAGAAGGCTATTGTTACTTACTTCAACGACTTCGATTCTCAGGGTGGTGCTTCTTCAGTTTACACAGGCTGGTGGACAAATGCTCCCGAGGATATCTACAACGCTCCCGATCGCTACAAGTTCGAGTTCATCGAGGCTGACTCTGCAGCTATCGTACTGCAGTGGGTTGCTGACAGCATCATCACAGCTGAGCAGGCTAAGGAGGCTTACTTCATCCGCAGCGTAGAGGTAGACAAGTATATCGGTAACACAGAGAAGTTGGACGGCGAGGGTAAACCCGAGCGTTCACACGACATCAACTTCACAGACGCTCCTGAACTTCCCTACATCGTACGTTCACAGGGCGCTTACAAGTTCGACCTCTGGAATCCTATGCACGGCAACGCATCATTGCACATGGAGGGCAACAGTGGCGGTGGCGGTGACAATGGTGACCTCGTTTACTGGGCAGGTTCTGACGTCTCTTCACAGTGGATTCTCCGCAAGATCGGTGCACCTATCACAACAGGTATCAACAGCGCAGTAGCTGAGGGCGATGCAGTTTCTGTATCTTACTACACAACAGCTGGTGTTAAGGTTGCAGCTCCTGTTAAGGGTGAGGTTACAATCGTTAAGACTGTTTACGCTAACGGCGTAGTTAAAACTACAAAAACATTTGTTAAGTAATTGACGGATGTCCCAATATGAGTCGGGGAGGGCAGTTGCCCTCCCCGATTTTTTTTGTGCCTTTTTGGCCTTTGGCTGTAACAGCCAACCACCAAAGGTCAGCAGTCAATAGCCAAAATAAACAATTTCTAATATTTTTAAACAAAAAAACATATTTCTCTCAAATAATATTCAGAATACGGAAAAATTTCAGTAATTTTGCGTCGGATAATGTATTAACGTAACCCTAATTATATGTACAGAGTCGTAAAAATTTCTAAGGGATTGGATATCAAGCTGAAAGGCGCGCCCGTAAATGAAATGACTGCAGTGCAGGCTTCAAAACTCTACGCTTTGATGCCCTCCGACTTCACCGGCATTACACCCAAAGTGGTTGTTAAGCCCGAAGATGCAGTTAAGGCCGGCGACGCTTTGTTCGTTGATAAGAAAAATCCCGACCTGCGATTTGTTTCGCCCGTGAGCGGAAAAGTCGTAGCAGTGAACCGAGGTGAAAGAAGACGCGTACTCAGCGTCGTAGTAGAAGCCGATGGTAAGAATGAGTCGGTAGAGTACAAGGCAAAAGACGTGCTCTCGCTCTCGGGCGAGGAGGTAAAAGCAGATATGCTCAATGCCGGTCTTTTCGCTTTTATCAAACAAAGACCTTACGATGTTATTGCATCGCCTAAGGATGCTCCCAAGGCTATCTTTGTCTCTGCATTCGATTCTAAGCCTTTGGCAGTTGATTTCGAGGTTGCCCTCAAGGGTAACGAGGATGATTTCCAGGCAGGTCTCGATGCTTTGTCTCGTATCGCTCCCGTAAATCTCGGTATCAATGGCAAACAGCAGTCTCCTGCTTTGACCACAGCAAAGAACGTGACTACTACATGCTTCAACGGTCCTCACCCCGCAGGTAACGTTGGTGTACAAATCAACCATGTTTCTCCCGTAAACAAGGGCGAGGTTGTGTGGACAGTCGGTGCCGAAGAGGTTATCTTCATCGGTCGTCTTTTCAACAAAGGCAAGGTGGACTTCACAAGAACTATTGCTCTTGCAGGTAGCGAGGTTAAGAATCCTTCGTACAGCAAGGTGGTGCTTGGTGCTCAGATATCTTCTATCGTTGATGGTCGCTTGGAGCAGAAGAATCCCCTTCGTATCATCGATGGCAACGTTCTCACAGGTGCTAAGACAACAGCCGAGAGCTTCCTCGGTGCTTTCTCTACCGAAATCACCGTTATCCCCGAGATTCTCGACGATGCAGAACTCCTCGGATGGATTGCTCCCCGTCCCTCAATGTTCAGCACCAGCCGCAGCTACTTCAGCTGGCTCTTCCCCAACCGTCAGTACACTATGGATGCACGTATCAAGGGTGGTGAGCGTCACATGATTATGAGTGGCGAGTACGACAAGGTGTTCCCCATGGATATCTATGCCGGTTATTTGGTGAAGGCTATCATCGCAGGTGACATCGACCGCATGGAGGCACTTGGTATCTACGAGGTTGCTCCCGAGGATTTCGCTCTTGCCGAGTTTGTCGATTCTTCTAAACTCGAGCTTCAGCGCATCGTTCGTCAGGGTCTTGACATGTTGCGTAAAGAGATGGCATAATAATTTAGAAATTAAGTAAATAATATATTAATGAAAGCGTTAAGAAAATATATCGACAAGATAAAGCCTAACTTCGAGGAGGGAGGCAAGCTGCACGCTTTCCGTTCTGTTTTTGACGGATTCGAGACTTTCCTTTTTGTCCCGAACGAGACAAGCAAAACGGGCGTGAACATTCACGATGCTATCGACAGCAAGCGCATCATGTCTTTCGTTGTAATCGCGCTCATTCCCGCACTTTTGTTCGGAATGTTCAACGTCGGTTACCAGCACTACTTGGCTGCAGGCATCCAGGGTTCATATTTTGATATGTTCCTTTACGGTTTTTTGGCTGTTCTGCCTAAAATCGTTGTTTCGTATGGAGTGGGTCTGGGCATCGAGTTTGTTGTTGCTCAGTGGAAAAAAGAGGAGATTCAGGAGGGATTCCTTGTTTCGGGTATGCTCATTCCTATGATTGTTCCTGTGAACACTCCTCTGTGGATTCTTGCTATTGCCGTTGCCTTCAGCGTTATCTTCGCTAAGGAGATTTTCGGTGGTACAGGTATGAACATCTTCAACCCCGCACTCATCACACGTGCGTTCCTCTTCTTTGCTTATCCTACTGCAATGACAGGTGACGACAATGTGTGGGTGGCTCAGGAGTCTATCCTTGGTCTTGGTGGCACTGTTCCCGAGGCATTCACATCTGCAACTCCTCTTGGTGAGGCTGCAGCCGGTGTTGCTCCCACTTGCGAGTTTATGGATGCTGTTATCGGTCTCATTCCCGGTTCTATCGGTGAGACAAGTGTTATCGCCATCGCTCTTGGTGCTATCCTCCTCTTGTGGACAGGTGTTGCAAGCTGGAAAATTATGCTCTCTGTGTTCGTGGGTGGTGCCCTCACAGGTTTCCTCTTCGAGTCACTCGGCGCAACTACTCTCACATGGGCCGACCAGTTGGTAATGGGTGGTTTCTGCTTCGGTGCTGTGTTCATGGCTACCGACCCTGTTACTTCTGCTCGCACCGAGGGTGGTAAATATGTTTACGGCTTCCTCATTGGCGTGGTTGCTGTGATGGTACGTGTACTCAACCCCGGTTATCCCGAGGGTATGATGCTCGCTATCCTGCTCATGAACATGTTTGCTCCCACCATCGACTACTGCTTCGTGCAGAGCAACATCAACAAGCGTGCTAAACGTGCTTTGAATAAATAACCATTAAAAAACGAATAGAATATGAATACTAATAGCAATAGTTATACTATCATATATGCTTCGGTAATGGTTATTATCGTTGCATTCCTGTTGGCTTTCGTTTCATCGGCTTTGAAACCTATTCAGGACGTGAACGTTGCCATCGACAAGAAAAGCCAGATTCTCGCGTCGCTCAATATCCGCGGATTGGAGAAGAGCAACATCGAGACTGAGTATGACAAGGTGATTGTAAGCGACCCCATCATCAAGGCTGACGGTGCTGTTGTGAAAGACGGTGCTGCTAAAGACGAGGCTGCTTTCGTTCTCGATAGCAAAGATGTTAACGACGAGAACATGCCTCTCTACATCGCTAACGTTAATGGCGCTACAAAATATGTGATTCCCGTTACCGGTCGCGGTCTTTGGGGTGGCCTCTGGGGCTATATCGCTCTCGACGAGGATTGCCAGACTGTGTTCGGTGCTTACATGTCTCACTCAAGCGAGACTGCCGGTCTTGGTGCGTTGCTCGCCGAGCAGTGGTTCCAGGAGCGTTTCGTCGGCAAAAAACTCTTCAAGGGCAATGATGTAGCTCTCACAGTTGTTAAGGCTGGTGCTGTAAAAGAGGCCGACTACGAGGTTGACGGTATCACAGGTGCTACTCTTACTACCAATGGTATTGCCAGCATGGTGAAGGATGGCTTGAAGAAATATATCGGATTTATTAACACCACTACTGCTGCACAGCAGGCTGCTTGCGAGGTTGCTTGCGAGGAGACTCCCTGCGACGAGGCACAGAATAGCGAAAAAACGGAGGAATAAGATATGGGTAAATTGTTTTCATCAGAGAATAAAGCGGCTTTTGTAAATCCGTTGAACCTTGACAACCCCGTTGTTGTGCAGGTGCTTGGTATCTGCTCGGCGCTTGCTGTTACTTCACAGCTCGAGCCTGCTATTGTGATGGGTCTTTCAGTTACTGCTATCACTGCTTTTGCCAACGTCATTATTTCACTTCTTCGCAAGACTATCCCCAACCGTATACGTATCATCGTGCAGTTGGTTGTAGTTGCTGCTCTTGTAACCATCGTTAGTGAGGTGCTCAAGGCTTTTGCTTACGACGTCAGCGTTCAGCTTTCGGTGTACGTGGGTCTTATCATCACCAACTGTATCCTCATGGGTCGTCTCGAGGCTTTTGCTATGCAGAACGGTCCCTGGCCTTCGTTCCTCGATGGTATCGGTAACGGTCTTGGTTATGCAATCATCCTCGTTATCGTAGGTGCTGTTCGTGAGTTCTTCGGCTCAGGCTCTTTGCTTGGCATGCAGATTATCCCCGATGCTCTCTACGACATGGGCTACATGAACAACGGTATGATGACTATGCCTGCTATGGCACTCATCATCTGTGGTTGTGTTATCTGGGCTCACCGCGCTATTAACGATAAGAAAAAATAATACATACTTCTAAATTGAATTAACAATATGGATCATTTAATAAGTTTGTTTGTCCGTTCTATCTTTGTGGACAATATGATTTTCGCATTCTTTTTGGGTATGTGTTCTTATTTGGCCGTATCGAAGAATGTTAAAACTGCGCTTGGTCTGGGTGTTGCCGTAACTTTCGTGTTGCTGGTGACTGTGCCCGTTGACTATGCTTTGCAGAAATATGTGCTCGGTCCTGACGCCATCATCGAGGGCGTTGACCTCTCTTTCCTTGCATTTATCCTTTTCATCGCGGTTATCGCGGGTATCGTACAGCTTGTAGAGATGGTTGTGGAGCGTTTCTCTCCCTCGCTCTATGCTGCGCTCGGTATCTTCTTGCCTCTTATCGCTGTGAACTGTGCCATCATGGGTGCGTCGCTCTTCATGCAGCAGCGTATCACCATGGACCCTGCTACCGACACTCAGGCTATCGCTAATGTGTGGGATGCAGTTGCTTATGCTCTCGGTTCGGGTATCGGCTGGCTCTTGGCTATCGTGGCTTTGGCAGCTATCCGCGAGAAAATGGCTTACACCGATGTTCCCAAACCTCTTCAGGGTCTTGGTATCACCTTCATCACAGTAGGTCTCATGGCGCTTGCATTTATGTGTTTCTCAGGTCTTAAGATTTAATATTAAAGGAATAGTACAATGGATATGAATTTGATTTTAGCGAGCATTGGAGTATTCCTCGCAATCATCCTTGCGTTGGTGATTATCCTGCTCGTGGCTAAGAAATATTTGTCGCCCAGCGGCAATGTGAACCTTACTATCAATGGTAAGGATACCATCTCTGTTGCTCAGGGTGGTAGCTTGCTCAGCACTTTGGCCGAGAATAACATCTACCTTCCCTCGGCTTGCGGTGGTAAGGGCTCTTGCGGACAGTGTAAAGTTCAGGTTCCCACAGGTGGTGGTGAAATACTCGACTCGGAGAAGGGACAGTTTACACGTAAAGAGATTAAAGAGGGCTGGCGTCTCGGTTGTCAGTGTAAGGTTAAGGGTGACATCTCTATCAAGGTTGACGACTCTGTAATGGGCGTTAAGGAGTGGGAGTGCACCGTTATCGGTAACCGCAACGTGGCTACTTTCATCAAGGAGTACAAGGTGGCTTTGCCTCCCGGCGAGCACATGGACTTCGAGCCCGGTTCTTATGCGCAGATTAAAATCCCTGCATTTAACATCGATTACGATAAGGACTTCGACAAGTCTCTCATCGGCGATACTTATCTCCCTGCTTGGAAGAACTTCGGTCTCTTCAACTTGAAGTGTACCAACGATACTCCCACAGTGCGTGCTTACTCTATGGCTAACTATCCCGACGAGGGTGATATCATCACTTTGAACGTTCGTATTGCTACTCCTCCTTTCAAACCGAAAGAGCAGGGTGGTGGCTTCATGGATGTTAATCCCGGTATCGCTTCTTCTTATATCTTCAGTTTGAAGCCCGGTGATAAGGTGCTCATGAGTGGTCCTTACGGAGAGTTCCGCCCCAACTACGACTCGGGTCGTGAGATGATTTGGGTAGGTGGTGGTGCCGGTATGGCTCCCTTGCGTGCTCAGATTATGCACATGCTCAAGACTCGTCAGTGCCGCGACCGTCAGATGCACTACTTCTACGGTGCTCGTGCATTGGAGGAGATTCCCTTCCTCGACGACTTCTTGGCATTGGAGAAAGAGTTTGATAACTTCCACTTCCACTTGGCTCTCGACCGCCCCGATCCTAAAGCCGATGCAGCAGGTATCAAGTATACAGCGGGCTTCGTAGCTCCTGTTATGGGCGATACTTACTTGAAGGCTCACGAGGCTCCCGAGGATTGCGAGTACTACTTGTGTGGTCCTCCCATGATGGCGAAGACAGTTCTCGACCTCTTGGACAGCCTTGGTGTAGAGAAAGATATGATTCACTTCGACGACTTCGGAGGTTAATAATAAAAGCAGCGACCAAAAAGGTCGCTGCTTTTATTTTGCTTTTAGCCGTTAATCAACAGCCAACAGCTAATCGCCAACAATCCCCATCTCTTGCCATGCCTCGGCAATGAGGGCGCAATCTTCGCGGGCAGTCTCTTCGTCTACTTCATACTCTGCCATCAGCAGCGTCACGAGGGTTTCTACGGTGAAGCTATCCATTGTAGCTACCTTCTCCCACAGATATTCGCTCACAGGGTCGAGACTTATTGTCTCTCTCTCTATACCATCTTCGCAGTCGGCGGGGACAAGCAGTGCTTCGTCGCACACTCTCTGCAATTCATATTCTTTTTTTATTTTCATGGTGTGTTGTTTTTCGTTGTTGCAAACTTACGCATAATTGGTGGAAATTTGTAAATTTGCGACATTAATTCGATTAATATTGCGAAAATAGCTCGTAAACTAAAGTTTGCGTTGCAAGCCGGTGTGTTTGAAATAATATGAATAACGAATATTCTATAAATGTAAAAGGGCGTTTGCTCACTATGGAGCGACCGCTGGTGATGGGCATTGTGAATGTGACGCCCGACTCCTTCTATGGGCTCTCGCGAGTAGAGGCGGGTAGCGAGCTTGTAGCGCGTTGTCGCCGCATGCTTGCCGATGGTGCCGACATCATCGATGTGGGTGCATGCTCCACTCGCCCCGGCAGTGAGCCTGTGAGCGAGGCCGAAGAGCTTGCGCGTCTGCATGCAGCTTTTGAACTGCTCGATGCGCACTTCCCCGACGTTCCCTTCTCGGTGGATACCTTCAGGGCGAGGGTGGCACGCGAGTGTGTCAAGGAGCATGCCGTTGCCATCATCAACGACGTCTCGGGTTTCGACAGCGACGAGGCAATGCTCGACACTGTTGCCGAGCTTAACGCGCCCTATGTGCTCACCCATTCGCGTGGCGTGGCGGGCGATACTCCACGTTACGATGATTTTCTTCCCGAAGTGTTCAAGCAGCTTGCCGACAAGCTGTGGGCTCTTCGTCAGCGTGGGGTGAATGATGTTATTATCGACCCTGGCTTCGGTTTCGGGAAAACCCGCGAGCAGAACTTTGCCATGCTCGACTCGCTCGAGGAGTTTGCTATGTTCGACGCTCCGTTGCTTGTGGGCGTCTCGCGCAAGTCTATGATAACAAAAACTCTCAACATCACCCCCGAAGAGGCGCTCAATGGAACGTCGGTACTCAACACCGTTGCTCTGATGAAGGGTGCGCACATCCTGCGCGTGCACGACGTGAAGCCTGCTGCCGAGGCGGTGAAACTCGTTACACAAATGAAAATGAATATAAACAGCTATTAATAAGGTGAAATTATGTTTTTCGATTTTTCTATAATGGATTTTGTCGATATTCTGCTGGTGGCAGCTTTGCTCTACTATTTCTATCGTCTGATGAAAGAGTCCGGCTCCATCACAGTCTTTACCGGCATTCTGGTCTTCATAGTGCTGTGGATTTTTGTGTCGCGCGTGCTCGAGATGCGTCTTCTCGGCTCCATCTTCGACCAGATGATGAGCGTGGGTGTGCTTGCACTCATCATCATCTTCCAAGAGGAGATAAAAAGATTCTTCAAGACTCTCGGCTCGCACCGCCATTTTAAAAAAATCTCGGATGTCTTTTCCAAGGACAATAATAAAAAAGAGGATAAGAGCACAATGCTGCCCATCGTTATGGCATGTATGAGCCTAAGCCAGCAAAAGGTGGGTGCCCTTATTATAGTGGAGCGTAACGAGACACTCGACGAATATATGCAGGCGGGTGAACGCATCGATGCAAACATCAACCAGCGTTTGATTGAAAATATCTTTTTCAAGAACTCTCCGTTGCACGACGGTGCGTTGATAGTGCAGAACAACCGTCTGGCAGCAGCCTCGTGCATACTTCCCGTCTCGCACGAACTGAATATTCCCAAAAAACTTGGTCTGCGACACAGAGCTGCGCTCGGCGTTTCGCAAGAAACCGATGCTATCGCTATAATTGTTTCCGAGGAAACGGGCGCAATTTCGGTGGCACGTAACGGAAAATTCAAGCTCGGACTCAACGCGCAACAACTCGAGAGCATTTTGGTTCGATAAAAGTTGAAATTTTTTTCTTGTTCAATGTGCTGATATATAGCACAATGACTAAATTCGGCAAAATTTCTTAGAAAAAAACTTGCGAAAAAGTTTTGTAGTTTAAAAAATTGCCGTACCTTTGCACTCGCTTTCGACAAGGAACACAGTTCACAAGTCCTAAGCAATACGATCCTTGAAAACATTCCATACAGACATAGCAGTACAGCGGTCTTTTTTTTAGTTACTCCTTTTTGGGAGTTGCGAAAATA
>JAZRFE010000007.1:0-20258 GCA_045661205.1 Bacteroidaceae bacterium | reverse complement strand
TAAAGTATTAAATGCTCCCAATGGCTCGATAGAAGGAGATTTTGTGTTTGGTAAATTCGATGGCGTTAATACATTGTGTTATTATAATGGCAACGCTACAGAATTGACTTTACCTTCAAATTACAAAGGAGAGAATTATGTTATTAGAAACGGAGTGTTCTATAAACGCAGTAACCTCACCAGCGTAACAATCGGTAACAGCGTTACAAGCATAGGAGAACAGGCGTTCTATGGTTGCAGCGGTCTTACAAGTCTCACAATTGGCAATAGTGTAACAAGCATAGGAGAATGGGCGTTCAGAGATTGCAGCAGCCTTACCAGCGTAACAATCCCCAACAGCGTTACAAGCATAGGAGAAAGGGCGTTCTATGGTTGCAGCGGTCTTACCAGCGTAACAATCGGTAACAGCGTTACAAGCATAGGAGAACAGGCGTTCTATGGTTGCAGCGGTCTTACAAGTCTCACAATTGGCAACAGTGTAACAAGTATTGGAGACGATACGTTCTCTGGTTGCAGCAGCCTTACAAAAGTGACTTTAAATTGTAAGAATATAGAAGGCTGGTTTTCTAGTTTAACATCTATAAAAGAGGTAGTCATAGGCAACGGTGTAACAAGCATAAGAAAACGGGCGTTCCTTCATTGCAGTGGTCTTACAAGCGTAACAATTCCTAATAGTGTTACAAGAATTGGAAATGAAGCGTTCTGTGGTTGCTATAGACTTACAAGCGTGACAATCGGCAACGGTGTAACAAGCATAGGAGAAAGGGCGTTCGCAGGTTGCAGTGGCCTTACAAGTGTCACAATTCCCAACAGCGTAACAAGCATAGGAAAAAGTGCGTTCGAAGATTGCAGCGGTCTTACAAGTGTCATAATTGGTAACAGCGTTATAAGCATAGGAGAGTATGCGTTCTATGGTTGCAAAGGCCTTAAAACAGTTATAAATTCATCTAATTTGACAATATCTAAAGACTTAACAACTAATGGCTATGTAGGCTATTACGCCAATAAAGTAATAAATGTTCCCAATGGTTCGGTAGAAGGAGATTTTGTATTTGGTAAAATCGATGGCGTTAATACATTGTGTTATTATAATGGCAACGCAACAGAATTGACTTTACCTTCAAATTGCAACGGAGAGAATTATGTTATTGGAGAAAGTGTGTTCCGTGATTGCAGCAGCCTTACCAGCGTAACAATTCCCAACGGTGTAACAGGCATTGGAAAATATGCGTTCGAAAATTGCAAAGGCCTTAAAACAGTTATAAATTTATCTAATTTGACAATATCTAAAGGCTCAACAAGTAATGGCTATGTAGGCTATTATGCTGATAATGTAATTGTGTTTAGAAAAATAGATGGAGTAAATACTTTATGTGAATATATTGGTAATGATACGGAATTGACTTTACCTTCAAATTGCAACGGCGAGAATTATGTTATTGGAAAGGATGTGTTCAAGGATTGCAGTAGCCTTACTAGTGTAACAATCCCCAACAGCGTTACAAGCATTGGAGAATGCGCGTTCTATAAATGCAGCAGCCTTACAAACGCAACAATCGGCAACAGCGTTACAAGCATTGGAAAATTTGCCTTCCAATATTGTAAGGATCTCACAAAAATAGAGATTCCCTCGAGCGTTACATTCATTGGCGATGCAGCTTTTGAGCATAGCGGTATTGTAAGCATAGCCTTGCCCGCAAGTCTTACAAATATTAACGCGTGGATGTTCAATGGCTGCATCAGCCTTACAAACGTAACAATTCCCAACGGTGTAACAAGCATAGGAGACAATGCGTTCAATAGTTGCAGCGGCCTTGCAAGCGTAACAATCCCCAACAGCGTAACAAGCATCGGAGAAAAAGCGTTCTATAAATGCACTGGCCTTAAAGAAGTGCATATAAGCGACCTTTCCGCTTGGTGTAATATAGACCAAGCTTCTTGGTCTAATCCATTGAATTATGCGCAAAAATTCTATTTGAATGGAAAATTACTTACAGATATTATCATTCCAGAAGATGTCACAGTTATAAAAAATGAAGTTTTTGCAGGGTATGATAATCTTAAAAGTGTAACAATTCACAATAAGGTAACAAGTATAGGAAATTATGTTTTTTCTGATTGTGATAATCTTAGCAGTATAACAATTCCTAATAGTGTTACATATATCGGTTACGGAGCGTTCAATAGTTGCGATGGCCTTACAAGCGTAATTTCTAATATACCGGGTAATAAATTATTTACATTAGATTCATCTGTATTTAATGATGTAGATAAAGGTAATTGCACCCTCTATGTTCCCATAGGCTCCAAGGGAACATACTCCTCAACAATGGGCTGGAAGGATTTCAAAAATATCGTAGAGTTTGATCCTACAGGTGTTGAAGATGTTGCAGATGATGCTCCCGCCTTTGAGATTACTTCCGGTGGCATTCAGCTTACTGCTGCTGAGGGCAAGGCTATTGCCATTTACACCGCTAACGGTGCACTTGTCGAGAAAATAGGCAACTACGCCGGCGAGGAGATTATGCTCGAAAAAGGTCTATATATTGTTCTTGTAGGAAACAAGACAATGAAAGTTAAGTTGTAAGCCTCGTTGTATAGTTTATGGCATCCCACCTGTCGATTGCAGTTCGGTAGGTGGGATGCTTTTCTTAAAATTAACTGCTTTTAGCAATAAATATCCTTAATAATTTTGATGTTGCATAAAATGTAGTAAATTTGCGATAATTTATATTGTACCTTATGGGGTTTTATATAGTGAAAGCAAATTTACAAACTATAATAAACTAAAGAAAATGAAAATCTTATTAACTGGTGGTGCGGGCTTCATCGGTAGCCACACCTTGATTGAACTTGTAGAGGCCGGTCACGAGGCAGTAGTAGTTGATAACTTGTACAATGCTTCTCCTATTTCGTTGCAGCGCGTTGCAAAGATTATCGGCAAGGAGGTTCCTTTCTATAAAGTTGATATTCGCGACCGCGAGGGCTTGCAGAAGGTATTCGACGAGCACAAGTTCGATGCTTGTATCCACTTCGCAGGTTTGAAAGCTGTGGGCGAGAGCTGCTCTAAACCCCTCGAATACTACGAGAATAACATGAATGGTACATTCGTTCTTGTTGATGTAATGCGCAATAATGGTTGCAAGAACATCATTTTCTCTTCAAGTGCAACAGTTTATGGCGACCCTGCCATCATCCCCATCACCGAGGAGTGCCCCAAAGGCAAATGCACCAACCCCTACGGACAGACAAAGTCTATGCTCGAAGAGGTGCTTTTGGATGTTCAGAAGGCTGACAACGAGTGGAACGTAGTTCTTCTCCGTTACTTCAATCCTATCGGTGCTCACAAGAGTGGTACTATTGGTGAGAACCCCAACGGTATTCCCAACAACCTTATGCCCTACATCACACAGACAGCAGTGGGCAAGCGCGAGGAGCTTGGTGTCTTCGGCGACGATTACGATACACACGACGGTACAGGTGTTCGTGACTACATTCACGTAGTAGACCTTGCTCGTGCTCACGTTGCAGCGTTGAAAGCTATCGTTGAGAAGAAGGGCGCAGCTGTTTACAACATTGGTACAGGTCAGGGCTATTCAGTGCTCGACGTTGTAAAGGCTTTTGAGAAGGTAAATGAGGTTCCTGTTCCCTATTCTATCAAGCCCCGTCGCCCGGGAGACATTGCCACATGCTATTGTAACCCTGCAAAGGCCGAGGCAGAGCTTGGCTGGAAGGCTCAGTTCGGTATCGAGGAAATGTGTCGCGACAGCTGGAATTGGCAGAAGAACAATCCTAACGGATTCGAGGAGTAATATCCTTTATTATAAATGTAAAAGCGGCTCGCTTCATGCGAGCCGCTTTTTTGTGTGGTTCATTTGTGGGTTTTTATTCTTCGTCGCTGAAATATATCTTTTCTATTTTGAAAGGCACTCCGCCGGTAGACCAAAAACCGAGAATGTACACGTGCTCTGCCTCGAAATGTTTGCTTTTCTCTTTGTTGCGGACAATGCTGTCGGTGGCAATCGTCAGACGTTTTTTGCCGTTGAAGTCGAAGACAGCGCAGTCGCTCCAATAGTTGTTTGTGTCGAACATGCGGAACGAAAGGCCGCAGTTGTCGCCACCGCTAATCTCAACCACCAGATACTTGTGCTTGGTGAGGTCGAGGGCCTTGCTGTATCTCCAACCGGCGAATCCATATCTGCCGGTGGTGGCTGTGCAGTTCTTCTCGTCGAATGTTCCATTCTCCCAAATAGAGGGGTTGAACTCTCCTTTTACCATAGGGAAGGTTGTAGCCTCGATGTTTATGGTGCAACTTTTCTCGTCGCCGCGCGCGCCTTTGAATGTGGCGGTGAGGGTGGTCGCTCCATCTTTCAGTGCACCCAATCGCCCTTTCTCGGTAGAGATAACGCTCTTGTCGTAGCCACTGTATATTGCCACCGATGACACATCCTCGGTGTGTCCGTCTTTGAAGTGGGCGATAAGTTCCATGCTTCGTGTGCTGCCGGTGAGCAGTGTGGCACTCGCGCCACATGTGAACTCCAGCTTTTCGAGCGTGAGCGATTCTTCGCTGTACTCCTCGAAATGCTCGTCGTAGAATGTGTCCTCGTCAAACTGTGGTTCGGTGGTGAACCAGTCGATGTCTACATATCCGCCAAGTGCAGCTGTTGCGTAGTTGAAGATGGCAAACTTGTTTCCGGTGAACACCGAAAGGTCGAACTTCATGTGTAGTTCCTTGCCGAAAGGCTTGTAATTTACATTGTCTGTGCTGTAATAGAAACGCGCCTTGTTGCTTCGGTAGTCGCACACTGCACGCAGATATATGATGCCCGCCTTTATTCTCTCGCCTGTAATCTCCTCTTTCTCTCCCTTGCGCAGCGATAGTGTCGAGTGCATGATGTATTTTTTCTTGCCCTCCTGTTTGATGGCTATGAATGCCGAGGGGTCTTGCATCACCGCAAGGCCGGCAACGTCGCCACTCTTCATTTGCGAAATGTTCATCGCCACTGTGCCGTATGTCAGCCCGTCGATGTGACGATTGCCCATGATGCGCTGTGTGAGTGTGTTGCGCGCATTGTAGAAATTGTCGGTAACGCTTGCTGTGTACAGACGCATGAATCCGGGGCGCTCGGTGAGCGACCAACGGTTCTTGTCGCTGTTGTGGTTCCATCCCCACTGCAACCCCAGGTTATAGTGGCGGAAATTATCGTTCGTGGGCAGTGCTTTTGCTGTTGCCGCGCCATTGCCGATGTTTGGCTTTTTGTACACTTCGATTTTGTCGCTGTTCACATCTATCGACGGCCATCCCTCTTTCCATGTTACAGGCAGCAGGTAGGGCATGCGGCCGTATGCGCCCTTGTCGGCAAAGAGCACTGTCCACCATTCGCCACTCTTTGTCTCGACAAGTGCACCCTGATGGATATTTCTGTCGTCGAGCAGGAACTTCTCTTCGTAGGGGCCGAAAATGTTCTTTGAACGGAAAATTGTCTGATATGCGGGGAAACCTCCGTATGTGGCGTATATGTAATAGTAGTCGCCAATCTTGTATAGACGGCTGCCCTCAAGTCCGCTCTTTACACTGTATTTTGCCACCTCTTTGTCCTCTATTCTCTTGAAGTTCTCGTCTACTTTGGCAATGCGTATGTTGTTTATTCCGTATGCTACGTATGTGTCGTCGCCGTCGAAGAGAATACCACAGTCGTAGAATCCGTTCTCAAGTTTCTGTTTTTTCCAAGGCCCTTTGATGTCGCTGCTTGTGAGCAGAAAGCCTCCGTCGTCGAGGGTGTTGAAAAGTATGTAGAATTTACCTTTCTTATATTGCAGTGCCGTAGCCCATTGTCCTCGGCTGTATCTGTTCTTGCCATTCTCCAGGTTGTAGTGCTCGCTGTTCTCGATAGCATCGAGGGGGTTGCAGCAATACTCCCAGTTTACAAGGTCTTTCGACTGCAGTATCGTAGCCCCGGGGAAAATGTGCATGGTGGTGGAAATCATGTAATATGTGTCGCCCACGCGTGTAACATCGGGGTCGGGGAAGTCGCCGAATATCACAGGGTTGGTGAATGTGCCGTCGCCGTTGTCGGCCATGGCTGTGCGGGTGAACATCTTACGCGGGTAGTTGTTCTTGGCATACTCCTGATACCAATGGTATATGGGCCATGGGCATGCTTCGGGGTCGGTGAGGAATGTGTAGTTTCCATCTTTGGCAGGCTCGTCTTTGAAGGCTGCCAGAAACTCGGGCGACGTGAAGAGTAACCAGCTTACGTTGCCTGCGTCGTCGGTTATCTTCTTGAAGTTTGCACCGAAATTCTTGTCGCCTGCGACACCTGTCAGTGCCTTGCCCCACGAAGCATTATACTTTTTGTCGGCCCAGTCCATCTCGGTAATCATTATGGGGGCAAAGTCGGCGACGGGCTGCACATCCTCTTTCCATCCGCACGCAAAAGCCTCGTAGTTGTGGCTGCTGCCGAACCATCCGGGGTAGATGTGTACGGCGTAACCAATATTCTCGCCTTTGATGGGGTAGTCGGCATAGCCTGCATACTTCGATTGGTACCCCAGGCCGGGAATCCACAGTATGTTGTTACATCCCTGTGCACGCATGGTATCTACAACCTCCTGAAAATATATACTCAACTGCTCGAACTGTGCTTTTGAACCGCCGCCCACGCTGCCGTCGCTACCTACAATGTTTATAGGCTCGTTGGCAAGCTCGAACATGATGTTCGGGTGGTTTTTCAGCTTTTTGTGCTGCGCTACGTGACGCCACACCTTCAGCAGATATTTATGATAGTCGTCGCCCACAGCAATCTTTTCGGGGCACACTCCGGGCGGGCGCATCACCACATACATCCCTTTCTCTATGGCATACTCGGCCATGGGTACAAACACCTCGTCGAGATATTTCGTGAAACGCTCGAAACTGAATGCCGAAATGTCATTCTCGCCTTTAGTGCGCATTCCCGGTCGGTTCGACCAATAGGGGTCCATGTGCATGCGCACGAAGTTCATTTTCCAGCCGGCGGCCATTATTTTGTCGATGATGCCTTTGTTGTAGTTCAGACAGCCATCAATGTCGTAGTTGTTCCAGCGGTTGCCGCGTTCGTTGAACCATGGACTGAATGTCTGCGCATATCCATGCAGCTTGACGATATTGCCATTGGGGTCTTTCAATTGGTTTCCATCGACGCGCAACGGGGGCATGTGCATGCCCTCCCACGCATACGCCGCGTTACTCGCGAGCATCGATAGGGTTGCAGTGAAAATAAAAAGTGCTTTTCTCAGTGTTGTTGTCATAGTATATGTTTTTTTGTTTTCTTGAAAAACAAAAAAGGGTGCGTCAAATAATTTTTTGACACACCCTTTGGCTTTGCTGAAAGAGTTATTATTTCTTCAAAGTCTTGCCGTAACGGCTCATGAACTTGTCTACGCGACCTGCTGTATCCACAAGCTTAGCCTTACCTGTGTAGAAGGGGTGAGATGTGTTAGAAATCTCAAGCTTGATGAGGGGATAAGTCTGGCCCTCGAACTCGATTGTGTCTTTTGTGTTACATGTAGACTGTGAAAGGAAGCAGTCACCGTTTGACATGTCTTTGAAAACAACGGGACGATAAGCTGCGGGATGAATCTCTTTTTTCATGGTATTATATTATTTTTTTATTTTCTTTTATAAGTCTGGTAACTGATAAAAAAGTGTGTAATGGCTTAACAGGGTGCAAAGATAGTCATTCTCTTTGATACAGCAAAATTATAGATGAAGATTTTTTTTCTTTGTTTGGTTGTTTTTTTGGAACATTATACATTAATTTGCACTTCCCAATTGTGGAATAGAGTAAATAGGATGTGAAATTAAACGACTTCAATGATATGAAGATTGCTATTATAGGTGCCGGAAATATGGGTGGTGCTCTTGCCCGAGGATTGGCACGCGGAACAAAGGTCTCAGCCGAAAATATATGGCTGTCCGACCTTTCGTATGATAATTTGGCGATTGTAAAAAATGAATTTCCTGCCATTAATATAACTACCGATAATTGCGAGGCTGTTTCTATGGCCGATGTGATAATTCTGGCAGTAAAACCCTTTATTGTACAAAGGGTTGTAGAGCAGATTAAGGATTGTATAGATTATAATTCACAGACGGTAGCTTCTATCGTTGGCGGGTTGGGCAGCGAGCAACTTGATGCGTGGCTGAAAAAAGAGAATAACTCTTTGCCACCTCTCTATCTTATAATTCCCAATACTGCAATTTCTACGCTTAGCAGCATGACCTTTGTTGCATCGTTGCGTTCGACAAGGGCAATGGATACTGCGATTTTGGATATTTTCAACGAACTGGGCGAGGCTATGCTTGTCGAGGAGCGTATGATGATGGCCGGAACAGCTCTTGCGTCGTGTGGCATTGCTTATGCCATGCGATATATTCGTGCGGCGATGGTTGGTGGCATCGAACTTGGCTTCCGTTCCGACGATGCAAAGCGCATAGTTATGCAGACGATACGTGGAGCAGTAGATGTGCTCTCCAAAGGTAACGCCCATCCCGAGGCCGAGATAGACAAAGTTACCACTCCCGGCGGGCTTACGATAAAAGGACTCAACGCTATGGAGGCGGCTGGTTTTACAAACAGTGTGATAGAGGGGTTGAAAGCCTCTGCAAAGAAGTAGAATACATGGAGAATAGATATAAAAGAGTGGCTGTCAAGGTGGGCAGCAATGTGCTGACACGTGCCGACGGAACGCTCGACGTTACACGCATGTCCTCGCTTGTCGATCAGATAGCATCTTTGCGTCGTGCGGGAGTCGAGGTTATTCTCATCTCCTCGGGTGCTGTGGCAAGCGGTCGCAGCGAGCTTCATCTCTCGCCGTCGAAATGCAAGAAGATGGACAGCGTGGAGCAGCGACAGCTCTTCTCAGCTGTGGGACAGGCCAAACTTATAAACAGATATTACGAACTTTTCCGCGAGTATGGAATCCCTGTGGGGCAGGTTCTTACCATGAAAGAGAGCTTCTCTACACGCCGACACTACCTCAACCAGCGCAGCTGTATGATGGTGATGCTCGATAACGGCGTGCTCCCCATCGTCAATGAGAATGACACAGTGAGCGTAACCGAGCTTATGTTCACCGATAACGACGAACTCTCGGGGCTTATAGCCACCATGATGGATGTTCAGGCGTTGATTATTTTGAGCAATGTGGATGGTGTCTACAACGGTGCGCCCGGTACTCCCGGTGTTGCTGTTATCCCGCAGGTAGAGCCCGACAAAGACCTCTCGGAGTACATCACCGCTGCAAAGTCGGGTTTCGGTCGAGGAGGCATGATTACAAAGTGTAACATTGCCCGCAAGGTGGCCGACGAGGGTATTGAGGTGATAATTGCCAATGGCAAGAGCGATAATGTGCTTGTGAAACTCGTCGAGGGTGGCTCCGAGGTGCTGTGTACCCGTTTCTTGCCAAGAAAAAGCACCATTTCGAGCGTGAAAAAATGGATAGCCCACAGCGGTGGTTTTGTCAAGGGCGAGATTGTCCTCAACGAGAAGGCTGTCGAGCGTGTGTGTGGCTGCGAGGCTGTGAGCATATTGCCGGTGGGTGTTGTTGCTGTCAATGGCGATTTCGAGAAAGACGACCTTGTGCGCGTGCTTGCCGACGATGGCACCTTCCTGGGAATAGGTCGCGTGGCTTACGGCAGTGGCGAAGCAAGGGAATTCATGGGCCGACACGACTGCAAGCCCATTGTACATTACGATTATTTATATTTGGAGTAGATTTTTATGTTTAGTGCCGAAGATATATTCAAAGAGGTGAAAAATGCGTCGCGCTCGATACTGAAGTTGGGCGTTGACAAGATAAACGAAATAATTTTATCGGTGGCCGACGAGGTGGTGAAGGATAGTGATGCCATCTTGAAGGCAAACGCCGAGGACTTGGCGAGAATGTCGCCCGACGACCCGAAGTACGACCGACTGAGGCTCACGCACGAGCGCATAGGAGATATTGCCGCAGATATGCGTAATGTGGCTCGTCTCGCCTCGCCTGTGGGTAAGGAACTTAGCAGTTCTGTGCTTCCCAACGGGTTGCAGTTGTCGCGCGTGGCAGTGCCTTTCGGTGTGATAGGTGTTGTCTACGAGGCGCGCCCCAATGTTACTCTCGATGTCTTTTCGCTCTGCCTTAAGGCGGGAAGTGCCTGTGTGCTCAAGGGTGGCAGCGATGCCTCATGCTCCAATGAGGCTATTGTGGCTACGATACACAAGGTGTTAGACAGATACAGTGTGAATAAAAATATTGTACATCTGTTGCCTCCACATCGCGAGGCTACTGCCGCATTGCTTGGCGCGCGCGGTTATGTAGACGTCATTATTCCGCGTGGCAGCAGTGCTCTTATAAACTATGTTCGTGAGAATGCCACAATACCTGTCATCGAGACGGGTGCCGGCGTGTGTCATGCCTATTTCGATGTATCGGCCGACCTTAAGAAAGGAACCGACATTGTATGCAATGCAAAAACACGCAGGGTGAGTGTCTGCAATGCACTCGACTGTCTGCTCATTCATCGCAGTCGCCTTGCCGACCTGCCTCATATTGCTGCACCGTTGTGCGATAAGAGTGTGAAAATATATGCCGACGAGGCTGCGTATAGTGCGTTGTGTGGTGTTTATCCTTCTGAACTTCTCCTCCATGCCGACGAAAGCAGCTACGGTACAGAGTTCTTGAGCTATGCTATGGCTGTGAAATGTGTAGATAGTGCCGACGAGGCCATTGCCCACATTGCGCAGTGCGGCTCGGGGCACAGCGAGTGTGTAATTGCCGAGGATGACACAGTTGCCGAGGAGTTCCTGCTTATGGTGGATGCTGCGTGTGTTTATAGAAACGCCCCCACCTCCTTTACCGACGGTGCGCAGTTCGGGCTTGGTGCCGAGATTGGCATCAGCACTCAGAAACTGCATGCCCGCGGCCCTATGGCTCTCGACGAGATTGTTACCTATAAATGGATTGTCCGAGGCAACGGACAGGTGAGAAAGTGATAAAACAGCAATGGCATCCTTTCGGATGCCATTGCTGTTTTATTCAACGTATATTACAAGACCTTTCAGGTATTCACCCTCGGGGTGGTAGATGTTTACAGGGTGGTCGGCTGGCTGTGTCATCTGGTGCAGTATGCGTACATTACGCTTTGCCATTGCCGCTGCTGTGAACACCGCTGTGCGGAAGTTCTCCTTGCTTACGGCCTGTGAGCACGAGAAGGTGAAGATGATACCTCCGGGCTTTATCTTTTCAATGGCCTTTGCGTTGAGTCGGCGGTAGCCTATAAGAGCATTGCGCAACGAGTCGCGATGTTTGGCAAAGGCGGGAGGGTCCAAAATAATAAGGTCGTAGTTGTCGCCCATCTCCTCGAGATAGTCAAAAGCATCTTCGGCGTATGCTGCGTGACGCTTGTCGCCGGGGAAGTTCAACTCCACATTGGCATTGGTGAGGTCGATGGCCTTTGCCGAGCTGTCCACCGAGTGTACAAGCTCTGCGCCTCCGCGCAATGCGTATATCGAGAATCCGCCTGTGTAGCAGAACATGTTGAGCAGTTTACGACCTTTAGAGTATTTCTCGAGCAGTGCGCGGTTCTCGCGCTGGTCGATGAAAAAGCCGGTCTTTTGTCCGCGCAACCAGTCGATGTGGAATTTCAAACCATATTCGGTTGCGACATTGGTAGAGCTTTTGCCAACAATGTAGCCGTTCTCCTGGTTCAGGTCGGCCTTGTAGGGCAGTGTGGTGTCCGACTTGTAATAGATGTTTTTCACCTTTTCGCCGAGCACCTCTTGCAGGGCTGTCGCTATCTCCTCGCGGCAAACGTGCATGCCCACACTATGTGCCTGCATCACTGCTGTGTCGCCGTAGATGTCGATTACAAGTCCGGGCAGGTTGTCGCCCTCGCCATGTATCAGACGGAATGTGTCATTGTCCTCGCGCGAAGCTATGCCTATGCTCTGACGCATGTGGTAGGCTGTTGCTATGCGACGCTTCCAAAATTCATGGTCTATCTTTTCGTCTGCGAAGGTGAGTACTCTCACTGCGATGCTACCCACCTGTATGTGTCCGCGTGCAATGAATTTGTTGTCGTTTGTGTATACGGTAACAAGCTCTCCCTCCTCGGGCTTTCCGGTTGTGCGCTGTATGGCTCCCGAAAATATCCAAGGGTGGCGACGGAGCAGTGACTCCTCTTTTCCTCTTTTTAGTATTACGGCTTTTTCCATGATTGTTTTGTTATTTGCTCTCTTTTATTCTTTCAAGGTGGTTGTAGATGTTGAGACATGCCCATGCGTCAGTGGCGGCATATATCTTTTGCTTGTCGGTGAGCACGTCGGCATCCCAGTTGGTGAGCTGTTGGCTTTTGGAGATGCGCTGTGCGAAAATTATCGCATATATTTTTTGTAGTCCCATCTCCTCAATTCCGAACCCCGATACATACTTTTGCAGTTCGACGAAGCTGCCGGGGGTGAAATTGCGACGCGCTTTCAGCATGTTGAAGTCGTCGTGGAGCGATAGCCCTATCTTAGTCACCTCCTTGCTTTCAAGCAGTTCGACGAGTGCGTCGGTGAGCCCTGTGCGGCACAGCCTGAACAAAAAGCATGTGTCGGCAGTGGATAGTTGCAGCAGTGATACATTGTAATGCACTCCTTTGCGAAACGAAGGTCTTGTCTCGGTGTCGAGGCCAATGAACTTCTCTTTAAGAAGTGCCTGCACTGCGCGCTTGGTCTCACTCTCGGTGTCGATGGTGATGATGCGGCCCGTAAATTGTACGGTGGGGTATTTCGATACTTCGCTTTTCTCTATTGTCGGACTAAAATTCTTCATTTTCCGTATCTTCGTCGTTTACGTCATCATCGGGTGTGTTGTACTCCAGCTCGTGGAGGGCACGCAGAGTGTTTACCAATGTCTGTCCCCAGTACATGCGGAAGTGCTCGCGGCATTCGAGTATTGCATCGTGCATGGTCTCGTTTATTCCTATCTGGAACTGTGTGACAAAGTTTTTTACATCCTGATATATATCAGCCAGGTCTTCCGAAATGCTCTTGGTGACAGGTGTGTCGCTGTACTTCATCTCGGCAACGAATACGTCGAGGTATGTGTCATATTGTGCGAAAAGCTCGGCCATAGTCAGTCTTACAACCTCATAGGTCTCTTCCGTTACAAATGTTTCAGTTCCTTCATCGCTGATAGGCTCGTCGTCGGGGAGCATCTGTGCCTTTATGTAAAGCAGGGGCAGCAGTTTCAGCATTGTGCCTGTAAATTCTTTGCGTGAGTGCTCGTTGGCGCGCTCGACAAATGCGCAGAATTCGGCTGCTACTGTTACAAACTCCACAGTGTTGCGCGAGAATACAATATCTTCTTTCTCAGTCATGAATGTTACTTTGATAATGGGTTTTTGTACGTGACGGGTGCAAAAGTACTAATTTTTCGCTACATAAACAACGGCTTTTTGGCAGTGGAGCGAGTTTTTCGGGATATTATTCGTTAAAAATTAAATGCAGATTGTGTGAAACTGTTTCTAAAATTCAAATAAGTTTGTTTTTTCTTCTCCTATCTTTAATTATCTTTGCAAACTAAATTACGAATTTTATGACAAAGACTAAAAATAGCAAGAAAGAGAGTACACCCGGACGTTTGTCGCTCATTTGGTCGGCTATGACAGGTAGCACTGCACGTGTGGTTGTGGGAATCTGTTTCTCCATCTGTTTGATATTTCTCACTTCGTCGTTTATTTCATTTGCCATTTCGGGCGGAGCTGACAATAGTTTGTTGGAAGCCGGCTCGGCTGCCGATCTTAACTCCACCGATAACGGTGTTACCAACTACACCGGTTCGCTCGGTGCACGCATAGCGATGTTTCTTATGAACGGCTGTTTCGGCTGGGCGGCTTTTGCTATGCTTCCTTTCCTTATGGCAGCTGCGGTGCGACTCTTCGACTGGCGTCATCCCTATCTGCCCAAGTGGTTCATCGCTTCGGTGTTCGGAATGGTGTGGGGCTCGCTCTTCTTCAGTTTCTTCTTTGGCAATCTCATGGCGGGTAGTTTCCTCTCGCCCGGAGGCGGACATGGCGAGAGAGTGACAGCATGGCTGGTCTCTCAGATAGGCCCTTTGGGAATGGTGCTTTTGCTGTTTGTGTCTCTTCTGCTCTTTATGATATATCTCACACGCGACACTATAAAATGGCTGAAAAGTGCATTTAATTTTGGGGCAACTCAGGTGGGAAAGCTGAGACCTTCGCGCTCTTCTGATGACAACGAGAGCGAAAGTGATGACGAAACTGCCGAAGTGGATGAGACTGACGATGATGAGATTTCTCCTTCGAACGAAACGGCCGAGGATGACAAAGAGAACAATGACGGCACCGACGACGAAGATGTGTATGTTGCTGAAAAAGTAGACGACACAGACGAGAATAATAGTTTCACAGTGGAACTTCCTGTTGAGTCTGAGTCTTTCGATACTCCCCAAAAGGCAGATGATAACTCTGCTGTTGCCGAGGAGACCGAAGTTGAGTTCGATGTGCAACCTGCCGAGGCTGACGAAGATACAGGCGGCAAAATGCTCTCGCCTATCAACCCTAAAGACGAGCTTAGCTATTACAAATATCCCACGCTCGACCTTCTCGATAAATATGATGCTCCTGTGCAGTCTATCAACATGGAGGAGCAGACTGCCAATAAAAACCGAATTGTCGAGGTGCTCAAAAACTTCGATATCGAGATAAGCTCTATTAAAGCTACTGTTGGCCCTACAATTACGCTCTATGAATTGACGCCCGCCCCCGGTGTGCGCATCAACAAGATACGTGGTCTCGAGGATGATATTGCCATGGCATTGTCGGCTCTCTGTATTCGTATCATTGCGCCCATTCCCGGCAAGGGTACGATAGGTATCGAGGTGCCCAACAGCAATAAGCAGATAGTGCCCATGGTCTCTCTGCTCAACAGCCGCAAGTTCAAGGAGAGCGAAATGGCACTTCCCCTTGCTCTCGGAAAGACCATCTCCAACGAAATATACATGGTGGACCTTGCCAAGATGCCCCACTTGCTCGTTGCCGGTGCAACAGGTATGGGTAAGTCGGTAGGTCTTAACGCGATAATCACATCACTGCTCTACAAGATGCACCCTGCCTATCTTAAGTTTGTGATGGTCGATCCCAAGATGGTCGAGCTCAGCCTTTACAGGGTGCTCGAAAAGCACTTCCTTGCAAAGCTCGAAAGCGAAGACGAATCCATCATCACCGACGTAATGCGCGTTGTTCGTACGCTGAAATCCCTCTGCGTTGAGATGGACAACCGCTATAAACTGTTGCAGGCTGCAAAGGTGCGTTCTGTGAAAGAGTACAACGAGAAGTTCCTCAATCGCACATTGCTGCCCACCGAAGGTCACCGCTTCATGCCCTACATCGTTGTCATCATCGACGAGTATGGCGACCTGATGATGCAGGCAGGCAAAGAGATTGAGCTTCCCATTGCCCGCATTGCGCAAAAGGCACGTGCGGTAGGTATCCACATGATTATCGCAACCCAACGTCCCACGACGAATATCATCACCGGTACCATTAAGGCGAACTTCCCGGCGCGTATGGCGTTTCGCGTAATTTCGCCCATCGACTCGCGTACTATCCTCGAACGTACCGGTGCCAACCAGTTGCAGGGTAGGGGTGATATGCTCTTCCTTGCCGGTAACGACCCTGTTCGTGTGCAGTGTGCTCTTGTCGAGACAAACGAGGTGGAGCGTGTGTGCGACTACATCGCAAATCAGCAGGGTTATTCCTCGGCCTATTTCCTCCCCGACCCCGACGATGGCGATGGCGGCATAGACGGTGCAACAACAACCCGCTCAGGAGATATCTCTTCGGACAAACTCGACCCCCTATTTGCCGATGCTGCCCGCACAGTGGTTCTTCATCAGCAGGGCTCTACATCGATGTTGCAGCGTAAGTACAACATCGGTTTCAACCGCGCAGGTCGTATAATGGATCAGTTGTGTCAGACTGGTATTGTGGGCGAGCAGGATGGCAGCAAGCCCCGTCAGGTGCTCTGCTCCGACGAGGCTGACCTTGAGTTCCGCTTGAAGTCGTTGCTTTAATTTTTAAAAGAGTGATAATCATGAGAAAAACAATATTCCTGCTCTTGCTGTTGTCTCTTCCGGCAATGCTTTGTGCGCAGACCGATGCAAGCACCATCCTCGACAAGGCTGTTGCTGCAATAAAGGCCGACGCGGGTGTCAGCATGGACTTTACAATCACCCTCTACGACCTTTCGGGTGATGAACAGTACGACGACAAAGGTGTGCTGAAAATCGATGGCGAGAAGTATGCTCTCCTCTCCGACCAAATGAAGTTGTGGTGCGACGGCGAGACCCAATGGAGCTATATAGTCTCGAATAATGAAATTTATATATCCGAACCTAATGCCGACGATGCAAGGGTTTTTTCGCCTGTGCACATAATGGAGCTCTACAAAGAGGGCTACAAAAGCAGTGTTGATAAAAAACTCTCTTCGGCAAAGAGCGATGCAGTGGTGCTTGTGGCAAATGCACGCGGTCTTGAAATAGAAAAGGTTACCATCATGCTCGACAAGCAAACAGCCAAGCCTCAAAAACTTGAGGTTGTCTACGAGAATGGAACATCGGCTACAATAAAGGTTAATTCATATAAAGGTAATTGCAAGTTTTCAACAAAGGATTTTCGCTGTCGCGAGAAGGATTTTCGCGGAGTGGAGTTTGTTGATATGCGATAATAATTTAATAGTATGGAAAGAGTAAAATGTTTGATAATAGGATCGGGTCCCGCAGGTTACACAGCGGCAATTTATGCAGCACGTGCCAATCTCGCTCCCGTGGTGATAGAGGGCGTACAGCCCGGCGGACAGCTGACACAAACAACTGTGATTGAAAATTTTCCCGGCTTCCCCAATGGAATTTCAGGCCCCGAACTTATGGAGAATATGCGTTTGCAGGCACAGAATGTGGGTGCGGATGTCCGTAGCGGGGTTGCTGTGGCTGTCGATTTCGAGAATGCTCCTTATGTGGTTACGCTCGATGACGGTACCGAAATATCGGGCGATACAATAATTATTGCCACAGGTGCTGCGGCTAAATATCTTGGTCTTGCCGATGAGGATAAGTATGCCGGTGCGGGTGTCAGTGCATGTGCTACATGCGACGGCTTTTTCTATCGCAAAAAGGTGGTTGCTGTTGTCGGTGGCGGCGACACAGCCTGCGAAGAGGCTAACTATCTTGCATCGCTTGCAAGCAAGGTCTACCTTATCGTGCGCAAGCCTTTCTTGCGTGCATCCAAGGCTATGCAGGAGCGTACTCTCAACAATCCCAAAATCGAGGTTCTTTTCGAGCATAATACTCTTGGCCTCTATGGCGAGGGTCGCGTAGAGGGTGTACATCTTGTAAAACGCATGGGCGAGGCCGACGAAGAGCGTTACGACTTGCCTGTGAATGGTTTCTTCCTAGCCATCGGTCATAACCCCAATTCCGAGATATTCAAAAAGTATCTAGCGACCGACGAAACGGGCTATTTCGTTTCTCGTGACGAGAGTGGTGTGCGTACCATTGTTCCCGGTGTTTTTGTTGCCGGCGACGTTGCCGACCCTCATTATCGTCAGGCAATCACAGCTGCCGCAAGCGGTTGCAAGGCAGCTCTCGAAGCCGAGCGTTATCTCTCCTCAAAGTAGTTAGGGAGGTTTACTTCTTTATTTGATACAATCGGGCAGTGCGAGCACTGCCCGATTTTTTTATTAAATCTAAATATATGTTGCACTCGCTGGGAAAAATATTAAAGTAAACTTTGTGTTTCTCGCTTGTTTATTTATATTTGTAACATGAAAAACATGTAAAATAAATATTAATATTTACTCTTATGGATTTTTTGATAGATGGTTTTGCCGAACTGCCTCGTCTGATGCAAATATTTTGGGTTTGTGCTGTGGCCGGCAGTGTCGTGATGGCTATTCAACTGCTACTCACTGTTTTCGGTGGTGGTGATGTGGATGCCGATGCTTTTGATGCCGACGGTCTTGATGCGAGTACATTGAGCGACCTCTTTACGCTGAAGAATTTTGTGAACTTTTTTGTTGGCTTCGGCTGGGCGGGTGTAACATTTAGTCAGTATATAGAAAGTAATGCATGGCTGATAATTGTGGCAGTTCTTTTTGGATTGCTCTTTATCGCGATGTTTATGTTCCTCTATAAGAAATTGATGAAGCTCGAAAGCAACAGCGCGGTTGGTGCTTCGGCATGTGTGGGAAAGACGGCCGATGTATATTTGCGCATTCCCGCGGCACGTAGCGGTAAAGGAAAAATCCAAATTTCATTGAATGGTGTTGCGCGTGAGTTTGATGCAATTACCGATTCTTCCGAAATTATCCCCTCGGGTGCGGTAGTTGTTGTCGAGGAGGATATAAACGGTATATTGCTTGTGAGCAAAAAATAACAGAGAACTCGGCAAGTGAGTAGTGTCCCAAGAATTTATAAACAAACTAATTTTTAAATACTATGTCTTTAATAATTGCTATTGTTGCCTTTGTCGTCTTTACGATAGTGGCATTGATGAATCGTTATCGCCGTTGTCCGTCGGACAAAATCCTTGTAATCTATGGAAGTAAGGGTAAAAGCTCGGCTAAGTGTATTCATGGTGGAGGTGCTTTTGTGTGGCCTGTCATCGAGGATTATGCCTATTTGAGCCTTATCCCCATCTCTATTGATGCAAATCTTACAAATGCTTTGAGCCGTCAGAATATCCGTGTCGATGTGCCCAGCCGCTTTACGGTAGGTATCTCCACCGACCCCGAGTATATGACTGCGGCTGCCGAGCGTCTGCTGGGACAGACTCCCGCACAGATTCAGGAACTTGCACGTGATATTCTTTTTGGTCAGTTGCGTCTTGTTATTGCAACCATGAGCATCGAGGAGTTGAACAACGACCGCGATAAGTTCCTTGAGAATATTTCAGCAAATGTCGAGGTGGAGCTTAAGAAGATAGGTCTTCGCCTTATTAACGTGAACGTAACAGATATCAAAGATGAGTCGGGCTACATTGAGGCTCTTGGTCGCGAGGCTGCAGCACGTGCCATCAACGAGGCGAAGGTTCGCGTTGCCGAGCAAGAGAAGGTGGGTGAAATCGGTAAGGCCGAGGCTGTACGTGAGACGCGTATCCGCACTGCCGAAGCAAATGCTCAGGCTGTTAAGGGAGAGAACGAGGCAAAGGTTGAAATCGCCAACTCCGAGGCTTATCGTCGCGAGAGAGAGGCCGAAGCTCAGCGCAAGGCTAATGCTGCCGAGAAGGTGCAGCAGGCGCGCGCACTCGAAGAGGCTTATGCTGCCGAACGCGATGCCGAGCTTGCACGTGCCGAGCGAGAGCGCAGTACCGAGGTTGCCAATGTTATTGTGCCTCAAGAGATAGAGAAACAGCGTCTTATTATTGCTGCCGAGGCCGAGGCCGAGCAGAAACGTGTGAATGCAAAGGGTGAGGCCGATGCTATTTATGCCAAGATGGAGGCCGAGGCGAAGGGTCTTTACGAGATTCTTACAAAGCAGGCCGAAGGTTACGAGAAGATGGTGCAGGCGGCAGGTGGCGACGCTACTCAGGCTTACATGTTGCTGTTGCTCGAAAAATTGCCCGAGCTTGTCAAAACTCAGGTTGAGGCTGTCAAGGGCATTAAGATTGACCAGGTTACAGTTTGGGATAATGGTTCCAACGGTGCCGATGGTAAGGGCTCAACAGCAAACTTTGTTTCAGGTCTCATGAAGAGCGTTCCTCCCTTGTCGGAACTCTTTGACATGGCGGGATTGAACCTTCCCGAGTATCTTGCGAAGAAGAAAGAGTCGCAAACAGCAGTGGTGATAGAGTCTCTTCCCGAGGATGAAAAGGCTTAATGATAAATATGTGAATATTAAGAAATCTGCCGCGCACACAGCGCGGCAGATTTTTTGCTGTTCATGATAAAAGTGTGCAAAAAAGAGTGTTAAAAGTTTCTTTAATAGAAAAATAATACCTACCTTTGCACCCGATTTAGTCCGTAGGGGTTGAAGAAGTCAGGTTCACGAAGAGCATGCACCTCGCGGAATTCACAATAAAAGCGATAAAATAAATGTACGCAATTGTTGAGATTAACGGACAGCAGTTCAAGGCAGAGGCTGGTAAGAAGCTGTTCGTGCACCACATCAAAGGTGCTCAGAATGACACAACCGTAGAGTTCGACCGCGTATTGTTGGTTGACAAAGACGGT
>JAZRFE010000006.1:0-15029 GCA_045661205.1 Bacteroidaceae bacterium | reverse complement strand
GAACAGTGGCGTCAGTTTGGGAATAAGAAACGTGGTACAGTCTATCGTTTGACCGACTTCTATACTTTATTCTTCTACAAATTCGTTGAGTCGAACCACTCAAAGGATGCAAACTGGTGGAGCAACAACCTGAATACCCGTAGCATAGAGTCGTGGATGGGTAATTGTTTCGAATTGGTCTGCATGAAACATCACGCGCAAATTAAAGAAGCATTGGGAATAAGAGGTATGTCTACGGAAATATCCACATGGCAGATTCTTCCCAATGAGGCTGAGAATACACAGGGTGCACAGATTGATATGATTATCGAACGTGCTGACAGAATCATTCATTTGTGTGAAATGAAGTTCTCTCAGGATGTTTACCATATAACCAAAGAATACGACAAACATATACGCGAGCGCGCAGGACTGTTCAAGTACGTTACCGGCACCAAGAAAACAGTTGTAAATACATTCGTTACAACTTACGGCGTTGCCAATGGAAAGTATCGTAGTATAGTTCATTCCAACGTTGTACTTGACGATTTGTTCAAGGCTTAATACTCTTTTAAGGAGCAAAAAAAGAAACCACCTTACCACATAGCTCTCCGCTACGGGTTTGGTGGTTTAATAGTTTGGTACGTTCATCAAAGTCCTTATTAACATATTTGCTATTTATTTCACCTATTAGGGATTGAGCGGGATTTGGCTACGTTTTGCGCATTTTGGCGCAAAACGTTCTACTTTTTTAACAAATTGGAGTGCGCGCGTTGAAACAAAAAATGGTAAATGCAGTTTGAATAAATTTTAAAGCGAAAACTATGACAAAAAGAAAATTGCATTTATCGTCAGGTATCAATGAGACAATGATGTCTCGTCGTCGACAAGGTGGTGCCAGCAGACTTGAAAAGCCATTGCCTCGTCAGGCTCTTTTCATAGACTACATGTGCGAACTTATCGAGCAAATGCGTCTGCAAGGTCGCTATGGCACGGCAAAGAACTACGAGAAAGCCCTGCATGTGTTTACTAAGTTTATGGGTGATAATGAGTTTCCTCTGGAGGCAATAAACAGCCGTACGATGGCAGAATTCAACTCCTATTTGCTCTGCCGAGGCTTGTTGCGCAATTCAATATCATTCTACATGCGCATATTAAAAGCCGTATATAATAAAGCCGTGAGACAGCGGCTTGTTAAGCAGAGGTTCCCTTTTTCCGAAGTCTATACAGGGGTGGATGTCACCCGCAAACGCGCAATTGACGAGTCGCTTCTTTCTCGGCTGAACAGCATGGAATTGCCTTTGGGAACACCGTTGGCACTCGCACGCGACATATTCATATTCAGCTATTGCGCTCGTGGAATGGCCTTTGTAGATGTAGCCTATCTCCTTAAGGCTGACTATGTTAACGGAGTGATAAACTACACGCGCCGCAAGACGGGGCAACTGCTCGTCGTTAAGGTGGAACCGAATATGCAGCGCATAATAGAGCGCAACATTTCGCCCACATCTCGCTACCTTTTTCCAATACTGACATCAGACGATTCTGCCGAGGCCTACCAGCAATATCTCGTGGCACTCAACAGCTACAACTACCATTTAGGCAGGCTGTCGGCCCTGTTGAATAGTGGTTGCAAACTCACCTCTTACACTGCCCGCCATAGTTGGGCAACGGCTGCCCGCAACCACAATGTACCTCTCTCGGTAATAAGCGCTGGCATGGGGCACACTTCGGAGCAGACAACCAGAATATATCTTGCAGCATTGGACAATTCTGTAATTGACGAGGCGAACAAGGGAATAATCGAGAGTCTTGGTTGAGAGTTCTATGAAAGAACTTATAATTTGCAAATATAAAAAAAACTAAATAAAAGTGAAAGTTTTTTAGATGTTTATTCAATCTTTTTATAACCAATATTTTGTAATTGTTTGTGCATTGTAAAATATAATTACCACAAAAATTCACCTTGCCGCCATATTTTCAAAAGTACTAAAGTGAGTTTATTTTGTGCATTGTATTTATGTTTTATTAATAGAGTTCTTTCATAGAACCACAAAAATCCTCTACGGGGGAGGCAATAAAGAGATTAAGTGATATTTTATAAAACCAAGAATATATTACAAACCATTTAATATTAGATTGTTATGAAGAGACATCTATTAACATTCTTGCTTATGTTGGTCGGTATGACAGCATGGGCGCAGTGGGACAACCCATATAATTGGCGGTTGGACTATGCGGATGAATTCGAAGGAATCGAATACTGCTACAACGGTAGTACCGGTTTCTATGTCCAGTTCAAAGCGAATGGCAAAGCAATAACAGATGAGAGCATCAGAGTTGCGGCATTCATTGACGGAAGTTGTCGAGCATTTTTCGATGGTTACGAAGGTAATACAACCTGCACCCCCAATGGAGACGACAGCGGAGTAATTTACTCATTCCGTGTTTGGGGTAACACCTCGGCAAATGCTACAACTAACGGAGGCAGCGAAATGAACAAAGACGTTGTCTTTGGAATCTACTACAACAATTTGCTTTTCAAGGTTGATGGTAGCACATTGGGACAGGCCCTGAAGTTCGACGGCGAAGCACACGGAGAGCCATCTAATCCCATAGTCATCAACCTTGACGTTCCCACAGGTGTTACAGCACCCGCAATCGATGAGGCTGTCCGTTTCCCATACTCAAAGGATATGACAGGCACTTGGTCGCTCACATACACACTCGAAGATGGCAGCGAGTATACTCCCATGGAACAGGCCGAGCTTATGACCGAGTTTACACCCGTATGGGACCGCGGACAGATGGGTGATGTTATTTCTTTCGAGGACCAAAAACTTACTGTTACAGGTGAAACCGAAGGCGAGGTCTTTTTGAAAATAATGGGTACAGAATACGTTGAACCCACAGGCGCCCCCAACTGGTTCGAAATATTTACTCCCGTATCGGTGAAATTCACACAGATGGAGATTCCTGTAACATCAATCACATGCAGCGAGGAGAGTATTCAGGTTAATAAGAACCCAAACCTTATTCTTGGCCGCACACTGCGACAGTATATCACCATAAACCCTGAAGATGCATCGAACAAGAACTTTACACTTTCGCTTGCCGAGGATGTTCCCGCCGGTTACTTCACAGGCGAGGGATACAACATGATTCCCAGCAAGGGTACAGGCGAGAATTATTACAAGATAATCATTTCGTCAGTTTCCAACCCCGAGGTTACAGCATCTATCTGGGTTAAAATCTATGCCCCCGTCGAGGACATACAGACCCCCGAGGATAATAGAGCTACTATAAACAAGGGCGACAATATCTACGAGGCTCTTCGCGATTATATCACAGTGTTGCCCGAGGACGCAACCGACAAGAGCTATACTCTTACTCCCCAGGAGGAAGATGCGTTTGTCGATGACATTGCAGTGCGTGGTAGTGGAATTGATGGAATCTATTACGGAATAATTATCACTTCAAACGACAACCCCAATCTCGATCCTCGTGTAATCGATGTATATGTGAATGCTGCTCCCACCACCATCACTTGCGATAGCGAGACAATACAGATGAACAAAGGCGAGCACGTAGAGAAAATGCTTACAGGACACATCACTGTAGGCCCCGAGGATGCAACGAATCAAGAATGGGCTTATGAGTTCTACAGCGAAGATAGCCCGGTCGACAAAGATGGTTATATAGCAAGAGCCGGTCTTCACAAGGTGAAAGTATTCTGCCCCGACTTCCCCGAGGTTACTACCGACATATATATAAACGTAGCAGTTAGACCCGAAAGAATCTATTTGAGTAACGAGACATACAGCTACAGAGTGCCCGTTGGTACAGACATCTTCGAAATGCTTCGCGGATATGTAACATTCGACCCCGAGGATGCAACAGAGACCGACTACGAATTTATAGTTAGCGACGACGCATCAGACGCTATCGTCGATGGCATTGCACGCCGCGAGGGTAATTATCGCTCTGCCATCCAGATTGCTACAACAGGCTTAGAGGATAATATCAGTACCTATGTAAGTATTGAAATTTACGTAGCCGTTGAGGATATTATCGTTCCCGACATCGTAAGAATGGAGGTTGGTCAGTCGCTCTACGATTATTTCAACGAGGAGAGCGTAAATGTTACCCCCGAAGAGGCCGACCAGGGTTTCACGATTGAATATTCACAGGATGCATTCGATGACAAAGGCAATGCAAGAATGAAAGGTAACTACACTGTAACAGTAAGATCGGTTGCCGACCCCAATGTAAGCAAACAGGTTTCAGTTGAGGTAATCGAAGCTTTGAAGTTCACCTATCCGGCATTTATCGAAGCATCTAAACGCGAGGAGACCACCTTCGAACTTACTTGCATAAACGAAGGTCTTGGCATCGACCCCGATAAGTTGGACATCTATTTCAACGGATCAGATAACGAATGGGGCTACACTCCCAATATCTATATGAGTGATGACAGCGGTCTCAAATGGACTATCGAGCCTTCGCTTTTGGCAGGATATTACACTATCAGTGTATATTACGATGGCGAGGAGATAGAAAGCGACTATCCCGGAATGAACTATTGCGAGGTGGGTGTTGCCGCAGAGGTATCATTCAAGGCTAACGGATGGGATTGGATATACGTTCCCGGTTCGGTTGAAAATCTCGACGACCTCAATATCGACGAGAACAACAAGGTTATCGAGGTTCGTTCGCAGACAGGCATGCTCTACAACGACCCCGAATATGGATTCTTTGGCGATATCTACGGCTTGGGTTCATGGGATGGAATGTATAAGATAAAATCAACCTTCGAGGACGATAGCGACCGCTACATCAAAGCCGGTTATTATTGGGATCAATGTTACAAGACTTTGCGCCGTGGATACAACTGGATTGGTTACGGCAACGAATGGGATATGACCATCGGCGAATTCAACGAACTTAACGAGGTTAACCAGTTCGGCAAGGGCGACTTCATCCTCTCTAAGGACGGTATTGCAGTGTTCGACGCCGAGTACAACGAGTGGATAGCAAGCGACAACTTCATGTTCGAGGTTGGAAAGGGATACATCTTCTATTTTGCAAATACACCCAATATGGAAATTATCTCATTCGAAAGCTATCCCCACATACTCTTCCCCAGAGCTGCAAGAGTAAAAGCTCGCAAGCCCGAGAACAAGAGCGTATGGCAGTACGATGCTTCTCAGTTTGCCGACAACATGGGTATCGTAGCCGAGCTTAAGAACGTTGATATCCCCGCAAACTACACAATCGGTGCATTTGTCGATGGCGAGTGCCGTGGTAAGGGTAAGATTGTGAAGAACAACATCGCCCTCATCAACGTAACAGGTAAGGCAGGCGAGACAGTAACATTCCGTCTCCACAACGAAATGACAGGTGAGTACAGCGACATCAAGGAATCGGCTGCATACAGCATGATGGCAGGTTCGCTTGCAACTCCTCTCTCGCTCACAGCCGACGATAACGGCACAACCGACATCAACGGTGTAGCTGACATCGACGAAGATGATATCGTAGCCATCTACACTCTGAACGGACAGAAGGTTTCAGAAATGACAGAGGGTGTATATATCATCCAGGTTCGCGAGAACGGTAAAATCGTAACTAAGAAAGTAAAGAAATAAACCCCATTAATATATGTACGCTGCGCGCGCATGCGCGTGGCGTACATATTACTATTTAAAACACCGCGCAGGTGCATCACAAACGAAACAGGCAAACGCTATGCGGAAACAGTTATTGAAATTGACAATGCTCATCATCGTGGCAACAATGCTACCGAGCAGAGTCATCGGACAAAATATAGCAGATATAGGAAAGGGCGACCCGCTGATAGTTACGGGTACGCTTGGTACTATGAACACATATCGCAACTCATCGGTGGGCAACGGATACGGCTCGCCCTTGAGCAATACAGTGTATGCCAACCTCAACATCAGTCTCTATGGCCTCAGTATGCCATTCTCACTCTATTACAGCAACGATAATCTCGACTTTAACTATCCGAAACTATCGTTCCACATCAACCCCACCTACAAAAACTGGAGAGGACATTTCGGACTATCCTCTATGTCCATGAGTAACTACGTCATGAACATGTCTTTCAACGGTATAGGTCTCGAATACAACAGCGACAAGATACGCGGCGGTTTCTTCTACGGCCGTCTGCGCAATGCCATCAACGACGACCCCACCGACCCCTTTGCACGCGCACCGCAGTACAAACGAATGGGTTGGGGAATGAAGGCCGGATACGGCAGTGGCAAAAACTACGTAGATATCTACTTCCTGCGTGCTTACGACCAGATAAGCTCTCTCGACGAGGGATGGCGTCAGCTTGTACGCCCCCAGGAAAATATTGTTGTCGGCGTAAAGGGCTGCGTAACCCCTGTAAAGTGGTTCTCGTTCACAGCCAACGCAGCAGCCTCGGTGTTCAACAAGGACAAAGAGGCTCCAAAGATTGCCACAACCACCGATTTTGACAAAATATTCGATACACGATACAGTTCACTCGCCCGCTTCGCCGGCGATGTGAACGCCAATTTCATGTTCGGCGGGCTCAACGCCTCGGTAAGCTACCGCATGGTGCAACCCGACTACACCTCGCTTGGTGCCTACTACATGTCGAACAACTACCACAGCTTGTCAGTTTCGGCAAGCACACATCTGTTCAAGAAGATAGCCCTTACGGGAACATTCTCGGGACAGGCCGATAACCTCTCTAACGAGCAGATGTTCACCACATGCGGTTACATATACGCGCTTAGTGCCTCCACCCGCATAGGAGAACTATTCAACATCAGCGCAGGATACAATGGATACCAACAGATGCAGCGCGACGGAACATGTCAGGTCATCGACAGCACCAAGGTGCATCGTATAATGCACAGTTTCAACGTGATGCCCTCATTCGCCTACGACGGTACATTACTTGGCCACTCGGCAAGCCTCTCGTTCAACTATTCGCGCAACGAGGACCTCAACAAATTCGCCACAGGCATCAGCGACGTCACCACAAAGGCTGTCGGACTCTCCTACAACATGGAGGTAAAGCCCTGGGAAATAGATATTACGGCATCCATAAGCCATCAGGAGTCAAAAGGTTACCAGACAAAGTACCGCAGCGACGTTGCTTCGTTGGGAACAAGCCGTTCGTTCCTCGAACAAAAGAATCTCAATATAGGTGCAAACTTCTCGTTGTGTTACAACGAGGTTGAGCGCCAGTCAAAAGCACTCTCTCTTGCAGCCGACTTCTCGGCCAGCTACAATCTGAAGAAGGTGCACGTATTCTCGGCAACAGCCGGCTTCAGCAAATACGGCGACGTAAACGTAAGACAGACACGCAGCAACCTCGACTGCACAGATATAAACGTAACATTCAACTATGTATATACGTTCAGCCTCATCAGCATTCTCAAGAAAGACAAGAACAAAGATGGCGCAACACTATAATTGAGACAATAACACGAATACAGACACTACACAAGATATAAGCCATGAAGATACACAGATCGTTAGCGGCATTCATCATAGCATTTTTAGGAACGCTCTCCATACTTGCACAGGACGTAACCGTAACAGTAACCCCCACGCAGCAGGTGTTGCCACCACAGGTGTTGCTCTACATCACCGACCCCGGCAAGTTCTTCACAATCTCTCTGATGAACACTTCAAACGAGACGAAGCATGTTCATTTGGGATTGCAGCTCGAGCAGACAACCCCCGCGACAGGACTCGCCATAAGCACCCCCACGCACCGTCAGCCGAAGGTACCCTTTACCATTCCGGCCAATTCGGTGTACACCCTCACCACTGTCGATATGAAGAAGCTCTTCGACCACATACCGGCGAGTGAGATAAGTTGCCCCGAGGATCTCTTCGGAAACTACGAAAATGGCACATTCGGTCTTTTGCCCGAAGGTTTCTATCAAGTACATATAACCGCCTATCAGTGGAACGAAAGCCCCCTCTCTACACCCGTTGTCGAGAGCAACCCCGCCGGTGGCGTTGCAAGTTTCCAGGTGTGCTACAATGCTCAGGCACCGCAGTTCCTCACCCCCATGCTCATAGGAACCGAAGACCCCGAAGTTGGTGAACTCGACCCTCTTGCGGCACAATTCACATGGACCGAGCCTCTGCTGGCATGTGCCCCCGGCTTTGTAAACTTCAAGTACAACCTGCGAGTGGTAGAACTGTTGCCCAACCAGCAACCCGACTATGCAATGGACAACAACCCCACAGTCTATATGGCCGAAGACCTTCCGGCACCCACCTGCATGATACCTGTGACAGCAATTACCCAGAATTTCTATGCAGGCAAAACCTATCTTGCACAGGTAACGGCAACCGCATCTACGCCATCAAATTCTGCCATGAACTACGTTCTTATCGAGAACGAAGGCAAGAGTACCTTCCGCAAATTCTGCATAAAGGTAAACAAGAAAGAGGACCCCGAACCTGAACCCGAACCTGAGCCTGAACCAGAACCCGAGCCGGATGATGACGGCGATGACGACGATGACAATAAAGGCAAGGGCGGCGATGACGACAAAGGCCACAAAATATATTGGGGCGGCATTTCAGTCTCCGACTCTATACTCACCGACTCGCTCTACACCTTCCGCAACCCTGTAATCACATCTCCCACATTCGAGGAACTCGCAGCCCGCAAGATACTTGCCGGTCACGACCTTGCAATCTCGTGGGACCGTGCATTGCACCTTGGTGGCGAGGGATTGCAGCCCGACACATTGAAGTTCGAGTATAAGCTGAAACTGCACAATGGTGGTACCACCGCCGACAAAGAAGCAGCATTGGCAAGCGACCCTGTTTACGAAAAGACATTCGCAAGCAGCGAGGAAATGACCGACACCATCGTTTGGGATTCGCTCAGGACATTTATCACCCCCGGCGACTACCTTGTGCTTCACATCGAGCCCCATTGTATAAACTCTAACGAGGTTGGCTATTCATCCGACAAGAATATTGTCGATTTTGCTATCGTCGAGCAGTTGAGTAAAAAATACTTCGAATGTTCGAGCCGCGTCGAGATTACCAACAAAGAGCCCCTGAAGGCATCGGCCGACGAACTCAAGGACAAGGTAATTGCCATTGGCGAGTACCAGATGACGATAGATGAAATATCGGCCGACGGCGAGGATGGCTGGCAAGGAAAAGGCCGCGTCGAGTGGAATCCTATGGGTACCACAGTAATGGTGTGCGTCGAATTCTCGGGACTGAAGATAAACACCGACTATGCTGTTTACGAGGGTAAAGCCACCACATACTCCAACAACGAAATGAGCGATGCCGAGGTTGTTGACAAACTCTTCAGCGACTGGGGTATCGACAATCTTATAAGCGACACAGGACTGCCCTATGCCGACTATCTGCAATCGTCGGCAACCGATGGCGTAAAGGACATTGCCAAGAAACTCGACCTTAGCAAGTACTACCAGTATGTAAAATCGGGTCAAGCAATTTCGAGCTTGCTCGGTGTTGGCGACATCGATGCGCTCTACTTCCCCGTAGCACTCCCCGACTCAATAAACAAGAGCCCGGTGGACTTGCAGATTGCAGGCATGACCTTCTCGGCAGAATTTGCAACGATGAACATCATCGGCGAGTTCACAATGCCCAACAGTGATTATCTGAAGAACGATATTCTGGTGTTTGGCGCTCCCCGTCTCTGTATCTCACCCGACAACATCATCCCTGAGGGCGGTACAGTGGCACTGCTCTCCCACTTCACCATACTCGACCCCAAATCTGACTTTGAATTCACATTCAAGGCTCCCACCAATGTTATTTCTCCCGAGAACGGTTGTTACCTTGCGTGGAAGGACTACACATTCGAGCAGTTGGGACTCGACATTGAAATGAAGATTCCCGGACTGAAGAAAGAGGTCAATGGCGAACTTACAGACTCCATGCCCTCTATATATGCACAGACACGCATCAGCGAATGGGAAAACTGGCTCATCGACCGTGTGAGCATGGACCCCTTCCAGGCCGAGGAACTCCCCGGATGGACCTTCACCGCCAGCGATATTGTCTACGACCACTCAGTGAGAATGAACTCCAGCTTCATGGGCAAGTTCCCCGAAGGATACGACACTGAGCAGTCACTCACATTGGGCGATGTAAACTCGTGGCAGGGACTGTATATCAGGGAAATTTCAGTGAAAATGCCCGAAGCATTGGAGTTTGGCGATGATAATGACAAAGGCGACAAACGTCTGAAAATCTCTGCCGAGGACATGTTCTTCGACAAGTCCGGTGCAACCCTGCGCGTAGGTGCCGATGATGTACTCTCGGCAAAGACCGGTAAGGCCGGTGGTTGGGCATTCTCGCTCAACGGAGTAAGCCTCGAATTCATACAGAACAACTTCAACCACTGTAAGTTCGACGGAACATTCGACGTTCCCCTTATCGAGGGCGAAATTGGCTACGAGTGCCAGATACTCCATCTTGGTAAAGATTACAAGGACAAGAAAGAGCAATATGCCTATGTCTTCCGCACACAGCAGGTCGATAGCCTCAACTTCGACTTTATGCTCGCGAGGGCCGACATGGACAAGAACCTCACCTACTTCCTTGTCGAGGCTGCTCCCAATGAAAAAGATTCGCTTGAAACACGTGTAGAACTTCTCATGGGCGGTACGCTCACCATTGGTGGCACCGACTACTTACAGAAGAAAATCGACAACCTGGGAATGGACTTCAGCATCCCCGGCATACATTTTGCCAAGATGCGTATAGCCAACTGCGAACGATGGACCTCGAAATTCGACTTTGTAAAGGAGATGCAGTGTGGCGAGGACAAGGCCGACATTCTCTTCTCGTTCTACAAGAACAAGGACCACGAGGTTACAAAGAACTTCTGGTTCAGCACAGGTGACTGGTCGTTGTCCTCACTGCCCGATAAGGGTGACAACAGCGACAAAGAAGCCTATATGCCTTCGTTCGACGAAGATACATACTTTGCCCACGGACCGAGCGAATATGGCCCGCGAGCCCCTGCCGACGACGATGATAAAAAGAACGTGGCTTCGCAAAAACTTGGTCCTTTCACCTTCACTCTCAAGGATTACAGTTTCGACTTCAAGGATAGTCAGCTTGGCGTAGGTCTCGAAGGCGAGGTGCGTTTCCTCGAGGAGATTGAGCTTGGAGCATCGGCAGGTATCACCATCAAGGCCGAGCTTCAGGGAATTACCGAAGCTATGAGTATGGACTTCAGCAAGCTCAACTTCAAATACAAAGAGACCACCTTCGACAAGGCAGCATTCGATGCCTCGTTTGCGGGCATGACCATTGCCGGCTCGCTCATCGTGAGCAACGACGAGACCAAGGGCAAGGGATACGGCGGAAGCCTTAAGTTCACCATGCCCGGCGAACTGTTCACAGTGGATGCTCTTGGAGGTTACTTCGAACGAACCGATTTCACATGGGGATATTTCGAAATAGCACTTGGAAGCTCTGCCGGTCTGCGTTTCGACCCCGTTGTAATCAACAACATAAAAGGTGGATTCTACTTTAACTGTATCCGTAAATCCGAAACAGAGGCCGAGCCGCAGAAAGGTATCATAGGCGTTGTTGCTGGAATAGGGCTATCGACCAGCGTAGGCGAGGATGCACTCAAAGGAGACATGGAAATGACCGTTATTTACGACCGCGAGAATGACCGATTGTCGACATTTGTCTTTACCGGAACTATAGAGGCTGTAGGCGGTCTTGTAAACTCCAAGGCAAGTATCGTATATGAGTGTACCGATCTTGATGAGTACTTCTCGCTCAACGTAACGGTAGATGCCAAACTCGACCCCATGCAGTCGGACATGGCAAAGGCACTAAAAACCGAAATGGATGGCATTACAAGCAAACTGCAAGAACTGAATGCCAAGTGCGAGGGACTTGTTGCCGATGTCAAGGGTAGCCTTACCGACCTTGCGGGCGACTCCGGCGAAAAGGCTTCTGAAGGCAAGCGCGAAGGCAGCGAGGTTGATGTTGCCGCAAAAACAGAAGAGGCACAGGACAAGGCCGAGAGCGAATATGGTATGAATGTCGGTAGTGTCGAAATTTCGCTCGACCTTAAGATAACAATGAAACAAGAGGGCAAAGAACTTAACAAGGTTAAATGGCATCTTTACATAGGACAACCCGACGAAAATCTGCGTTGTAAATTTACACTCATCGACTTCAAGTCGCCCATAGTAAGTGTAAATATCGGTGCAAACGCTTATCTCTGTCTGGGTAACGAGCTTCCCAACGATGGTGAACTGCCCCCCATTCCTGCCAAGGTGCAGGAGTTCCTCGATGGCTCAACCGAGGGCGAGGGCGTAAAGAGCGACGACATGAACAAGGCCAACCGCGCTCGCACTAAGGCACTCGAGAATTTCTACTCCAATGTCAATGGCGGTCTTATGCTCGGTGCTTCGGCATGGGGTTATGTGGATGTAGACCTCGGTCTCTTCTATGGCGAGATGGGAGCTATCGGAGGCTTCGACATTTCGTTGCGCAAGCTCGAAGGCACACAATGTATGAACCTCGGCAAGACCCCCGGTTACCACGGTTGGTACGGCGAGGGTCAGCTCTACGCCTACCTCTATGCTGTGTTTGGCTTGAAGCTCGACCTCGGATTCTGGGAGGGTAAGTTCGAGATTCTTAACTCCGGTATTGGTGGTGTAATGCGCATGGGAGGTATCAACCCCAACTACTTTACCGGTGCAGCGCGTGTGAAACTTACAGCATTCGGTGGCCTTGTCGATGTGAACCGCAAGTTCGAGTTCGAGTGTGGCGATGTGTGCGACATATTCTATGGCAACGCACTCGACGACTTTGTTCTCTTCGGCAATTGCAGCATTGGCGACACCATACAGGAGAACGGATGGAACGAGAAGCACAAAATAAATCCTTCTCTCTCGAGCAAAATAAGCATCGAGACATTGGCACCGCTCAACGAGCACTTCCGTGTACTCGACCCCACTGAACTTGCACGCATCGAGCGCGACATTGATGCCGAAAAAGCACAGCTCGAGGCATTGGCGAGCCGCACATTTACCTTCAAAATGTTGCAGACCTATGCCACTTTGTACGAGTATGACAGCCCCGACGATAAGACTCCTATAAGAAATTACCTCTCTTACGACGAGACAAGGTCGTTCCGCACCAACCACGTACTGAACCTCACATACTTGAATTCCAATAAGTATTACAGATTGGAGGTTACAGGATGTGCCAAGGAGTTGTTCGAAGGCGTGCCCGGCGACCCCTTGAAGTGGAACGAGACCGAAAAAGAGTACGAAAGAATACCCTGGAATCAGACTATAAATTACTACTTCTGCACAGGCGATGCTCCCGCATTGGAGGAGATTCCCAACCTGCAGGAGGAGGTTGCATTGGCATTCCCGTCAGACTATGGTCAGATTAAGGGCCTTGAGGGTGTTATCGACACTGCTTACGTGTCGGATATTGCAAACCCCGTCATTGCCCTTAAGAGAGACCTGCGCGTGGGAACAACTACATTTACTAACGGAAAGCTTGTGTGGTTGTTGTGCAACGAAAAGGGCGACACCATAGAGACAAGAGATAATCAATATGTCAGCGAGTCGGGCAAATACTTCTATCTGAAGCCCACAAAATCGTTTACAAAGGTAGAGAAGGACAAGCAGTATAACTTGCGTCTTGTTTATAGAAAGGTAACTACACATCAAAGATCTGAACAGACCTTAAATAAAGACCTCGAAAAAGCAGGCATAAGCGATTCGTATGAAATGAAATCTACTCAGAAGATGACGAAAGAGGAGTTGCTTAAGGCTGTGGAGGATGCTCAGAAAGCACAAAACAGCACAACAAAAGTGTTAACCGAAAGCATCGAAGGCCCCAGCAGGGATAAAGGGAAGCAACAGAGCACAGGTACTTCTACGACAAACACAACTATAAAAAGAAATCGTACCAATACGCCTTCGACTCCCAACTTCGAGGAGTATGTCGATGAATCGTTGCTCGACAGCCTCACAGTCTCTTGTGAGGCCGAGGATGGCTGTGACGAACTTTATGCATTCGACAGCTGCGAGGAGGGTCACTTTATAACCAAACTCGACTACCTCGAAGATGCCGATGAGGAGAATAGCTACGTGGGACGTATGTCTATGGCACCTGCACCGCAGATAGTAAGAAAAAGAACAACAACCACTACAACAACTCGAAGCACTACAACAAGTACCATTACAACAACAAAAGCCATAACACCACCCACTACTCAGAGCACAACACAATCGGCAGACACTGCAAAGACAACAAGTTCGCCGGTATTGTCGAAAGGAACTTCTGTTGCATCGACAGATGCTGCAAAGAGTACAAGTGGTACACTTGGGCTCACCCGTCAGGTTAATACCACAAAGGGAGAGATTGTGCTTAACGATACCTCTGTAACAACACCTTCTACGGGTACACTTATCTCTAATGTGAGGAATGACGCATCTGATATTATTGCCCAAGCAATAAAGAAGGAACTGGCCGGTACTTCAACAAAAGAGCAATCGGCAATAAAGAGAGAGTCTTCTACTACTGTTCTCGATGGTGCGAAATTGAGCAATCAGGTGCAGTTGGACTTGACCGATTTTTACGAAGAAGCAATGAACCACGGCCTTAACAGTAACATCAATGCACAGGGTAAACAATCTGCATACGGCTCTTCTTCGGATACGTCAGGTACATCGGGTTCATCAGGTTCTTCGGGTTCTTCGGGTACATCAGCAGGGACTGTAGAACTTATATCCGTAGAAGATACCGAACTGCTCAACCTTAACCTTCTTGCTGTTGATGGCAGTTGGCGCACCGGTTACATCAAGAACTCGGAACGGCACAATGTGGCATACGAGGTTCCGTTCCTGGGAATGCGTATGAGGGAGATAAACTTCAAGTACACCGAACAGGTGTCCGATTACACATCAGACCCAACAAATGCATCAAACCTTCTGAACATAGCCAAACTGACGGATAAGAACATTGCAAAGACCGAAGGC
>JAZRFE010000005.1:0-3093 GCA_045661205.1 Bacteroidaceae bacterium | reverse complement strand
TAAGCGCCTCCTCATCGGTGACGACGAGCACGGTTGGGACGACGAGGGCGTATTCAACTTCGAGGGCGGTTGCTACGCTAAGGTTATCAACCTCGACAAGGAGTCTGAGCCCGATATCTTCAACGCTATCAAGCGCAACGCGCTCCTCGAGAACGTTACCGTTGCTGAGGATGGCAAGATCAACTTCGCCGACAAGAGCGTTACCGAGAACACTCGCGTATCATATCCTATCGACCACATCGAGAACATCGTGAAGCCCGTATCTAAGGCAGGTCCCGCTAAGAAGGTTATCTTCCTCTCAGCCGACGCCTTCGGTGTGCTTCCTCCCGTATCTATCTTGAACCCCGAGCAGACTCAGTACTACTTCCTCTCTGGCTTCACCGCTAAGTTGGCAGGTACAGAGCGCGGTATCACAGAGCCCACTCCCACATTCTCAGCTTGCTTCGGTGCAGCATTCCTCAGCCTCCACCCCACAAAGTATGGTGAGGAGTTGGTTAAGAAGATGGAGATGAACGGTGCTAAGGCTTACCTCGTTAACACAGGTTGGAACGGTACAGGCAAACGTATCTCTATCAAGGATACACGCGGTATCATCGACGCTATCCTCGACGGTTCTATCGACAACGCTCCTACAAAGACAATTCCTTACTTCGACTTTGTAGTTCCCACAGAGCTTCCCGGTGTTGATACAAACATCCTCGATCCCCGCGACACTTACGAGTGCTCTTGCAAGTGGGAGGAGAAGGCTAAGGACCTCGCAGGCCGCTTCATCAAGAACTTTACAAAGTACACCGGCAACGACGCTGGTAAGGCTTTGGTAGAGGCTGGTCCCAAGCTCTAATTGAATTAACATATTCAATATAACTGAATGTGCCGCTCACACGAGCGGCACATTTTTTTGCATAAGGTTTAAGAAAATAACCCTCATTCTTATATCAGCATCATCATAATACCCGCTAAAAGAATAATTTTATATACCTTTGAACAAAATCAGCTAATAGAGAATAATGATGGATAAAATAACCTCGGAATTTGTACGCGACCACCGCAACGATGATGTGCGCACCCTTGCTCTGCAAGCGGCACGTTACCCGGGTATAGATATGCGTCAGGCTGTAACGCAAATAGAAGGATGGCAGCACGCAAGTACCAAACTCCCCGAGTGGGCGGCTGTCGAGGGAATTTTATATCCGCCGCGCATCTCCATGGAGCAGTGCTCCTCGTCGGCAACAGCTCTCTACAAAGCCTCGTTGATGTATGGCGATACTTTTGCCGACCTTACAGGAGGCTTCGGCATTGATTGCAGCTACATATCGAGGAATTTCTCAAAGGCTTTTTACATAGAGCGCAACGATACTTTGTGCATCGTTGCAGCGCACAATTTTGCCCTGTTGGGCTTGCAGCATATTGAGATTATTAACGGCAACAGCGAACAGATGTTACAAACATTACCCCCGTGCGACTGGATATTCCTTGACCCCGCGCGTCGCGACGGAGCAGGCAAAAAGGTCGTAGCCCTTGCCGACTGCGAGCCCGATGTTGCTGCTCTTCGCGAGCAACTGCTGCAAAAGGCTCGTCGTGTGATGATAAAATGCTCGCCCATGCTCGATATTACCGCCGCTTGTCGCCAGCTTGGCTGTGTGGCCGAGGTTCATACTGTGGCTGTAAACAACGAGTGCAAGGAACTGCTTTTTGTTCTTTCGGCCGATGCATCCGACGCTCCCCGCGTGCATTGCGTGAATATAGTAAACGACACGTTGCAGACATTCTCTTTCTCCATGAACGATGCTTGCGAAGCAGGCTACGCAGCCGAGGTTGGAGCCTATCTTTATGAACCTAATGCTGCAATACAAAAGGCCGGATGCCCCTCGTCGCTCGCCACAAGCTACGGGGTGCAAAAACTACACCGCAACAGCAACCTTTACACATCGGATGCACTTACAGCGCATTTCCCCGGACGCATTTTCAAGGTTACAAGCGTTGCCGGCTTCTCTAAAAACGAGCTTAAGGCACTGCTCGGCGACCTTAAAAGAGCCAACCTCACTGTGCGTAATTTTCCCGACACTGTGCAGCAGTTGCGCAAGCGTCTGAAGCTATCCGAGGGTGGCGATGTCTATCTTTTTGCTACCACCCTTGCCGACGGTCGCAAGGTGCTTGTAAAGTGCGAGAAGGGGTAGCCTCTCTCTTTACTCCGAGAATTTATAGTAGGGTAGCAGTCCTTTAGAATATGCCTCGTCGAGGATGGGATATTTCAGGTGTATTCCGCTCTTCTTGCCATTAACCTCCTCTTTGGTGGACAGAATCTTGTTGGCATTGCCGGTAGCTTTTGTAAATGTCACATTGTATTTGTCGGCAAAGTTATCCTCTTCGTTCAGTGTGTAGCTGTTGAAAAAGGCCTTGAATGCATCCAGTCCTCCGTTCACTACGAGTACGGCACACTGGCCCTTCTCTGAATTATCGACCAGATAGACGGTTACATTTTTCATGCCCCGATATTGGCATACGCGCATTCCCAATGTGTCTGCCGCCCAGACGCACTCTATATTGTTGCAGTCGATAATTTTTGCTCCCACATGCTGTCTCGAAAGCAGATAAAACCAGGTATCGTTCAACAATTTATAGTAAGCCTTCTCGCCGGTGGCTTCGTAGTAGTGTATCGACGGGCACTCATCCTCGTAGGTGTATTTCGATTTTTTGAACTTGTTGCGAAGAACGGATACTCTGTCCCTGAATGTAAATGCGCAATATATTGCCGATTCATAGGGCCGCCATATGTCATGGTATATAGAATCGCCCAATCTGTCGAAATACTTGGTGATGCTTTTGATGCCTGTGGGCTCTTCTTTCTTTTCTTCCTCTGGTACTCCAAAAGCTATTGCTTTCCCCTTGCTGTCGGTAAACTTCTTTATCAGGCCCCCTTCGGTGATTGACTCAAACTCGTCGTTTACCAACTGTGTGAGCATATTTTGTGACTTTGTTGTAATATCGTCGTCTGTGTAAATGATACGGTATTTTTTACTCAACAGGCTGTCGCTGAAAATAAACATATTATTCTTGTCGCTGAAAAGGAGAATGGCTACGCTGTCGCTCTTG
>JAZRFE010000004.1:0-20275 GCA_045661205.1 Bacteroidaceae bacterium | reverse complement strand
CGCTCAATCTATTGGGCAGCATTCTACGGTGCTTGTGGCGTTGCTTATGGACATAACTGCGTATGGCAAATGTACGACCCGAAGAATGGTTATGCTCCTAAATACGACGCATCGGTTACATGGTTGCAGACTATAAAAGATGGTGCTGGAGCAAAAATTCCTCTGCTGAAGAATCTGTTATATTCTCGCCCTTTCTTTACGCGCCGCCCCGCTCCTGAACTGCTTGTAGAAGAAGATACTATTGTGCCCGGTAAGGGCATCCGCCACATTGCAGCTCTCATGGACGATGAAGGCTCTTATGCAATGGTCTATAATCCGGGTGGGCGCAGTTTCTCTATTAAAGGCGAAATGCTAAAAGCCAAAAAGCTCGTCGCTTGGTGGCTCGACCCCGCTACCGGCAAAGTAAATAAAATTGGCAAAATAAAAAACAATAAAGAAGCTTTGAGGTTTTCCACCCCCACCCCTGACGTTGTAAAAGATTGGATACTTGTAGTGGATGATGCATCAAAGAGGTATCCGGCTCCGAATAAAAAAACAACAAACCTTAAATAGTAAAGCTATGAAACGTATTATTTTCTTATCAATGCTAACATTTTTGAGCTTATCATGCGCAAAGACTCAGAATCTTCCGCGTCTGCAAGTATCAACCGACGGCCACTATTTGCAAACAGTCGAAGGTAAGCCTTTCTTTTATTTAGGCGACACTGCGTGGGAGCTTTTCCACCGTCTCAATCGCGATGAGGCTCTTCACTATCTTAAAAATCGCGCCGCTAAAGGCTACAATGTGGTGCAGGCAGTAGCTCTTGCCGAGCTTGACGGAGTAGACGTTCCCAACGCCTACGGTCACCGTCCACTCATCAACCGTAACCCCGCCACCCCCGACTGCAAGGATGGCGAGGTAAACGACTATTGGGATCACGTGGACTTTATTGTTGCCAAGGCCAATGAACTTGGAATTTACGTAGGACTGCTGCCCACATGGGGACGTTGGTGGAACGACAACAGACCCATTTTCAATGCCAAGAATGCCGAGGAATATGGCCGTTGGATAGCCCGTCGCTACGCTAAATACAATATAATATGGATACTCGGCGGCGACCGCAACCCTGACGCTCACGACAAGCAAGAGATTATCAGAGCAATGGCTCGCGGCATACGTAGCGTGGACAAAAGTAATCTAATAACCTTCCATCCAACAGGGTGGACCTCATCGTCAAAATGGTTCCATAATGACGAGTGGTTGTCGTTCAACGGCCGACAGAGTGGACACAACCAGCGTTACAATTCAAACATGCAGATAATCGACGATTTTCTCCGCACCCCGGCAAAGCCCATTGTGGAGATAGAGCCGCTGTACGAGGACCATCCACTTGAATTTAACCCCGACAACGAAGGACACTCATGCTCGTGGGACGTGCGTCGCACCCTCTATTGGAGCGTCTTTTACGGCTCGGCAGGTGTAACATACGGACACCACTCTGTGTGGCAGATGTACGACGATGACAAAGGCCCAATAAACAGGCCACTGATGACGTGGTACGAGGCCCTCGACCGTCCGGCAGCAGGGCAAGCAATGTACCTTAAAAAGTTAATGGAATCGCGCCCCTACTTTTCACGCGTGCCCGCACCCGAATTTATAGTCCAAGATAAAATTTGGTCGTCAGTCCCCGGTGCCGGCCGTTACCGTTTCGCTGCGACAATGGACTCTGACGGCACCTATGCTATGGTGTACGTTCCGCTCGGCCGAACATTCTCTGTAAACCTTAAGATGCTCAAAGGCGAAAAACTTGTCGCTTGGTGGTACTCGCCCCGCACAGGCAAGGCACAAAAAATAGGGAAATTTGCAAACGATGGCTCGCCACGCACCTTTACCCCACCTACCGATGGCGAGGCTCTCGACTGGGTGCTTGTGCTCGACGATGCTGCCAAGAAATATCCGGCTCCGGGAAGGGGAGGTAGATAATACATGGTGTGTGTACTTATGGGTGGATTTTCTTGTTTTGAGAAGTTTTAACGAATAAAATTATATATTTGCAAAATAATACTGCAAAAGAGAACTTCTGTTGCGATAAAATCTATTAATTATAAATTTATTCAAATGAAGAAAACAAGAATTTTTTCGCTTATTCTGATGGTTGCGACCTGCCTCTCGGCTTATGCTCAGAAGGTGGTAACAGCCAATAGCCCCGACGGTCAGACAAGCGTCAGTGTAACGCTCGCCGACCGTATCTATTACGACGTAGTAAGCCACAACGAGACACTGCTCAAGCAGAGTGTGATTGGAATGCAGTTGCGCGACAAGACTTTGGGCGCAAACCCCGTTCTTAAAAAGAAAAAGGTGCGCAGCGTAAAAGAGACTGTGACACCCATCTTCCCTCTTAAATACAGTCAGGTAGAGAATAACTACACTCTGCTCACACTTGATATGAAGGGTGGCTACTCAGTTGAGTTCCGTCTCTACAACGACGGTGTTGCTTTCCGCATGAAGACATCACTTCCCGGTGATATTGAGATTTTGCAGGAGAATACAGTGTTCCAGCTTGCCGACAACTGCGACCTTGTGTTGCAGCAGACAGGTAGTTTCAAGACCGGATGCGAGGAGAGCTACTCTGTTGTGAAGAGCAATGAGTGGAAAAAAGAGGATAAAATGTCCGAGCTTCCCGTGCTCGTCATGGGTAAGAATCAGAAGATACTGCTCAGTGAGTTCGACCTTTGCAGTTATCCCGGTCTTTTCCTCAAGGGTAATGCCGATAATACTCTCACCGCTATTCAGCCCAAGAACCCCCTCGAGTACGAGGATTGGGGCGACCGTAGCCATCGTATCATCAAAGAGGCCGATTATATAGCAAAGACAAGCGGTACACGCACATTCCCTTGGCGTTACATGCTCATCACTCGCGAGGATGGTCGTTTGGCCGAGAATACAATGCCCATGCGTCTTGCTCAGAAGTGCCAGATTGAGGATACAAGTTGGATTAAGCCCGGACTCACATGCTGGGACTGGCTCAACGGTATTCCCTATGGTCCCGATGTGAATTTCAAGGGTGGTATCAACCTCGAAACCTATAAATACTTTGTAGATTTTGCATCGCGCAACGGTATTCCTTATATAATTATGGACGAAGGTTGGGCGCTTGACACTCGCGATCCCTACCGCACAAACCCCGCAGTGAACCTGCCCGAGCTTATCCGCTACGGTAAGGAGAAGAATGTGGGTATCTGGGTGTGGTTGCCTTGGCTCACAGTAGAGCACAATATGGACCTCTTCGCGAAGTTCGAGGAGTGGGGTATTGTAGGAACAAAAATCGACTTCATGGACCGTGAGGACCAGTGGATGGTCGATTTTTACGACCGCGTGGCTAAAGAGGCTGCCGAGCACCACATCATGATTGACTTCCACGGAGCATTCCACCCCAGCGGTTTGGAGTATCGTTACCCCAACGTGCTTACATACGAGGCTGTTCGTGGAATGGAGTATAATGGTGGTTGCCGTCCCAGCAACAGTATATGGATTCCCTTTATCCGTGGCGCCGCAGGTCCTATGGACTTTACTCCCGGCCCAATGATTTGCTACCAGCCCGAATCGCACCATGGCAATCGCCCCTTCTGCGCGGGTGTTGGAACAAAAGCTTACCATTTGGCTATATTTGTTCTGCTTGAGAGCCACCTGCAGATGTTGATGGACAACCCCTGCCGTTACGACGCATGGCCCGATTGCCGCGACTTCATCACAAGCGTTCCTGTGAACTGGGATGAGACACGCGTACTTGCTGCCGAGACAGGACAGTACATTGTGATGGCGAAGCGTCGTGGTGACAAGTGGTTCATCGGTGGAATCACCAACGACAAGAGGCGTGAGCTTGATGTTACACTCGACATTCTTCCCGAAGGCAAGACTATGCAGATGACTTCGTTTGTCGATGGTGTTAATGCCGACCGCATGGCTATGGATTACCGTCAGGAGAAACAGTCAGTGAACAAGAGTACAAAGCTTCACATAAAGATGGCTCGCAACGGTGGATTTGCAGCGGTAATCGAATAAAACATTAAAGGGTGAGCTTGCAAGCTCACCCTTTAATTATATATATAAGGTAACAATCTTTTTATTTATCTTCCCAACTTCTTAAGGACTCTATCAATCACTGTCTGCGGCTCGATGTGCATGCAACGGTAGTCACCGTACATGCAGGGCTTGTTGCCGAATATCGAGCAGGGGCGACATTCGAGCGGTAACTGCACGCAGTCGCTCTGCTGCTGACGCCAGCCCAGAAATCCTGCAAGTGGCGAGGTGGCTCCCCAAATGGATACAACAGGGGTGTTCACAAGCGATGCGATGTGCATGTTTGCCGAGTCCATGCTCACCATCAGCTCAAGGTTGCTGATGAGTGTAAGCTCTCCGCGGAAGTCGCTCTTGCCTATGAACGACACTACATTCTCGTAGCGTGCGCACCATTTGTCGACTATCTCCTGCTCCTCTTTGCCGTTGCCGAAACAGAATATCTTCAGTCTGGGGGTTGCAGCCAACCCTTCTATAACCTTTTCGAGACGCTCCATGGGGTAGATTTTTCCTCCATGACGAGCAAAGGGTGCAACACCTATCCACTGCTCGTCATCTTTCTGGGGCAGTTGCAGTGTGGCAAGGTCGCCTTTGCCTTTGCCGAATATTGAGACAAAGTCGGGGGTGAAGTCCAATCCCAATTTCGCGAATACTTCGCGGTAACGCTCAAAGGTGCTCATCAGCTGACGTGTGTCCTTGTTCTTGTTGCGTGCAAGGCGTCTCTTCTCGGCACGACCTTTGTCGATGAATGCACACTTCACGCCACTCAATCTAAGAAAGAGACGCATGATTTTTGTGCGCAACACGTCGTGAAGGTCGGCTATCGCGTCGGGGTTGTGCTTCATCAGCCTTTTTTTCAGGCTGTATATTCCTCCAAGACCTTTGTATTTGTTCAGGTCCACTCCCTCGAAGAGAAGGTTTTCGGGCGCGTTCACAAGGAACTGTCCGAACCTCTCGCGGCTCACAAAGATGAACTTTTTTTCGGGGTAGGTCTTTGCAAGCGAATAGAGCAATGGTATTGTCATTGCTATGTCGCCCACAGCCGAAAAACGTGTAACGAGTACAGTGTCGGGGCTTTTCTTATTTTTTGCCTGCACCATAGAGTACGGGGTTGAGCGAGGGGTCGTTGTACATCTTCATCTGACGGTACACCTTCATGTATTTGCGGCCTGCTGCAATGTCGCCAAGAAGCTCGTCGATGGCTGTTGTGAGGTCTTTCTTCTGCTCCAGGAGTATAGCCAATTTTGCCTCGCACTGCTTGTTGCCACGGTTTACCTCTTCCTGCATGTGGTATATCTTCAGGGCGAGGATAGAGTAGCGGTCGATTGCCCATGCGGGACTTTCAGTGTTAATGGTAGCGTCGGCAGCGGGAGTAATATCCTTGTTCATGTCAAGGAAGTAGCTGTCGATAAGCTCCACGAGGTCTGTACGATCCTGGTTCGACTTGTCGATGCGGCGTTTCAGTGTGAGTGCCTCTGCGGGGTCAATCTCAGGGTCGCGGATGATATCTTCGAAGTGCCACTGTACGGTGTCTATCCAGCATTTGAGATAAAGATAGTATTCGATGCTTTTTACAGGATAGGGGTTCTGTATGGGGGTGTCTACATTGTCTGTCTTATGGTAGTCAAGAATAGCCTCATTGAATATGGGCCAACTTAATTGTGTGAATGTTTTCATAGGTCAAACTTGTTTTTGGTTGTTTTTTTACTCTAATATTCTACAAAACTAACTAAACTTTGCGAGTTTGGCAAAAAAAACTCAAAAACTAATTATCTTTGTCCTGAATTTTGTAATTTATTTGTCCGTTTCGAGGCTTTTGCTCGTTCCCGATGAATGTATATGCTTCGAAAAGAGAACTTAAATGTGAATATGCCATGAAGATTGTAATGGATGAAAAGATACCCTATCTCGCGGCTTCGCTCGCATCTATGGGGTGTGACGTTGTTACAAAGGCGGGCGATGGGATTTCTGCTGCCGATGTCAAGGATGCCGATGCACTGTTTGTGCGCACACGTACTTTCTGCAATGCTGCACTGCTCGATGGCAGCGCAGTGCGTTTCATTGGTACCGCTACCATTGGTTACGACCACATCGACGATGCATATTGTCGCAGTCGCGGCATCTGCTGGACAAGTGCCCCTGCGTGTAACGCCGGCGGAGTGTTGCAGTATGTGCAGTCGGCAATATATCTTTGGTGCCGTAAATGTGGCCGCTCGTTGAACGAACTTACATTGGGAGTTGTGGGAGTAGGTGCCATTGGTTCCCGCGTTGCTGCTTGGGCAAGCGCGGCGGGCATGCGTGTGTTACTCAATGACCCTCCCCGCGAGGCTGCCGGTGATACAGGCTTTGTCTCTTTGCAGCAGGTGGCAGCCGAGTGTGACGTTGTTACTTTCCACCCAACGCTGACACGTGGAGGCGAACATCCGAGCTACCATTTGGCGGGCGAGACATTCTTTGCTTCGTTGCAGCGCAAGCCACTTTTCATAAATGCTTCGCGTGGCTCTGTGACCGACAACGCTGCTCTGCTTGCTGCATATAAAGAGGGTAGAGTGGCGGATATTGTACTCGATGTGTGGGAGGGAGAACCCGAAATTAACTGCGAACTGCTCGGCCTCTCTTTTATTGCCACTCCTCATATTGCGGGTTATTCGGCCGAGGGTAAACTTAATGCAAGCAACATTGTGTTGCAGAAGTTTGCCGATTTTATAGGCTACGAAGGTGAAGTGCCGTCGGCGACTCTTTCGGCTCCGTCGCAGGCCGATGTCAGGGCTGCAAGCGAGGGCGAGGCGTTTCTCGGAATATACAACCCTATGTGCGATACCGAACTGCTGAAGAGCAATCCCGCTGCTTTCGAGGAGTTGAGAAATAATTACAACTTCCGTCGCGAACCGTCGGCCTACAAAATAGAGATTTTATAAATATTTTCTTCCCAATACGGCTAAAATTTGCGCAAAAACGCAAAAATGTGCAATGGGTTTGCGCTTTTTTCGTACTTTTCTTGGCAGATTGGGAAATTTATCATACTTTTGTGCACATAAACTAACAAAATACATACAACTATGTCAGAAATTGAATCAAGAGTAAAAAGCATTATCGTTGAGAAATTCGGAGTAGCAGAGTCAGAAGTAACAATGGAGGCAAGCTTCACAAATGACCTCGGTGCAGACTCTTTGGATACAGTAGAGCTTATTATGGAGATTGAGGACGAGTTCGGTATCTCTATCCCCGATGATCTTGCAGAGAAAATCTCTACAGTAGGTGATGCTGTTAAGTTTGTAGAGGAAGAGGTTGCTAAGAAGTAATTTCTCTTTATACTTATTGTCTAATTCTTACGTTTCGTAATGAAACTTAGAAGAGTTGTTGTAACAGGTCTTGGTGCTGTTTCGCCTCTCGGTAACGATGTTCCTACATTGTGGGAGAACGCGAAAGCAGGTGTAAGCGGTGCCGGCCCTATTACCCATTTTGATGCGTCGTTGTTCAAAACCCGATTTGCGTGCGAGGTTAAGAATTTCGACGCAACTGCTTATTTGGATAAAAAAGAGGTACGCAAAGTAGGTTTGCACTCGCATTACGGTATTGCTGCGGCAATAGAGGCAATGAACGATTGCGCTGTAGATTTGGAGAAGGTTAATCTCGATCGTTTCGGTGTAATCTTTGGCGAGGGTGTAGGCGGATTGACTTCATTCGAAGAGGAGTTCGGCACATTTGTTCTTAACAAAGATGGCGGCCCTCGTTTTACTCCTTTCCTCATTACCAAGATGATTACCGACATGACATCGGGTATGTTGTCTATTAAGTATGGCCTCAAAGGTCCCAACTATGTGACAACGTCGGCTTGCGCTTCTTCGTCAAATGCAATCATCGATGCGTTCGATCAGATACGTCTGGGTCGTGCGGATATGATGCTTGCCGGAGGTGCTGAAGCTGCTATATGTAATGTGGGTGTCGGCGGTTTCAACTCTATGCACGCCTTGTCTACAAGAAACGAGGAGGCCGAGAGTGCATCTCGTCCTTTCAGCAAGAGCCGTGATGGCTTTGTAGTGGGCGAGGGTGGTGCGTGTCTTGTACTCGAAGAGTATGAGCATGCTGTTGCACGCGGTGCCAAAATATATGCCGAGCTTGCAGGTACAGGACTTTCAGCCGATGCTTACCACATGACAGCACCCCTGCCCAATGGCGACGGTGCAGCAAAGGTTATGCAGTATGCAATAGAAGAGGCAGGTCTCAAGCCCGAAGATGTAGACTATATAAACACACACGGTACATCAACTTATGCCGGCGATATTGCCGAGACATCGGCAATTAAAACTGTCTTTGGCGAGCATGCGTATAAACTCAATATCAGCTCTACAAAGTCGATGACAGGTCATTTGCTTGGTGGTGCCGGTGCGCTCGAGGCAGTGCTTACAGTGCTTGCAGTGAAGAATGATGTTGTACCTCCCACAATCAACCACATCGAAGGCGACGAGGATGAAAAGATTGACTATAACTTGAACTTTACCTTCAACAAGGCACAAGAGAGAGTGGTCAATGTTGCAATATCCAATACATTCGGCTTTGGTGGTCACAACACAAGTATTGCATTTAAAAAAATCTGATATACAAGTGTTACAGAAACTATATAACGAAATAAGTCTCCTTTTCCGTCGCAAGGATAAGGAGACTTATCGTATATTGTATAATATTCTTGGCTTTTTGCCGAAAGATTTATCTTTTTATCATATAGCCCTGACGCATAGTTCGCACAGCTCGCGTTCGGGTAAGAAAAGTTATATGTGCAACGAACGCCTCGAATTTTTGGGCGATTCCATCATCGATGCTGTGGTCTCCGATTTTCTCTATTCGCGTTATAAAAAGGAACGCGAGGGATTTCTTACAAAGTCGCGCAGCAGTCTTGTCTGTCGCGAGACGCTCAACGCTGTGGCACTTGAAATAGGGCTCGACAAGCTCGTTGTGTCGCACAACACAGGTCGTCAGCACAATAGCTACATCTTTGGCAATGCTTTCGAGGCATTTGTAGGGGCAATATATATTGACCGAGGATATGAAATGTGCAAGAAGTTTCTGCTGAGTCGTGTGTTTGGTAAGGTGGTGGATGTTGAACAAATCATAGGTTCAAATACCAATTTCAAGAGCCTTCTTATCGAAACCTCGCAGAAACGTCGTTTCTCCGTAGAGTTCCGTCTTGTCGAGGAGAAAAACAGTGCCGAGGGGCAGCATTTCACAAGCGAAGTGTATGTGGCTCAACAACTCTTTGGTGTGGGTTGTGGCTTCTCCAAACGTGAGAGTCAGCAGCGTGCTGCAAAAGAGGCGTTGGAGAAGATAGAGGCATGCGACAAAGAACATATTCCGTTTGTACCTGCCGGCGAGCAGACAGAACTGTTGTCGGTTGATGCTCAATAAAAACAAGTGTTGCGGCTCTCTTGCATAAAAAAGCATCGAAACATTGTGATGTTCCGATGCTGTATAATTTGATTTTATTCCCGAATTTACTCTTCGCCAAGAGTCTTTGCGATGGCTGCACGTGACTCATTCATAAGATACTCTACATTCTCTTTGCCTTTGCCTATGGGCTTGATGGGGTCGAGGATTGTGAGCTTCAGCGGTGTCCAGTTTATGAATCTTGCTTTCGGGGGCAACAGGTTGTAAGAACCCTCAATGGCAATGGGAACAACCTCTATCTGTGTCATGTCTGCAATTACAAATGCACCTTTCTTGAACTCGCCCAGACGGCCGTCACGTGTACGTGTGCCCTCGGCAAAGATACCCATGGCTGTACCACTTTTCAAGGTCTTTACAGCTTTTACAAAGACCTCTTTTTGGGGCGATTCGCGATTTACGAAAATGTGTCCTGTGTGGTAGCATCCTCTTCCAATAAAAGGCATCTTGCGCAGTGAGTCTTTCATCATCCATTTGAAGTTGCGACCTATGTAACCGAACATCATGAAGATGTCCCACGAGCCTTGGTGGTTGGCTATGAAGATGTAGTTCTTGTTAGGGTCGAGTTTTTCGCGACCTTTTATTGTGATAGGCAACAGGAATATGCGCACCATGAATTTTGACCATATTACAGCAGGCCAATAGTCGCCTCCTTTAATAGGAATATATTTGCCGAAAAGGCTTATGCCAAGTCCTGTAAGCATTGAGGCAATGCCTGCTAAAGGCCAAGCAATAAATTGATACAGAATGTAAAAGGGTCTTAGAATTTTTTTCATGTTCTTATAGTTTAAATTTCCGTTTTTGTAACATTTATATGCAAATATAGTGCCAGCGAGTGAATGAAAATTCATTTTCATTTTCAACGAGCGCAGCCTATATTCGCAACATTTATGTTGCAAATATATCTTTTTTATTGTAATAATAGTTGCTTTTGCAATGCTTTTCGTCTCGAGAGTGGTAAAAGAGTATATAAATTAGATGTTTTTGCTCAGGAATTTTTTTATATCCTCGGGCGCGATGCCGCGTCGGTGGGCGTAGTCGCAAAGTTGCTCGTCGCTTATCTTGCCAATACCGAAGTATCTTGCTGCGGGGTGAGCAAACATCAGTCCGCACACCGATGAGTGGGGGTGCATGGCTCCGTTGGTGGTGAGTGTGATACCTATTTGCGAAAGGTCGAGCAGTTTGTCGATGATGAATATTATCGTCTGGTCGGGTAGTGAGGGGTAGCCCACTGCCGGACGTATTCCCGGGTATGGCTCGCTGTTGAGCTCTTGCGGAGTAAATTTTTCGTCGGGAGAGTAACCCCATAGCTCTTTGTTCGTGCGCACATTGCTATGCAGCAGCGATGCGGCAGCCTCGGTCAGGCGGTCGGCAAGCGTTTGTGTGAGCATGTGCAGATAGGGGTCGTCGCTGTGTGCTGCCTCGAATGTCGCGGGCATACTTGTGGCGAAAATACCCACATGGTCTTTAATGGGCGACACAAAGTCGCTAAGGCACAAGTTAGGGGTGTCGGGGTGGGTATGTTGTTGGCGCAGCAGGGGGAGTGTCTCGCTGTCGAGTAGCAGATTGTCACCCTCGCTGTGTGCGTTGCACAGTCGAAAGAGTGCCTGCACCTTTATATTGCTCTTTTCGTGGAGCAAAGCGATGGCGTCGTTTTTCAACTGCTGTGCCTCTATGTTTTGATGGTCGCCCGGCTTTATCCCCCATGCGTGGAAAAAGTAGCTCCAGTCGATGTAGGGCAGCAGTTGCTCCGCGTCGTAGCAAAAGTGTACTCTCTCCATTTTATTGAACCTCTCTTGAGAATTTCAAGGCTCTTCCGTGTATGTTGTCGTTTATTTTGCCATTCTCGTAGACACACTCGCCGTTTACCCATGTGCCACATACTTTCCACTTGAAGGTCTCTCCCTCGAAGGGGCTCCAGCCGCAAAGGCTCAGTATATCTTTCTTCTCTACTGTCCACTGTTTGTCGGGGGCGAGAAGTACAAGGTCGGCATAATAACCTTTTCTTATATATCCGCGTTTGTCTATCTTGAAATAGTCGGCAGGTGCGTGGCACATCTTTTCCACAATCTGCTCAATGGTGAAGATGCCTTCGTCTGCCATGCGCAGCATTGCGGGCAGGGTGAACTGCATCGAGGGCATTCCCGATGTGGCTTTCAATGCTCCGCCCATCTTCTCTTCGGGAAGGTGGGGGGCGTGGTCGGTACCTACCATGTCTATCTTGCCGTTGCGCAGAGCTTCACGCAGCGCATCTCTGTCGTTCTGTGTCTTGATGGCGGGGTTGCATTTTATCTGTGCTCCCTTCTCGGCGTAGTCTTTGTCGCAGAATATGAGGTGGGCGGGTGTCACTTCGGCAGTGATTTTCTTTTCGCTCAACGCATTGTTCGACAGCAGTTCAAGTTCGCGTGCTGTGCTTATGTGCAGAATGTGCAGTTGTTTGTCGTGCTTTTGGGCAAGAGTTACAGCTCTTTGCAGTGATTTGTAGCATGCTTCTTCGCTGCGTATGAGTGGGTGGTACTTCACATCTACATCCTCACCAAATTCCTTCTTGTACTTTTCGGCATTGGCGTTTATTATGTCGGTGTCCTCGCAGTGTACGGCTATGGGCATGTTGGCTCTCGAAAAGACCTGGTCGAGCCCCTCGGTGTCATCGACGAGCATGTTGCCTGTACTCGAACCCATGAAGAGCTTTATACCGCATACTCTGTGCGGGTTGAGCTTCTCGAAGAGATGACTGTTGTCATTTGTTGCACCAAAATAGAACGAGTAGTTTATGCGGCTCTCCTTTGCTGCGCGATGGAATTTGTCGTGAAGCGCGGCTATGGTTGTTGTTGCGGGGCGGGTGTTGGGCATCTCCATGAACGATGTCACTCCACCGGCTGCTGCGGCGCGTGTCTCGGTGAGGATGCTGGCCTTGTGGGTCAGTCCCGGCTCGCGAAAATGTACGTGGTCGTCAATCACTCCGGGTATCAGGTACATGCCGCTGCCGTCAATCACCTTGTCGCTTTTGCGACAAGGCTTTTTACCATCGGTGCATATTTCCACTATTTTTGTTCCGTTGATAACTACCGACCCAATGGCCTGTTTGCCTTCGTTTACGATTGTTACGTTTGAAATTTCTGTTCGCATGGTGGAGATTTTTTGTTGTTGAAAAATGCGGGATGTGTGGGAGTGATTTGTGTTTTTAAAATTATGTGCCGTAATTATTAATTACGACACACAATCTCTTTGCTTATTTTTTCAGCTATTTCGGCAAACTCCTCGGCTGTGAGTTTCAGCTTGGGGTTGCTGAAGAGCATGTCCTGTTCCGATTGCATGGGAACAAGATGTATGTGGGCGTGGGGAACTTCGAGTCCCAGCACTGCCTGGCCTACCTTTATACAAGGGAAAGCTTTTTTAATGGCTGTTGCCACCTGCTTGGCAAATATCTGCATTTCGCCTATCTCTTCGTCGGTAAGGTCGAAGAAGTAGTCCACCTCGCGCTTGGGTATCACTAATGTGTGTCCCTTGGCCAAGGGGTTGATGTCGAGGAATGCGTAGAACTTGTCGTTCTCGGCTACTTTGTAGCTGGGAATTTCCCCGGCGACTATCTTGCTGAATATCGTTGCCATTAGATTGAGATGTTAATGATTTCGAGGTAAATCTTACCCTGGGGGATAGTAATCTCTGCTGTCTCGCCCACCTTTTTGCCCAAAAGACCTTTGGCTATGGGGGTGTTGATAGAGATTTTGCTCTCGCGCAGGTTTGCTTCGCTCTCGGGCACGATGCAGTATGTCATTGTCGCGCCTGTCTTAACATTCTTGAGCTCCACCTTTGTCAGCACCTGAACACTGTCGGTGTTGAGCTTGCTGGTGTCTATGATTTTCGCGTCGGCTATTATCAGCTTCAGCTCGTTGATTTTCATTTCGAGCAATCCTTGTGCCTCTTTTGCTGCATCGTATTCGGCATTCTCCGAAAGGTCGCCTTTGTCACGTGCTTCGGCTATCTGGCGTACGATTTCGGGGCGTTTGCCTTCCAACTCTTTTAAATCGGCTAACAATTTTTTGTAGCCCTCTTCGGACATGTAACTCATTATCTATATTTATCAAAAATTAGTAAAACAATGGATTCCGGCAACTGCTTGCCGGAACCCATCAATTTCCTTCTCAGTGGTGCAAATATAGTCCCTTTTAATTCAACTTGCAACTAATTTGCAATATTTTTTCTTTTGTTAGTGTATTTTATTCTTTGAGCAATTTTTCTATTTCTGCGGGCAGGTCTTTTATTTGTTCGTCGCGCATCACTATCTCGTTATTCTTGTTTATAAGGAAATAAGAGGGTAGCTTGTCCACTTTGTAAAGCAATGCGTTGCTCGATGCCAGGCTGCTGCCGTCGAGTACGCATATCCATGGCAACTTGTCGGCAGAGGTTTTCCAGAAGTGGGTGTTTGCATCCATCGACACTTGGTATATTTCGAGCCCCTTATCCTTGTATATCCCGTACAGTTCGCGCAGTGCTATCGAGTGTTCGCTTGTGCGTAAGTCGCTGTATGTGATAAAGTCGAGCAGCACCACTTTGCCTTTGAGTGATGAGAGACTGATGCTGTCGCCGTAGATGTTGGGTAGCTTGATGTCGAAAATGCCTGTTGCGGTCAGTTCTGTCTCTTTGGCATCAATGGTGTCGGGCACAATGGGGCGTGTGCTCTGCATGCCTTTCATGGCGATGTTGTACATGTTTTTTGCTCTCACCGATTCGGGGTATCTGTTGTTGAGTGCTGTAGCTACTGCCGAGAAACATTTGCTGTCGAAACGGTTGGAGTTGGGGTTGAACAGATACATTCCGTTTGTTTGCATAAACAGTGCGTAGTATGCGCTTGCCTTGTCCGGCGTAGTCATTATGTACTGCTTGAAAATGTTCTCCTTAAACTCCTTGGTGATGTTGTAAATGGTGGTGCGTGTCTCCTCGGGTGTCAGTCCGCCTTCGCGCAGAAAATGGTTAATCTGCTTTTCGAGGGCATCGCGCAACATTGCTATCTCTTTTATTTTGTTGCTCTCCTCGGAACCTTCTATCGTGTAGCTGTCGGCGAATTTCTTACCGTCTATGGTGAGAGTAATGCTTTCGGTGCTGTCGATGGCAACGGTTATTGCGCGTCCTTTTTTGTCGAGTTGCAGACGATAAAAATCGTAACTGTCGGGCTTTGGCTGCTTGAACTCGAAAGTTCCGTTGCTCTTGATTTTTGCCGAGTCGACAAGGGAACTTTTGTCTACTCCCACGTGTGACAGATATATGCTTTTCCCGTCGGCTTCGCTCACCGAACCTCTGATGGTGAACTTCGGTGTTTCGTCGCATGCGACAAAGAGTATTGCTGCACTTGCAAATATGGTTGTAATGAGCTTTTTCATAGTATAATTGCTTATTTTTTTAAAATGTGTGGCAAAGATAGTGGAAAGTGTCGAAAATTGTATATCTTTGCGAGATATTTTAGGGAATAAAGAAAAATTTAATAATGATGAATGTTGTTACAAAAAATGTGACATTACCCGACGGACGTGTCATCACTTTGGAGACCGGTAAGCTTGCAAAACAGGCAGACGGTTCAGTGATGTTGCGCTTGGGTAACACAATGTTGCTGGCGACGGTGTGTGCTGCCAAAGATGCAGTTCCCGGAACCGATTTTATGCCTTTACAGGTAGAGTATAAAGAGAAATATGCCGCTTTCGGACGTTACCCCGGTGGTTTTACAAAACGCGAGGGTAAGGCTTCGGACTATGAGATTTTGACCTGCCGTTTGGTAGACCGTGCTTTGCGTCCGTTGTTCCCTGATAATTACCACGCAGAGGTTTATGTAAATATCATCCTCTATTCGGCTGATGGCGTTGATATGCCCGATGCACTCGCAGGTCTCGCAGCATCTGCTGCTCTTGCTGTGTCTGACATTCCTTTCGGAGGCCCTATTTCAGAGGTACGTGTGGCACGCATCAACGGAGAGTTCGTGGTGAACCCCACATTTGCTCAGCTCGAAAATGCAGACATGGATATCATGGTTGCCGCTACATACGACAATATCATGATGGTTGAGGGTGAGATGAAAGAGGTATCAGAGACCGACCTCCTCAACGCAATGAAGGTGGCTCACGAGGCTATCAAGGTACATTGCAAGGCTCAGATGGAGTTGATGGAAGAGGTTGGCAAGACAGTGAAACGCGAATATTGCCACGAGGTGAACGACGAGGAGCTTCGCGCAAAGGTTCACGAGGCATGCTACGCAAAGGCTTACGAGATTGCTGCAAGCGGCAACCGCGACAAGCATCAGCGTGCCGAGGCTTTCGATGCTATCAAAGAGGAGTTCAAGGCGCAGTACACCGAGGAGGAACTTGCAGAGATTGGTGCGCTCATCGACCGTTATTACCACGATGTTGAGAAAGAGGCTATGCGCCGCTGCATCCTCGACGAGGGTAAGCGTCTCGACGGCCGTTCAACAACCGAGATTCGCCCCATCTGGTGCGAGGTAGGTTATCTTCCCGGCCCTCACGGCTCGGCTATCTTCACACGTGGTGAAACACAGTCTTTGACATCTGTTACACTTGGTACAAAACGTGACGAGAAGATTATCGACGATGTAATGACACAGGGTACCGACCGTTTCCTGTTGCACTACAACTTCCCTCCCTTCTCAACAGGTGAGGCTCGTCCCCAGCGTGGTGTAGGCCGTCGCGAGATTGGTCACGGTAACCTTGCTTGCCGTGCTCTCAAGAACATGGTTCCCGCCGATTATCCCTACTGCGTTCGCGTAGTTTCAGATATCCTTGAGTCTAACGGCTCATCATCAATGGCTACTGTATGTGCAGGTACACTTGCTCTTATGGATGCCGGTGTTAAAATCAACAAGCCTGTGTCTGGTATCGCGATGGGTCTCATCAAGAATGCCGGCGAGGAGAAATATGCTGTCCTCAGCGATATTCTCGGTGACGAGGACCACCTTGGCGACATGGACTTCAAGGTAACAGGTACCGTTGACGGAATTACAGCTACTCAGATGGATATTAAGGTAGACGGCCTCTCATTCGAGATTCTCGAGAAGGCGTTGAATCAGGCACGTGAGGGTCGTATGCACATCCTCGGCAAAATTACCGAGTGCATCGCAGAGCCTCGCGCAGATATGAAACCTCACGCTCCTCGCATCGAGACAATGCGCATTCCCAAGGAGTTCATCGGTGCTGTTATCGGCCCGGGCGGAAAGATTATTCAGGGTATGCAGGAGGAGACAGGTGCTACTATTTCTATCGAGGAGGTTGATGGCGAGGGTGTTATCGAGATTGCAGCATCAAACGCAGCAAGCATCGAGGCAGCAGTGTCAAAGATCAAAGCTATCGTTGCAATTCCCGAGGTCGGCGAGGTTTACGAGGGTGTTGTACGCAGCGTGATGCCCTACGGCGCATTCGTAGAGTTCATGCCCGGAAAGGATGGTCTTTTGCACATCTCCGAGATTGATTGGAAACGTTTCGAGACAATCGAAGAGGCTGGTATTGCCGAGGGTGACAAGATTAAGGTTAAATTGCTTGAGATTGACCCCAAGACAGGTAAGTTCAAACTTTCACGCCGCGTGCTTCTCGAGAAGCCCGAAGGTTATGTGGAGCGTGAGCGTCGTCCCCGTCGTCCCCGCAACGAGGCTTAATAGTCTTATAAAGATATAACCGACAAAAGGCTGCCGAAAATTCGGCAGCCTTTTATTGTTTATGTCGTATGGGGCGTTGAAGCGTTGCAATCAATGTAAAAGAATTTGTAAAACATTGGGAAATAGCGAAAAAATTAAAAATTTATTTTTATTTTTGTAAATCGTACTATTCTTTGTGGGAAATAACCGATAAGTTTGTGACAGAGCGTGGTTATCTCGCACCAAACGAGGCATTTATTATTAATAAATTAGAATTCAACTTACAAACTCAGTTGAATTCGTCTAATCTTTTTAATGTATGAATAAAATCAAGAATTTTTTGGTTTTTTTGGCTGTCGCATCGCTCTTTTGCGCTTGCGGTTGCAAGAACCAAAAGGAGTATGTAGACTATGTGAATCCTTATATAGGAAACGTTAGTCATCTGCTGGTTCCCACCTTCCCCACTGTTCAGTTACCTAACAGTATGCTGCGTGTTTATCCCGAACGTGGCGACTACACGTCAGAGCGAGTGAACGGACTGCCTATTGTGGTTACCAACCACCGCGAGCGTTCGGCATTCCGACTGACCCCTTATCAGGGCGAGGAACTTAGAAGTACACGCTCTTACACCTATGACAACGAGAAGCTCACTCCCTATTCTTTCGAAATGGAGCTTGATGACAACAATATGGCAGTTAAATATGCCTTGTCTCATCAATCGGCTATCTACAACATAGAGTTCCGCAGCGCAGACAAACCTGTGTATGTGATGTTGAACAGCAAAAAGGGTGCTATGCACGCCGATGCAAAGGCCATCAGCGGTCATCAGCGTCTGAGCAACAATACTAACGTCTATCTCTACATTGAACCCGAGCAGGCACCTATCGAAGTAGGTATTCTCGAGGACAATAAACTGGTAAACAAAAGTGATGTAGAGGGTGAGAACGCTTGCGCAGTATGGCGTTTCGCCGATGGTACCAAGCAGGTGAACTTGCGTTACGGTATCTCTTTCATCAGCTGCGAACAGGCTAAGAAGAACCTTGAACGCGAGCAGAAAGACTACGACGTTGCAGCACTTGCCAAAGTAGGTCGTGATGTATGGAACCGCGCTCTTTCACGCATCGCAGTGCAGGGTGGAACAGAGGACGAGAAAACAGTACTCTATTCATCATACTATCGCACCTTCGAGCGTCCTATCTGCATGAGCGAGGATGGCCGTTACTTCAGTGCTTTCGATGGAAAGGTGCACGAGGATAATGGTGTCCCCTTCTATACCGACGATTGGATTTGGGATACCTATCGTGCAGCACACCCCCTTCGTCTGCTCATCGACAAAGATATCGAGGAGTATATAATCGACTCTTATCTGCGCATGGCAGAGCAGATGGGCAATATGTGGATGCCCACTTTCCCCGAGGTTATTGGTGACACACGTCGTATGAATTCAAACCACGCTGTGGTTACCGTTGCCGATGCGTTGGCAAAGGGTCTTAAAGTAGACTATGCAAAGGCTTATGAGGCTTGCCGCAAGGGTATAGAAGAAAAGACACTTGCACCTTGGTGTTCAGCACCTGCCGGATGGATTGACAACTTCTATCGCGAGAATGGATATATCCCTGCATTGCGTCAGGGAGAGGAAGAGAACGACCCCAATGTAACCCCCTGGGAGAAACGACAGCCTATTGCTGTTACCTTGGGTACAGCCTACGACCAGTGGTGTCTCCATCTGTTAGCAAAGGCATTGGGTAAGGATGACGAGGCTGCATATTATCTGAATTGCGCGCGCAACTACCGCAATGTATTCCACCCCGAGACAGCCTTCTTCCATCCCAAAGACAAGGATGGCAATTGGATAGAGCCTTTCGACTACCGCTTCTCAGGCGGCATGGGTGCACGCGAGTTTTATGGCGAGAACAACGGTTGGGTATATCGTTGGGATGTTCCCCACAATGTTGCCGACCTTGTAGCGTTGATGGGTGGAAAAGAGAAGTTCGTTGCTAACCTCGACCACACTTTCAGCGAGCCTTTGGGAACAAGTAAGTTTGCATTCTATTCACAGTTGCCCGACCACACAGGTAACGTTGGTCAGTTCTCTATGGCTAACGAGCCTTCATTGCACATCCCTTATCTCTACAACTACGCTGGTGCTCCCTGGAAAACCCAGAAACGCATACGTCAGATGTTGAAGACATGGTTCCGCAACGACCTCATGGGTATTCCCGGCGATGAAGACGGTGGCGGTATGACCTCTTTTGTGGTGTTCTCTTCATTGGGTTTCTACCCTGTAACACCCGGTTCGGCTTCGTATAATATAGGTAGCCCGCTGTTTACTAATGCAAAAATCACTTTGAGTGGCGGTAAGGTATTCGAGATTGAGGCTGTAAACGCTTCGGAAGAAAATAAATATATCCAGTCGGCTACACTCAATGGACAGGAGTGGAACAAACCTTGGTTCAGCCACGATGATATAAAGAATGGTGCTAAACTTGTGCTTATTATGGGCGACAAACCCAATAAAGCATGGGGAGCTGCCGACGATGCTGTACCTCCTTCAATCGACTAATCTAAATAGAACTCACTTGCGAGACCTATTTGATAAGACTAATTGATTAATTATTAACTCGTCTAATTTTTATTGGACACTAATGATATGTGAAATAATAATGAGAAAGTTATTAAATTTACTGTTTTTGATGCTTGCAACGGGTATGCCGTTGCAAGCTCAAATTTTCCCTGAGGATGGGGCAGTTTATCGTTTGGTAAACACCTTTAGGGAAGATGCAATGATGGCCGAGGATTACGGTCTTAACGAGCTCTATTGCATGGCAAAGAGAGATGGTGATTGCCGTCAATTGTGGAAATTCATAAAAAATGGTGACGGATGGAATATACAAAATATTTACACCGGTCGCTATGTGCAGAATGAAGAGGATAACGGAAGTAGGTTTTCTACAGCTAAAGCACCCGCCACTTTATATGTTGCGCGAAACAACGGCTTCACCATAGAGTGTTACAATATAGTAAACACTCCCGGAGCCCGATGGGGAATACATTGTGCAGGCGATTACAATGTTGTTCCCTGGCACTCGGCAGTAGATAGGTTCGAGGGCTCGGAGTGGACCTATGAAAAGGTTGAAATTTCTGAC
>JAZRFE010000003.1:0-59877 GCA_045661205.1 Bacteroidaceae bacterium | reverse complement strand
TGTAACGCTTGCGGGGATAATAATTTTCTTCATTGCAGCACACTTGTAGAATGCGTTGCTACCGATGCTTGTAACACACTTGCCGATAACTACCTCCTCGACAACTTTGTTGTTGTTGAATGCGTAGTTCTCGATAACTGTTGCTGTTGCGGGGAGAACAATCTTCTTCACGTTCATATTCTGGAAGAGTCGCATACCAACAATATCATCAACAGTTGTGTAGTTTGCGTAATATTCGCCGGGGCCTGCAACAATTCTTGCCTCTCTCAAGTCGAGCACGTCGAGGTTGAGACTGTCGCGAACAAACATAATATCCTTACCGCAGATGCGACCACCGAGTGTGATGGTTGTCATGGTATCTATTGCCTCAACGGGAACGAGATTCTCGAGAGTACCCTTGATGCGTACTGTGTAGGGGTTTACACCGTCAATAGACTTGATGAAGCCGAAGTTTACAATCTGCTCGGCGATTTTCTTTTTGTTCTGTCTGAGGGTAAGCTTAATAGATGACTCAGAGCTCTGGAACTTATCAGTAATATTAAGGTAGAGCATCATTGTGCTATCCACAGAAAGGGCAGGGATGCCGTATACCTGAGTAGATGCACCTTCAAGTCCCGCCTTACGGTCTTTCAGCTCAAAGTTTGCATTCTCGGCAAGCTCTACTGCCTCGGCAATAACCTCAATGGGCATTGTCTGATACCAAGGGTTATTTACCTTAATGGGGAACTTCATGCGGTTCTTCGCTTCATCAAAATCGTATACCTCCATTGTAGATGTCTCGCCAAGCAAAGAACCCTCGTCGTAATATGCGGGCATGTGATTGCTCTTCCATGTGTTCACCTGTTTGAGATCGAGAGTGTTTGCATTTACGATAGCACCTGTCTTTCCGTCTATAAGCATCACAATGAGTGTCACGTTATTAGTATTAGAAACAGATGCGGGGAGAGGAATCTCCTTCTCATAAGTAAATGCCTCGTCAGCCTCGATATTTGCAGGGAAACAGTCTGTGTAGCCCCCGCTGTTGGGATATATACCACGTGCAATGTAGTTGTAGATTGTACCATCTATTTTTACATTATCCTCGGTATATACAAATGCAATTCTATAGTCGGCATCAGCAAAAGACTTGTTGAACTCTGTATTTACAGTTGCAATCATTGTGCTGTCCGATGTGTACATAGCATCTACGTCAATCATTGCAGGAGCTGCAACGTTCACTCGAGACTCGTATGCAGCAGTCATCGCATTAGACGAAATTGTTCCAGTGAGTGTGTCGCAACGGTCGATGATAACACCCTGAACATTGCCAAGACCGGGAAGATAAGCATCAGCAGCCTCTTTTGTATCAAGTGTTGCAATACATATCATACTCTCGCCATATTTGCTGTCAGTATCAAGTGCTTTCCATGCATTCTTTACGCTTGTGGCTTTCTTGTTCCAACTACCGTAACCAGTTTCAAAGACAAGACGACGTGTAGGCTCGGTGGGAGTGAGACGGCCAATGGGGTGAATATTGATGTAAACAGTCATGCTGTGTGCAAATGCTGCATCAGCAGGGACAGGAGCAACCTCGTAATAACCGTTGCTACTACCGTCCCAACCAAGGTTGAAGTGGAAGAGACCGTTCATATCAAAACCATCGACAACGTATGCGTGGCCATTATAACTGTCAGCATCATTACTACCTTTACCAAGCATTGGGCGACCCTGGCTCAACTCATCGGCAAGCTTTGCTTTCAATTCGTTTGCTCTGGAAATACTGCTGATGTATTCATGGCAGGGAATAGAAGATATTTTTGAGTCGTATCCAAAGTATGTAGCATACTTGTGTCCATCGGTAACAGCACCTGTACCGCCGTGACTGTAACCTGCACCAAGAGCAGCACCACAATGAGCAAGAAGTTTGGAAACGGCAGCAGCCTGAACGTCATTGTATTTTGTTCCGCCCTTGTATGTGGGGAGAATGTTATCCCAGTCGTAAGCACCCACTGAATCGAAGTCAAACTCAACATGGAAAGAACGAGTTACATTCTTTCCTTCTGCGTCTTTATTTACAATAGAGTCGTAGTTAAAATTGTAGCTTACATAACCATTGGACTTTTCGGGATATTTCCAATATCTCAAAATCATTCCGAACGCAGTTGCCGAACAACCAACCACACCACGCGCAGTCCTCACTGATGACTGGCCGTTATTAATTGTCTCAATTGTCAATTCAGGACACTGGTTATTGTAAGGCCCGCCCTGGTTGAACTTAATCTGACCGAGCAAAGGATTTACACTTTTGCGAACAGCAAAATTACTGTTCAAGAATGCTTTTGCAGCAGCTCTTTTCTCAGCCTTTGACTCCTCGGGGTAGTCCGCAGCCTTCTTTGCAACCTCGGCATAAAAATTGAGCCATGCTTCTGCCGAAGGGGGCATGTTGTCTACATTGAAACACTCGTCGTCAGAATAAGCAAGAATGTCGCTCATTCCCTCCTGACCACCAACAATGACAAAACCTGCATTTTGTGTGTCATTGAAAATGTAGTAGGGTGTGATTTCTCCTGCCTTCTCTGCACGAATTTTTTTGATTTTAGAAGACTTGGTCACTGTAAAATCACAACCATTGTTCTGCATGAAAGCTTTGGCAATAGCCGCTGCCTCGGCTTCCGTACGCTGTTGCGCAACACCGGGTAACAGCATCGCCGACAACAACATTAGAGAAAGTAAAAATTTTTTCATATAAAATAAGGTTTAATTATGTGTTTTCGAACATCCACAATATTTCATTTTGCAAATATATATTATTTTATTTAAATAATATAAATCAAATCTGTTTAAATTGAACGAGCAGGAGAAATAGCACCTTTAGAACAAAAACAGTATAGAATATTATCCATTTAGACTTTGTTGATAGGAAAAAAAGTATTACCTTTGCACCGCTAATACGAGATATTAGCTAACTCAAATCATTAACCCATTAATAATTAAACAAATGGCAACAAAAATTAGATTGCAGAGAAGAGGTCGTAAACACTACGCATTCTACTCAATTGTAATTGCAGATTCGAGATCTCCACGTGATGGAAAGTTTACTGAGAAAATCGGTACTTACAACCCCAACACTAACCCCGCTACAGTTGATATCAACTTCGAGCGCGCTTTGTACTGGGTAAACAACGGTGCTCAGCCCACTGACACTGTACGTAGCATCTTGTCACGCGAAGGCGTTTACATGATGAAGCACTTGCAGGGTGGTGTTAAGAAAGGTGCATTCGACGAGGCTGCTGCTCAGGCTAAATTCGAGGCTTGGAAGAACAACAAAGTTAATGCACTCAACAGCATCAAAACAAAAGATGCACAGGCATTGGCTGAGTTGAAGAAAGCTCGTCTTGAGGCAGAGAAAGAGGCTAACGCCGCTATTGCAAAGAAGGTAGCTGACAAGAAGGCTGCTGAGGCATTGGCAAAGGCAGAGGCTGAGGCTGCTGCAGCTGCTGAGAACGCAGAGGAGACAACAGAGCCCGCTGCTGAGGCTTAATAGCCAAGCAGAAGTAGCACTCACAATGCTAAAAATATAAAAAGCCGTCATTACGACGGCTTTTTATATTTTACTTACTTTATATTCAATTACTGAATACCAATTGTCCATTATCACTATCAACAGTGACGGGATGCTCACGATTGACACTGCCGGCAATCAACTGCTTCGACAAGTCGTTCAGCAAATAACGCTGAATAGCCCTCTTTATAGGTCGTGCACCAAACTGCGGGTCGAACCCTGCCGAAGCAAGCGCAGCTATCGCCTCATCGGTAACACGAAGAGAAACACCATTCTCGCTCAAACGATCAGAAATTTCCGCTACCTGCAAACGCACAATCTGCTCTATCTCATTTTTATTCAACGGCGTAAACATTATTGTCTCATCAATTCTATTAAGGAACTCGGGACGAATGGTCTTTTTCAGCATCTCCATCAATTGCGCTTTTGTCTCTTCGATGACCGCATCGCGATTACCGTCGTTAATCTTCTCGAATTGCTCCTGAATGTAGCCACTGCCAAGATTGCTTGTCATGATGATAATCGTATTCTTGAAGTTCACTACACGACCTTTGTTGTCGGTCAGGCGGCCATCGTCAAGCACCTGCAAGAGAATATTAAACACATCGGGGTGAGCCTTTTCTATCTCATCGAAAAGCACGACAGAGTAGGGTTTTCGTCTCACAGCCTCGGTAAGCTGTCCACCCTCGTCATAGCCCACATACCCCGGAGGCGCTCCTATCAGACGCGCAACAGAGAACTTTTCTTGATACTCACTCATATCTATTCGTGTCATCATAGTGTCGTCATTAAAGAGGTAGGCAGCAAGAGCCTTCGCCAATTCAGTTTTTCCCACACCCGTTGTACCCAAGAAGATGAACGAACCGATGGGACGTTTAGGATCTTGAAGCCCCGCACGACTGCGACGAACCGCATCGCTCACAGCTGTAATAGCCTCTTCCTGACCGATGACACGCTTGTGAAGCTCCTCTTCGAGCGTCAGCAATTTAATACTCTCGCTCTGCATCATTTTGCTTACAGGAATACCTGTCCAGCGCGAAACAACATCGGCAATATCCTCGGCTGTCACCACCTCTTTTATCATGGCATTTCCATCCTGAGTCTCGTGAAGAATCTTTTCGGTAGCAGCAATCCTGTCGTTAAGCTCTTTCAATTTACCGTAACGAATCTCGGCAACAAGACCATAATTACCCTCACGCTCGGCCTTATCAGCCTGATGTTTAAGTTCTTCTATCAACTGCTTGTCGCTTTGTATCTGGTTGGCAAGCTCCTTTTCGTGCTGCCACTTTGCGCGTTGTCCCTGCTCCTGCTCCTTTAGTTCGGCAATCTCCTCGCCCAACTGTTTGAGCTTGTTCTCGTCATTTTCACGTTTTATAGCCTCACGCTCAATCTCAAGTTGCTTAATGTGACGCGAAATCTCGTCAAGCTCCTCGGGCAGGGAGTTACGCTCCATACGTAGCTTGGCAGCCGCCTCATCCACAAGGTCGATGGCCTTGTCGGGCAAGAAACGCTCGGTAATATATCTGTCACTCAGATTAACGGCTGCAATAAGCGCATCATCCTGAATACCAACCTTATGATGATTTTCGTAACGCTCTTTCAAACCTCGAAGAATAGATATCGTACTCATCTTGTCAGGCTCGTTCACCATCACCGACTGAAATCGACGTTCAAGAGCCTTATCCTTCTCGAAATATTTCTGATACTCATCGAGAGTGGTGGCACCTATCGAACGCAATTCGCCTCGCGCAAGCACAGGTTTCAGAATATTTGCCGCATCCATGGCACCCTCACTTTTACCCGCACCAACAAGCGTGTGTATCTCGTCGATGAAAAGTATGATGTTACCCTCGGATTTCAGCACCTCATTGACTACCGCCTTCAAACGCTCCTCGAATTCACCTTTATATTTTGCGCCGGCAACAAGAGCACCCATGTCAAGCGAATATATCTGCTTGTCGCGCAAATTCTCGGGAACATCGCCACGCACGATACGGTGGGCAAGCCCTTCGACAATAGCAGTTTTTCCCGTTCCCGGCTCACCTATGAGTATAGGATTGTTTTTTGTGCGTCGGCTGAGTATCTGCAATATGCGACGAATTTCATCGTCGCGACCGATAACAGGGTCTAGTTTGCCGTTTCGCGCAGCATCGTTCAAATTTATTGCATACTTACTGAGTGACTGATAGCTCTCCTCGGCAGTCTGCGATGTAACCTTCTCGCCCTTGCGCAGTTCGACAATGGCAGCACGCAGTTCCTTTTCGCCCACGCCGGCCTCCTTGAGTATTTTTGAAGCAGAGCTGTTCACTGTGAGCAACGCAAGAAAAAGCGGCTCTAACGAAACAAATTCATCACCTTGCTGTTTGGCATAATCGGCAGCTTTGGTAAACACCTCGTTGCTTTCGCGACTGAGGTAAGGCTCACCACCGGAAACCTTCGGAAGACCCCTTTCGACTTTCTCGGCCTGCTCCTTTATCAACTGAATGTTCGCCCCTGTCTTATGCAGAAGAAACATTGCCACCTGCTCGCCTACATTCATTATTGCATTAAGAACATGTACAGGCTCTATTGCCTGCTGTCCCAACGACTGCACTCGGCTGATTGCCGACTGAATAGTCTCCTGTGCTTTGATTGTAAATTTTTTGAAGTCCATATTTTAATCTCCTTTCAATGGAGTATGAACAAAGAGTAGGCCAATATGTTTTTTGGTGACAAAATGGCATCATTTGCGCCAAGTTGTCACCAAAACATATTTTTTATCATTAAAGTTGCCTAAAGAGCGTCACACTCGGCAAGCCACAAGGCACTGCATGCGTCGGTAGGCATCTTCCAGTCACCGCGAGGACTAAGACTACAATTTCCTACTTTGGGACCATCGGCCATACATGAGCGCTTGAACTGCTGTACAAAGAAACGGCGACAGAAAGTAGTAAGCCATTTCTTAATGGTCTCTCTGTCATAGAGACCGTCGAAGGCCTGCAAAGCCATATAGAAAATTTTCGAGGGAGTGAAACCGTTGCAAACTATATGATACAAGAAGAAATCATGCAATTCGTAAGGGCCCACAAGGTCTTCGGTCTTTTGTTTGATGTTACCCTGTTCGTCGGCAGGGATAAGTTCGGGAGAGATGGGAGTCTCAACAATATCGAGCAGAGTGGTGCGTATTGTTTCGTCGTTACTGCTTTCGGCAATCTGCTTGACAATATATCTGATAAGAGTCTTAGGAACAGACGCATTCACTCCGTACATACTCATATGGTCGCCATTGTATGTTGCCCATCCAAGAGCCAGCTCCGAGAGGTCGCCAGTACCGACCACAAGACCATTAGTCTGATTGGCTATATCCATAAGAATCTGCGTACGTTCGCGCGCCTGCGAATTTTCGTATGTAACATCGTGAGAGTTTACATCATGACCAATATCCTTGAAATGCTGCAAACACGCCTCTTTAATGGAAATTTCGCGGATGGTGGTACCTAGACTTTTCATAAGCTCAAGAGCATTGTTATATGTGCGGTCGGTAGTTCCAAAACCGGGCATTGTGACAGCAACAATATCCTTATGATCTTTCTTAAGAAAGTCGAAGGCACGAACAGCAACAAGCAATGCAAGCGTCGAGTCGAGACCTCCCGAAATTCCAATCACACATGTTGCAGCATGCGTGTGCTGTATACGTTTGGCAAGGCCTGCCGCCTGTATATTAAAAATCTCCTGACAGCGTTCGGCAAGTTCTGCACCTTGGGGAATAAACGGAGTGGGGCAAACCTCCCTTGTAAGTTGCGCAAGAGCATTTGCATTTTTATTGATGAAAATTTCATGAACTTCAAATTCCTTACTCTCTTCGCTTATCTCGCCGAAAGTAGTATTGCTCAAACGACGGAAACGGAGTTTCTCCACATCAACCTCGGAGACTACAAGTCCGCCCTCCATAGAGAAACGTTCATTTCTATTTATCATTTTGCCATTCTCGACCACGAAAGCATTTCCGCCAAAAACAGTATCACCCGACGACTCGCCATAGCCACAGCTCGAATATACACATCCACTTATCGAGCGCGCGCTCTCCTGTTTGCATGCCGCTACAAGCGAGTCATATTTTCCGGCAGTCTCACTGCTTGCAGCAGGAACAAATATAAGTTCTGCACCCTTAGTCGCCAATATCGAAGCACGAGAAACGGGAGCATCGAAATCTTCGCCCATCGCTATTGCAAAAGCATAGTCGGGCGTACGGAACAATTGATTTTCATACACCGCAATCCTTTGACCACACAATATCACCTGGGCATTGACAGGCAGAGCTTTTGACGAAGTAAACCATCTTTTCTCGGCGCATCCATGGTGGTTGCATATATATCTTTTGGGCACGACTCCTACAATTTCTCCTCGCCACGCAACAACAGCACAGTCGAGCAGTAATGAACCACAGACAACTGGCATACCGACGATAATAATAGTATCGCACATCTTGGTGGAAGAGAGCAGTGTAGCAAGAGCATTTTCGGCACCCTTCAACAGCATAGGCTGCAAGAAAAGGTCGCCACAACTGTAAGAGGTTATTCCCAATTCAGGAAAAAGAATAATCTCCACACTGTTTTTCTCTGCCTCTGCAATGAGGGGAAGCATCTGTTCCACATTATATGTGCAATCGGCAACCTTTAACGAGGGTATTGCTGCTGCAACTTTTATAAAGCCGTAACTCATGGTTATATTATATTAATAAGGTGTAATTTGTTCCTACTTTGCAAATTTCTTACAAAATTGCCTTATTGCAAAAAAAAAACAAAAAAAAGTGCAAGAAAATTTGCACAGTATTTAAAATCATTTTAAATTTGCAATGGATTTAGAAATAAAGACAATGAAAGCGTACACAAATAAAGAACTTAAGGCCGAGCTTGAAAATGCCGGAATACGCGCGACAGCACAGCGCATCGCCATTCTGGGATTCATGCGTGAGAACCCCATACATCCAACAGCCGAAGTGGTGTACGAAGCATTGCGCGACGAGGTAGGTTCACTCTCATTGACAACCGTCTATAATACCCTGAAGTTGCTTGTAGAGCACAACTTAGTGATGATGCTCACAATAGACGACACATTTCGCTGCTTCGACGGAAATGTAGAGATGCACGTTCACCTGATGTGTCGCAATTGTAAAAAGATTATTGACATGCCAATGCCCGAAGAGGTTGCCTCGTTCGTTGCAAAACTTGAAGATTTCGAGGCAGACGAAGTGCAGTTGTATGTAAAAGGAATTTGTAAGAATTGTAAAAATAAATAAGTATAAACCACTAAAATTGATATTATTATGAAAAAGTTTATTTGTTCAGTATGCGGTTATGTTCATGAAGGTGATACAGCTCCCGAGAAATGTCCTCAGTGTAGAGTTCCTGCCAATAAATTCAACGAACTTGTAGAAGGTAACTTGGAGTTTGTTTCGGAGCACGTGATTGGTGTTGCCAAAGGTTGCGACGACGAAATGATTAAAGACCTCAACGCACACTTCATGGGCGAGTGCACCGAGGTGGGAATGTACCTTGCTATGAGCCGTCAGGCCGACCGCGAAGGCTACCCCGAAATTGCCGAGGCATTCAAACGTTACGCATGGGAAGAGGCTGAGCATGCTGCAAAATTTGCAGAACTTTTGGGCGACGTTGTTTGGGACACAAAGACCAACCTCGAGAAACGCATGAACGCCGAGTCGGGTGCATGTGCCGACAAATTCAGGATTGCAAAGCGTGCTAAGCAAGTCGACCTCGACGCTATCCACGATACAGTTCACGAAATGGCAAAGGACGAGGCTCGTCACGGAAAAGGTTTCGAGGGATTGTACAACAGATACTTCAAAAAGTAAAGTAACAGACAATCATTCAATAAAAAAACTCAGGCATCAATGCCTGAGTTTTTTTATTGATATTACTTTTTCAGATTCTCGAAGAAGAAGTTTGTTATCATCTCAAACATCTGACGACGAGTATTCGAGCCAAAATATATGCTGTGGTTACTGTCGGGATAGATAGCTGTGCGGAACTGTTTGCCTGCCTGAGTAAGTGCATGTATGTAACGTGTCATGTTGCGGAAATGCACATTGTCGTCGGCAGTTCCATGAATAAGCAGCAAATTTCCATGCAGTTTGTCAACATTCAAAATAGCCGAACTCTTGTCATATCCATCCTTATTCTCTTTAGGAGTACGCATGTAACGCTCTGTGTAAACAGTGTCGTAGAATCGCCAATCGGTGGGAGCAGCAATAGCAACGCCCGCCTTAAAGACAGGTGTACCCTCGCTCATGGACATGAGAGTGGTGTATCCACCGAAGCTCCAGCCCCAAATAGCAATATTGTCTTTATCTACGTAAGGCAGAGAGCCAAGATATTTGGCAGCTTCTACCTGGTCTTTCGACTCATACTCTCCCAATGACATATATGTGCACTTGCCAAACTTGGTTCCGCGACCTGCTGTTCCGCGACCATCGACACACACCATGATAAAGCCGTTGCTTGCCATATAACTCTCAAAGAGACCGCCACCATACTGTCCTATTGCCCAAGTGTCTTTAACCTTCTGCGAGTAGGGGCCACTGTACTGATGCATCACAACAGGATATTTCTTATTCTTGTCAAAATCGACCGGCTTAATCATCCATCCATAAAGTTTCACGCCGTCGCTTGTGGTAAAGGTGAAAATCTCTTTCTGGCCAATGTTGATGTTGCTGAGGTTGTCGAGAAGTTCTTTGTTGTCGAGGATGGTAGCAAGTTTTTTACCATTATTGTCGTTGAGTGTAACTACGGGAGGAGTTGTTAGATTCTGATAAGTATTCACGAAATATTTCATACCCTTGCTGAAAACTGCGCTGTTTGTTCCCTCTTTCTGAGTGATGCAGCTCTTTTTGTTTTTCGCATCCACTTTGTAGACAGCTGTCTGTGTGGGGTTACCCTCGTTGCTTGAATAGTAAAGAATGCCTTTCTCCTCGTTCCAACCAAGAAACTCGCTCACGTCGTAGTCGCCTTTGGTAAGCTGCTTCACAAGATTACCACCTATGGTGTAGAGGTAAAGATGGTTGTTTCCATCGCGCTCGCTGGGCATGATGAAGTGGTTCTTGTAGAATGTAAGCTGCTGATATGTGGGCTCGTTCACATATTCGGAACACTCCTCGCGCAGAATGCGTTTGCACACACCTGAGAGGGGGTTGGCCTGGAAAATATCAAGCTGGTTCTGTCGGCGGTTAAGAGTCATCACCGCAAGAAAATCGGGGTCTTGGGTAAACTCTATGCGAGGAATATAATATGTGCTGTCGATGGGGAGAGCGAGTTTGCGTGTAACACGGCTCTTGATATCAAAAGAGTGCACTGTTACAGTAGAGTTCTGCGCTCCTGCCACAGGATATTTGTAGCTGTAAGGACGTGTGTAGTCGTCATATTCATGGTTGCCACTGCCTGTGGGGATGTACATAGGCATGTCGTAGTTCATCACTTTGCTCTCGTCGTAACGTATGTAGGCCAACATTTTGCTGTCGGCACTAAAGTCGAACGAACGGCTGGTAGCAAACTCCTCTTCGTAAACCCAATCGGGGAGACCATTGATAATTTCGCCATATTTGCCATCGGTTGTCACCTGCGATTCGCTACTATTGAAGAGCAATTTCACAAGGAAGATGTTGTTCTCGCGGGCAAAGGCAATCATTGTTCCATCGGGCGAGAAGATGGGCTCTTGCTGAGGTCCATTTGCTGAGAGGGGTTGCAACTTGTTGTTCTTGCGAGAGAATACATGATAGTCGGCTGTGAACGAGCGACGATAGATGCGGTTGGTACGTGTCTGTATGAGCATACGAGCCTCGTCGGGTGAGAAGATGAAGCCGTCGATTCTCTTGAAGTCGCAGCCACGGGCTGTGTTCACATCGAAGAGAGTGTCGATAACTTCTCCGCTTTTAAATGAGTAACTGAGCACCATCTTGCGGTCGCTGCTCATCTTGGCAAAATGTTCGCCGTCGTTCATAGGATGTATTCCCGAGAAACTTCTTGCGCTATAAGTGCCGTTTACAACCTCTTTAAGTTGAATGTCGCGTCCTTTGGCGTAACCTGCCGTCACCGCTGCAAAGGAGAGTAAAACCAATAGTAACTTTTTCATTTATGGAGTGTTTAATTTTTCTTTCGGCGAAGATACAACTAAAAAATGAGAATTGTTGGCGAACAACTTAAATTCCTGTAACTTTGCCGACGAATATGTGATTTATTATCCGAACATGAATAGCGAGGAGCGTTTTTATTTTAATGACTTTGGAGGATATATGCGCCGAAACTTTGATTTCAAGGTGCAGAAAATCTCCATTGACGGAGGTTTCACCTGCCCCAATCGCGACGGCAGTAAGGGCACAGGCGGATGTACATATTGCAACAACCGCACCTTCAACCCTGCCTATTGTCATCGCCACCGTTCGGTTACCGAGCAGATGCACGAAGGGATTGCCTTCTTTGCACACAAATACCCACACATGCGCTATCTCGCATATTTCCAAGCATATACAAACACCTATGAATCTATCGATGTGTTGCGCGCAAGATACGAAGAGGCTTTGGCTGTCGATGGTTGCGTGGGGCTTGTCATAGGCACGCGTCCCGACTGCATGCCCGAGGAACTGCTCGATTATCTGCAAGAACTCTCGCAAAGAGTATATGTGATGGTGGAGTATGGTGTGGAGAGCACTGATGATGCCACATTGCGACGCATCAACCGCGGACACGATTACGCGACAGCTATCGACGCTGTCAGGCGCACAGCCGCACGCGGACTGCCTGTGGGGGTGCATATTATCTTGGGATTGCCCGGTGAGGAGCGTACATCGCTCATTCGTCAGGCGCGACAATTGTCCGAGCTACCAATTACTACACTGAAATTGCATCAGTTGCAGCTCATTCGCGGCACACGCATGGCCGAGGAGTACAAAGAGACACCCGAAGATTTTCATCTTTTCGAGCTTAAAGAATATATCGAGGTGGTTGTGGATTATCTCGAAAATCTTCGCCCGGACATTGTTGTGGAGCGTTTCGCATCGCAGTCACCCAAAGAGCTGCTTATTGCCCCCGATTGGGGATTAAAAAATTACGAACTTGTCGATAAGATAAAGCGTCGCATGCGCGAACGTGACACATGGCAAGGCAGACTGTTTCACACAACTTTCCAATAACGACAAATGACTCACCGTGGTGAGTCATTTGTTGTTTTACTTCTTTATATTCAATTTATTCAAAGCAGCCTGATAACGTCGGGCATTTGCATTGTGCTCGGCAAGAGTTACTGCAAAATTGTGAGTACCCGAGAAATCCTCTTTAGCGCACATGTATATGTAGTTGTGCTTTGCATGGTTCAGCACGCTCTCAATACCGGCTATTGAGGGTATTCTTATGGGGCCGGGGGGGAGCCCTGTATTTTTGTAAGTGTTATAGGGCGACTCCACTTCGAGGTCGGCAAGAAGAATACGTTTGCGTGCAAAATCTCCGAGAGCAAACTTCACCGTCGGGTCGGCCTGCAAAGGAATGTTACGTTTGAGGCGATTGATGTAAAGACCTGCTACAATGGGTTTTTCGGCATTGTTGTTCGTCTCTTCGTCGACGATTGATGCAAGAGTGGCAACCTCAACAGGTGTCATATTCAACGCCTCGGCCTTGGCAAGTCTCTCCTTGTTCCAGAATTTCTTGTGCTCGTTCAACATGCGCATAAAAAAACGCTCGGGCTCAATATTCCAATAAAACTCGTATGTGTTGGGAAGTATCAGCGAATAGAAAGTCTCATAGGTATATCCCAAATGCTCCATGAACACCTTGCTATCGAAAAATCCCTGTATGGCAGCCGAGTCGAGCATCAACTGCTCGCTCACCACCTGGGACAACTGCTCGTAAGTGCGCACCGAGGGGACAACAACCTTAACAGGAGTCTGCTCCTTGCTGACAATGCGGCTGTATATGGCGTGCCAACTGTCTCCGTTTTTTATGGCAAACTTACCGCTGCGTTTCCTACTGTCAAACTCATTATGCTTGGCAAGGATTTTAAATCCCAAAGTAGAGGAGGGAGCAGCAACAACCTTAATTTTGTTTATAACACTGTCGGAATTGTCGTGCGGGTATATATATATGTAAGCAGTCTCCTCAACATTTATCTGGGGACTTTTTACTATATAATAGAGTACGCCGCTGCTTATTAGCCCCACAGCCACAAGCGCAAGAATGATGCTTACAGCCGTTATTATCAATCTTTTTTTCTTCATCTGTTTTTTATTTCTAAGTGGTGTGCGCGAAGATAGTGCAAGATGCTCGAAATGGCAAATTTATCGACTCTTTTTAGGCTTTATATTTCAGCCGTATGTTTCTCTATCTCTTTTCTGAACCTTGATGAGTAGAGCAGTGCAGCTGTCGTCAAACCCAATGGCAGACCCATAGCCACTCCTATCGCACCCCATCCAAACGTAAAGCCGAAAAGATAACTTGCCGGCAGGGAAATACATATATATGCCGTAAACGCATATATCATAAGAGGTTTTGTAACACCTATACCACGCAAAGCATTGGAGTAATTTATTTGTATTCCATCGCTTATCTGGTAGACCAACATGGGAATGAGCAGCGAAGCGAACATTGTCTGTATCGCGACATCAGATGTAAACAGGCTGGCAAGATAGTTCTGTGTCAGGGCTATTCCAACAGAAAGCACTACAGCCACTACCATTATTATGTGAAAAGCAGAGTCGGCAGTAATCTTCACATTTCTCCACTCGCCACGCCCTTTGTGATGACTCACTCGTATCGATGCAGCAGCACCAATACCGTAATAGACAAGGAAGCATAGCGAACCTACAATGCACATCACCTGAAAAGCGGCAAGCTCCGTCGCACCCAACCAGCCCATGAGCAGCGATGCCAACGAGAATGAAGCAGTCTCCATGCCCATCTGCAATGCCAGGGGAGTACCTATCTTGCAAAGACCCTTTATCTCCTTTTTCTCTATGCTGCGATTTTTAAATCCTTCGCCAAAAGTCTTGAACTTTTTCTCGCGCATAATGAACACTACAAACATTACCACCATCAATATACGGGAAATTAATGTTGCCACGCCTGCACCCGTCAGTCCAAGTTCGGGGAAGATTGAAACTCCGTATATGAGCAGATAGTTAAGAATGATATTCACAATGTTTCCCGTCATTATCACCCACATAGCTGTTTTTGTAGCTGCCACAGTATCGGTAAACTGCTTGAATGCGTTAAACAGCGTGGTAAACGGTAACGAGAGGAGAAGTACAAGGAAATAGGGACGCATACAGCCGAGAAGTTCTTCGGGCTGCCCCAAATTATGCAGATTGAAATATATCACTGTGTATATGCCAAACACCACAAGTCCCGCCAAAGAGTTAGCCCAAAGACTATCCTTGAATGCAGCACCCACATTGTCATTCTCTCTGCGACCGAAATATGCACCTATTACAGGAGTCGCTCCATAGCTGAAGCCCAACAATGTGATTATTCCCAGATTGAAGAGGTTGTTTACCAAGCCCGAGGCCGACAGTGCCTCGGCACTATATTGCCCAACCATTATTGTGTCTATAAAGCCGAGGATGATGTTTCCCAACTGACCTATTACAATAGGCGTTCCCAAGCGAATAATCTTTTTGTAGTTAGAGAGGTATATTTCGGGTATTCTCAACATATACATTATATATATATGAAATAGTAAGTGCTTTTCAATCTAAAAGGCTGCGTCATTTTTTTTGACGCAGCCTTTTCTTCTTTAATTATTTTACAGGAATTGCATCAATCCTGCGCTGATGTCTTCCTCCTTCAAAAGCTGTATCAAGGAAGGTATCAACACATTTTTTTGCTGTTGTTTCGTCAATGAAACGACCGGGCATCACAAGTACATTTGCATCGTTGTGCTGTCTTGCCAATTCTGCAATTTCGGGCTGCCAGCAGAGAGCACCTCGTATGCCTGCATGATGGTTCAATGACATGTTTATTCCATTACCTGTGCCACAAATGGCGATTCCCATTTTACATGCACCCTGCTCAATGGCATTACCCAGAGCATGAGCAAATTCGGGGTAGTCACAACTATCAGTGCTGTTGGTTCCGAAGTCTTCAAATGCGTAACCCTTTGCCGAAAGCCACTCCTTTACTTGCTCTTTCAAGGGGTAACCTGCATGGTCGCTTGCTAATCCTATAATTACTTTTTCCATTACAACATTGCTTTTACCTGGTTATATACATTCTGTGCGGTAAAGCCCAACTTCTCATCGAGAACCTTGTAGGGAGCCGAGAAACCGAATGACTCGAGTCCGTAAACTTTTCCGTTGGGGCCTACAAGACCTTCGAGGTTTACGGGCAAACCGGCTGTAAGACCGAAGATTTTTGCACCGCAAGGCAGAATCTGCTGCTGGTACTCTTTGGGCTGAGAACGGAAGAGACCCTCTGAAGGAACAGAGACAATTCTTGTCTTGATGCCATCCTCCTTGAGAAGTTTAGCACCCTCAACGAGAGTAGAAACCTCTGAACCCGAAGCCAAAAGAATAACATCGAACTCTTCGTCGGAACCTGCAACAATGTAAGCACCCTTCTCGGCCTGTTTGTAGTCTGTGTCAGCAGGCAGATTTGTTACATTCTGACGAGAGAGTATCAATCCCGTAGGACTGTCGATATTTTCCATTGCCATCTTCCATGCTACAGTTGTCTCGTTTACATCTGCGGGGCGCATTACAAGCATAGAGTTCTTGCCGCTGTGGTTTTTGAGTTTCTCCATTAGGCGCACCTGAGCCTCTTGCTCAACAGGCTCGTGAGTGGGGCCGTCCTCGCCCACGCGGAATGCGTCGTGAGACCAAATGAACTTAACGGGAAGCTCCATGAGAGCTGCCATACGGATGGCGGGTTTCATGTAGTCGCTGAATACGAAGAATGTACCACAAGCTGCAATAACACCACCATGAAGTGACATACCTATACACAAACATGCCATTGTAAGCTCCGAAACACCTGCATGAAGGAATGCTCCACTGAAGTCGCCGGGCTCGATAGCGTGAGTCTTTTTGAGGAATCCATCTGTCTTGTCGCTGTTACAAAGGTCGGCAGAAGAACAAATCATATTCTCATATTTCTCGGCAAGAATGCTAAGTATTGCAGCCGAAGCGTTACGTGTGGGGCCGTCAGCCTTCTGCTCGATTGCATCCCAATCTATTTCGGGTTTCTTGCCTGCGAACCACTCAGCCTCTTTCACTGCAAGGTCGGGGTTCTGTGCCGCCCACATTGCTTTGCGCTGTTTGCGCTCGCCAACAATTTTCTTAAGTTCCTCTTTACGAGCGTCGTACATTGCCTTAACCTCGGGGAAGAACTGGAAGGGATTCTCAACATCGCCACCAAGATTCTTTATTGTATTTACATACGCATCGCCACCAAGAGGAGCACCATGAGTAGCGCAATCGAACTCATAGCTACTATTATCGGCGCGACGTGCACCCTTACCCATTACTGTGTTACCGATGATGAGGGTGGGGCGCTTGCTCTCGGCCTTAGCCTCTTTAAGAGCTGCGCGTATTGCGTCGCAGTCGTTACCATCGATTGTTATAACTTTCCAACCCCATGCTTCGTACTTCATGGCTGTGTTTTCGGTCATCACCTGGTCACAACGTGTAGAAAGCTGTATCTTGTTGGCATCATAGAACATAATAAGGTTGTCCAAACCAAGGAAACCGGCTGTGCGACCTGCGCCCTGTGAAATTTCCTCTTCAACACCACCATCTGAAATGAAGGCGTAGATTGTCTGGTTCATTGTCTCCTCGCCCAAACGTGCCTTAAGGAATTTTGCTGCGATGGCAGCACCTACTGCATACACGTGACCTTGCCCCAAGGGACCCGATGTATTCTCAACGCCACGCTTAATATCTACCTCGGGGTGACCGGGAGTGCAACTTCCCCACTGACGGAACTGCTTGAGTTCGTCAAGGGTATATTTATCGCAAAGCGAAAGAACGGAGTAGAGCATGGGTGACATGTGACCCGGGTCGAGGAAGAATCTGTCGCGCTCTTCCCAAGAGGGGTTCTCAGGGTCATATTCCATAAACTCGGAGTATAGCACATTGATGAAATCTGCACCTCCCATAGCTCCGCCGGGGTGTCCTGATTTTGCCTTTTCCACCATTGCCGCAGTCAATATTCTAATGTTATCAGCGGCTTTGTTCATCAGTTCTTTACTGTTCATCTCTTTACTATTCTATTTAGTAATTATCTAAAATTCTATATTATGTATCAACATTCTTGATGTTGCTTTGTTCTTATTTCTCAACCTCGAACTTGAAGATGCAACGGCTGGTGTATTTCTCGCCGGGGTTCAAGATTGCCGAAGGCCACTCGGGTTTGTTGGGAGTGTCGGGGTATTTCTGTGTCTCGAGGCAGATAGCCGAACGCTGGGGATAAGCAATTCCTTTCTTACCCTTAACTGTGCCGTCGAGGAAGTTACCTGTGTAAATCTGAATACCGGGCTCGTCGGTGTAAACCTTGAGTGTGATGCCTGTCTCGGGGCATGTTACCTCGGCTGCAACCTGAGCAATGTCGCGGTTGGTGTTGAGCACCCAGTTGTGGTCGTAACCGTTACCGTTCTTCAACTGTACAAAGTCGTAGTTGTTAATCTCTGCACCGATAGCCTTTGCTGTGCGGAAATCCATGGGAGTATTTTCAACTGTTACAATCTCACCTGTTGTCATGAATGTGCTGTCAACGGGAGTATAGTTGTCGGCATTAATAGTGAGAAGGCAATCTGTTACGGGCTTAGAAGCATCACCTGTGAGGTTGAAGTAAGAGTGGTTGGTCATGTTGATGACTGTTGTCTTGTCTGTTGTTGCCTCGTAAGTAATGTCAATCTCATTGTTATCTGTGAGGGTATATACAACTTTCGCTGTTACATTACCGGGGAAGTTTGCATCACCGTCGGGAGAGTTCAATACCAATGCAATTTGGTTTTCCGATACGCTCTCTACATCAAACACTTTGTACTGCCATCCGTTGGGACCTCCGTGCAAGCAGTGACCGTAGTTGTTCTGAGGCAACTGGTACTCCACGCCATCAACGGTAATTTTACCCTGATTGATGCGGTTGGCATAACGACCGATACATGCGCCAAAGTCGCTGGGCACATTCTGATAGTCGTCGATATTGTCGAATCCAAGAACAATATCCTGCTTAACACCGTTCTTGTCGTTTATCATGATTGAGGCAATACGTCCACCGAAGTTAGTGATACACACCTCAACGCCATTCTTGTTCTTAAGAGTGTAAAGAGCTGTCTTTTTGCCCTCAATCTCTTTTACGAATTTCTCGGGGTTCAATCCCGACTCTGTTACGACAGGAGCAGATGCAGCCTCCTGCTTTTTCTGCCCGCCACATGAGCATAATGCCAATGCAACGAATGCAAGACCTAAAAGGCTTCTTGTGATTTTTTTCATATTTGATGAGTTTAGTTTAAATCGGTTTTTCTTATTTGTTTGTAAAATTACTACATTTTGTCCGATTGATAAATTTTTTTCCGAAAAAAGGTGAGTGCATTTCCTCTATTTTGCAAACTTTTTTGCTTTTGCACGTTATTTTGGTCGTAAATCAGACTTTTCCATGCAGTAAAAACAAAAAAATCGACCCCAAAGCAAACTTTGGGGTCGAAGACTATTTAAAGCTATAATGCGGATGCAGGTTACTTGGTTTCGGGTGTTTCCGAAGCAATAGAGTCAACCATCTGCTCCAACATCTCGAAATCATTCGAGAAATCCTGAGGATTTTTTCTCTGCTCCTGAATGTTGAGAAGTACATCGTAAAGACAGTTATCCTCGCACTCCTTGAAGTTCTCGGGCACCTGGTTTGCAAGTGCGTCGAACTCCTGCTCTTCAAAGAGGTTGGCACACTGTACAAGCATGAACAATCCGGGAAGTGTAGAGATATTTGTTGTCACAAACTCCTTGGCAACACTTGATGCCTGCTCAGACAATGTCTGAAGCTCGCCCAAAATATCTTCACGCTGCGCTTCGGTGAGTGTTGTATCCAAATAGAGAGCAAACTGCTTTTCCTGCAACTTCATGACATACTCTTGAAGAGATGCCTGCAAGTTGTTAAAAGTATCGTTTGATGCAGTTCCACCAACAACCAAATTCTCATTGTCGATTGAAACAACAATATCACCACCTTCAAGGAAGAACTGTGCCATAGGCTCCTCGGTCTTGTGATTTACAAGATAGTAGAGTTTGGTTTTATCAACTTTACCAGAGAAGTTAAATTTACCATCTTTTATCACAGCATACGAGTCAGCAGTGTAGCTCATTCCATCGGCAGAATAACCTATTGAGATAGAGTCTCCATCGGCAATACCTTCAAAAGCTATAGTTCCGTCGATCTTATATGCTCCGGCACCTGATACATTTGAGTTTAATCCTCCGCACGATACAATTAACGCCATCAGTGCGATCAGCGAAAATATTTTCTTCATCTTCTACTAAACTATTAAATTTTAGCAAATATACTGCTGGCTGATAGACTCGTTGTTAAGCACGCATTTGATTGCAGCCGCAAAGATGTTTGCAACAGACAACTGCTTGATTTTGGGGCATGAACGCTCGTAGGGGATACTGTTTGTAAACACAATCTCGGTAAGTGCCGACTCGCGTACTCTCTCCGATGCGTTGCCCGACATGATACAGTGTGATGCAATGGCGCGAACTGAATTTGCACCATTCTCTATCATCAGGTTGGCAGCTTTAGAAATAGTACCGGCTGTATCCACGATGTCGTCGATGAGAACTACATCCTTACCCTCAACATCACCGATAATCTGCATAGACTCTACAACATTTGCCTTTGCACGTGTCTTATGGCAGAGTACCAGAGGTACACCAAGACATTTAGAGTATGTGCTTGCACGTTTTGAACCACCGATGTCGGGAGTTGCAATTACAAGGTCTTTAAGATTCAACGACTGGATGTAAGGAACGAACACCATTGAAGCGTACAGGTGATCAACAGGACGATCGAAGAATCCCTGAATCTGGTCAGCGTGGAGGTCCATTGTTATAATGCGGCTAACACCTGCTGTGCTCAAAAGGTCGGCAACAAGTTTCGCACCGATAGATACACGGGGCTTATCCTTGCGGTCCTGACGTGCCCAACCAAAATAGGGCATAACAGCTACGATGCTTTTTGCCGATGCACGCTTAGCTGCATCGATCATAAGCAGAAGCTCCATGAGGTTGTCCGAGTTGGGGAATGTCGACTGAATGAGAAAAACATCCTTTCCTCTGATTGATTCTTCGTATGAAACAGCAAACTCGCCATCGGCAAAGTATGTTGTGTTCATTTGACCAAGTTCGCACTCAAGTTCTTTACAAATTTCTTCGGCCAGGTAACGTGATTTTGTTCCTGAAAATACCATGTACGGGGTATCGCTCATATAGTTATATATTTAAATTGTTTTTATTTCTTTAAATTCTTCTGCAAAGGTATGGATTTCTTTTTTTATGTGTGGTCTTTTCTCAAAGTTTATTTATTATTTTTTGCAATTTATGGAAATAATTTATCAAATCGCTGTAATCTGTCGAGCGACAAGCATCAAATTTATCCCAAAGCATCTTGTCGAGAATGACTCCGCCAAACTTGTACAATGAGAGTTTTCTCAAATTGTACTCATCGAGCTCGCCATAAGCCCACACTTTTTTGTTTATGACTTTCTTGCCATAATCGTTAAGCTCGGCACTCTGGTAGAATGTACGACCTAACGGTCCGAAATATACAATATCGTATTTTTGCTTAAGTTCGGGAAGCTGTTGAAGGTTGTTGCTGTTAGAAACGATCTTACCTTTGATGACAGAGGAACATACTGTACACTCATCATCAATATTCACCAAATTACCGGCAAATTTATACTCCTGTGTAAAACGCGGGTAGTTGCAAACAAATATTTTCTTGTGGTATTTGCTTGGAATAAGATTCAGCAGACGCTCTATATATTGAGGATGGGGATGAGATTTACGCAATAAAAGATAGTCAAGCCCCTCCTCGAAGAGTCTTGTTATAATTTTATCTTCCTCGATAAAAAAATGCGGTCTTGTAGCTACGGCAAGTTTCATTATCGTATACTTTTATTTACGCTCTGCGAAGATAAGACTTATCGTTGGTAAAAGCAAGTTTCCATGCTTTTAATTGCTAAATAGTTCTATTTTTCGTCTTTTTTCGTGCGTAGCAGCAAATTGTTTCAGGCTGCGAGTTTCCATTTTTCACTATATAATAAGGTAACAAGAAACAATACACCCGAAACATTTGTTACAGTTCTGCAATTTATTATTAACTTCAAATATTATATTATGGGAAAAGAAAGTGTGCAGATTTTGAGAAAGCGTATAGACATCACCCGTCTGCTCGACACTTTGAATGCAGCGTTGAGCGAAGAGTGGTTGGCCTATTATCAGTATTGGATAGGAAGCCTCGTTGTCGAGGGTGCCATGCGCGCTGACCTTCAGCGTGAACTTGAAGAGCATGCAGCCGAGGAGTTTGCTCATGCCAAGATGCTTGCAGATAGAATCATCCAGCTCGAGGGCACTCCCGTGCTCGACCCGGCACAGTGGCTCAGCCTCGCACGATGCAAGTATGCTGCTCCATTGCAGAACGATGTACTTAACATTCTGAAACAGAACATTGCATCGGAGAGGTGCGCCATCGTTCGCTACGAAGAGATTGCATCATACACCAACGGACTCGACTTCACCACCTGTGACATGGCCAAAAAGATAATGGCCGAGGAAGAGGAGCACGAGCAGGAGTTGCAAGATTACTTGCGCGACGTGGAGTGGATAATGCAATCGGTCGCCTGCAAATGTTAGAAAAAGTGCGCTACTTGACAGGTAGCGCACTTTACTATTCTTATTTTCTCATGCTTTTACGATCGAAGAAAGGATTCTTTGCGCTCGCACTCACAGGAATAGCAATCACGCATGTACAGTCGGGCATCCATCCGAGCGCACGCGCAGCATATCCTGCCGAATACATTACGCGGGTATCGAGACGCAGGTCGGCAGCAGTTGCGCAAGCCGAGCCTAATGCAATACCCACATCTACAAGATTCATGGCACAAGGTGTTCCCTCGCCACGGCTTTCGCATGTCTCGGCACCACAGTAGGCGCAATTAAGCCCCATGGACAATTCGCGTGTACCGATGAGCACAATAGCATCGGCCGAGAGTATGTTGATAGCGTCACGCATCATACCTCCGCGGCTTCTCTCTTCGCCCATAGCATGTAGTTTGTCACTAAGAGTCTTAATATCATCGCCGGTAACAAGCAGAATTTCAATTAAATCCTCGCCTTTGGCTTTGGGAGCGGTACGTGCCGCAGTCATCATCTGTTTAGCCGCTTCAATCACTTGTTCGCGGCGTATTTCTCTTTCGTCGTATATCATAATGTTATTAAATTAGCTGACTTTATTTTGCAAAAGTAAAAATAAAAACGCTAGATAACAACCTTTGCAATGTTTTTCCGCGTACATATAATATATTAACGCAAAAACTCATTTCACGCAAACAAATAAGGCGCCTCAGGAGAATGCAAAAAGGCGGCTTGCACTATCTTTGCAACAATGAAAGGGGAGAAATATATATTAAAAGTAAATAAACTGAATGTTGCGTATAACAACCATATTGTCATACGCGACTTTTCCATGCAGTTGCAACGTGGCGAGTTGGTTGCAATCACCGGCGTATCGGGTAGTGGAAAAAGCTCGCTCTTGCGAGCATTGATGGGCTTTGTACCACTCACATCAGGCGAAGTAGTTTTTGACGAGACACCTATACGCAAAGGAGAAATGGAAAAAATCCGTCGCCACACAGCGTTCCTGCCACAGGATTTGTCGTTCCCATGTGAGTGGGTGAGCGAAGTACTTGAAACGCCTTTCCTTTTCAAGAACAACAAAAACAGCACTGTCACAAAAGAGATGTGGATGGAGGCATTTGAACGTTTTGGCCTCGACAAGAATATAATGGATAAACGCCTGAACGAAATTTCCGGCGGACAGCGTCAGCGCATGCTCATTGCTGTCATCGCCATGCTCGACAAAGAACTAATACTTCTCGACGAACCGACATCGGCACTCGACTGCGAGTCGGCAATCCTTGTCACCAACTTTATAAAAGAGATGTGCAAGAGAGGAAAAACCGTTCTTGCAGTTACACACGACAAACATTTTGCCGAAGAGTGTGACAGGATTATAAACATTTCAACATTGTAGTCACATGGGAACAATAGATATATCCATAGGAAGCCTGCTTGCTGGTCTTTTATTGATGATAATACCCATATATTTCTTATGGAAATACCGCACAGGAATGGTAAAAACCACCGTTACAGCACTTGCAAGAATGGTTGGACAGCTATTTCTTGTGGGTCTGTACCTTAAATATCTGTTCCTTTGGGACAATCCTTACCTGAATGCAGCATGGGTAATAATCATGGTGTTTGTGGCAACGGAAACTTCACTTACACGCACCAAGCTGAAACGCTCCATAATGATGTGTCCAATAATGGTGGGCTTTGTCACAGGAGCCCTACTCGTAGGTTTCTATTTCTTGGGAATTGTACTGCAACTCGACAACGTATTCAGCGTGCAATATTTCATTCCTGTACTTGGAATACTCATGGGTAACATGTTGGGAGTGAACGTCATTGCACTAAACACATTCTATTCGCATTTGCGTCGCGAGAGCACCTACTACTACTTCATGCTGGGCAATGGTGCAACAGTGCAGGAGGCTGTGTCGCCATTCGTTAAGCAAGCACTTGTGCGCGCCTTCAGTCCGGCCATTGCAAACATGGCAGTAATGGGACTTGTGGCACTCCCCGGAACAATGATAGGCCAGATTCTCGGCGGTAGCACCCCTGATGTTGCAATAAAGTACCAGATGATGATTATTGTAATCACAATCTCGGCATCCATGCTCTCCATTGCCGTCACTCTGTACCTTGTGAGACGCCTTGCGTTCGACGCCGACGGATGCATAAAAAATGTATCGCGATAAAAAATAGAGCAGTAAAGCAAAAATAGGCTTTGAGAATAGAAAAAAAATCCCTATCTTTGCATCACAATTTTTCTGACAATTGGCGAAAATCAAAGAGATAACGAGTGCCCTTGAAATGTTCGCGCCTCTGCCCTTGCAAGAAAGCTACGATAATGCCGGTCTGCAAGTGGGGTTACACGAGGCGGAAGTTGAAGGGGCTTTATTGTGTTTGGACGTAACAGAAGAGGTCATCGACGAAGCTGTAACATCCAAATGCAATCTTATTATATCACATCACCCCCTCATGTTCCGACCTTTGAAAAAAATCACAGGCGCGAACTATGTGGAACGCTGTATTCTCAAAGCCATCAGCAACAACATTGCAATATACTCGGCACACACCAACCTCGACAACGCTGCGGGTGGTGTAAACTTTAAGATTGCCGAAAAGCTGGGGCTTAAGAATGTGAAGATACTCTCACCCAAAGAGAACTCCCTGCTGAAACTTGCCGTTTATGTACCCGTCTCGCATGCCGACAGCGTGCGCAACGCGCTCTTCAATGCCGGATGCGGCACTATTGGCAACTACGACTGCTGCAGCTACAACCTAACGGGCGAGGGCACCTTCCGCGCGGGTGAGGAGTGTTCGCCATATTGTGGAACGATAGGGGAGATACACACCGAGAAAGAGGTGCGCATAGAGACAATAATGCCTTCGTTCATCAAGAGCAAAGTATTAAAAGCACTCTTGACAGCCCACCCCTACGAAGAGCCTGCATACGACATCTACCCCCTCGAAAACAGATGGCATACAGTGGGAACAGGAGTCATCGGCGAGCTTAGCGAGCCAATGGATGCTAAAGAGTTTCTGCTCGAAGTAAAAAGAATATTCGGAGTAGAGCGCATGATGCACACAGCCCTTCAGGAGAAAAAGATAACACGTGTAGCACTATGCGGAGGCGCAGGTGCCTCCTTCGCCAAAGATGCAGCCGCAGCAGACGCAGACATATTCATCACCGGCGAAGGACATTATCACGACATGTTCAACTACACAAATGGCATGATAATGGCAGCAATAGGGCACTACGAGAGCGAACAATACACCTCGGAACTCATTTCGGAAGTATTAAAGAAGAGCTTCCCCGACCTTAAAGTGAAAATAACAGAGAAGAGAACAAATCCGATATATTATTTATAACAAAAAAAACGATTAACAAAATGGCAAAAAAAGATCCTTCAGAATACACAGTGGAAGAGAAATTGAAGTCATTGTATCAGTTGCAAACAATTCTCTCGGAGACAGACAAGATTAAGATCCTTCGCGGAGAACTTCCCCTCGAGGTAAAAGACCTCGAAGATGAGATTGTCGGCCTCGGCACACGCATCGAGAACATTGTAAACGACATCAAAGCAAACAAAGAGGCTATCACCGGATATAAGGCAGAAATCGAGCAGGCTAAGCAGAGCATCGCCAAATACACCGAGGATCAGAATCACATTCACAACAGCCGTGAGTTTGACCTCTTGAACAAAGAGATCGAGTACAAGAACCTTGTAATCGAGCACGACGAGAAGAAAATTCGCGAGGCACAGAACCTCGACAAGCAGAAGAACGAGGAGCTCGCAAAAGCAAAGAACGCACTCGACGAGCGCAAAAAAGACCTTGACCTTAAAAAAGCCGAACTCGAGGAGATTGTTACCGAGACAAAGCAAGAAGAGGAGAAACTCCGCGAGCAGGCACGCAACCTGGAGCTTACTATCGAGCCTCGTCTGCTCACATCGTTCAAGCGCATCCGCAAGAACTCACGCAACGGTCTTGGCATCGTGTACGTACAGCGTGACGCATGCGCCGGTTGCTTCAGCAAGATACCCCCTCAGCGTCAGATGGACATCAGAATGCGCAAGAAAATCATCGTTTGCGAGAACTGCGGCCGCATCATGATCGACCCCGAACTTGCAGGCGTAAAAGAGGAGAAGCCCGCAGAAGCTCCCACAACAAAACGTCGTGGTATCAGAAGAGCTACTCCCAAAAGCGAGTAATAACACATCGTATTTATAAATACAAGCTCAATGACGACGGCTTCGGCTGTCGTCATTGTTTCTAATAGGCAAGCAATGAAAATAGTCACCCTCATAGACAACATCTCCCCCGACACGCTGATAGCAGAGCATGGACTATCCTTCTGGATGCAAACCGATGGGAAGAACTTTCTCATAGACACAGGAGCAAGCGCGCTCTTTGCAGACAACGCCCGCAAGATGGGCATAGACATTGCCCGAGCAGACTATCTCATACTCTCCCATGCCCATGCCGACCACACAGGAGGGCTTGCCACATTCCTAACACTTAACAAGAAAGCAAAAATATACCTATCTTCAAACGTGCACGGCCGCCACTGCTATTCCACACGCCGAGGAACAATACGCGATATATCAATAGACCACAAACTGTTGCAGGAGCACAAGGAGCGTTTCATATTCATCGACAAGAACACATCTATAACAGAAAACGTGACACTAGTGTGTGAAATTCCCACGACGCACACCCTGCCAAAAGCAAACAGCACACTGCTCGCCAACGACGCTGCCGATGACTTCTCCCACGAAGTAAGCATAACAGTCTCTGCAAACAGTGGCACAGCAACAGTTATATCTCCCTGCTCACACCGAGGCATTTTAAACATTCTCGATGCAGCACAAAAGCGCAAAGTAACAAATTTCATAGGTGGGCTGCACCTGCTCGATTCTGACGAACTTAACGCCTTTGAAAGCAACGAAGAAATTTACACCCTAGCCAACGAAATATCACAAAGAGGCATTACTCTCTACACAGGACATTGCACCGGCAGCATAGCCAAGAAGATACTCATGGAAGTGCTCGGAGAGAGATTTACCGAATTTCATTGCGGATTTACAGTATCGCTATAAAAAAACGATAGTTGCATGATACAATCACACAACTATCGCTTCTTATAATACTTTCCTTATTTATCAGATGTTATTCAAGCCCTCTTGCGAGAGAGTAGTAAACTCTTTCTCGCTAAGTACCTTTATACATTTTTCAAGGTCGTTGGGACGAATGATGATGCTCGCTGTGGCACCCTGTGCAAAAGCATACATATACTCAATGGAAATTCCCGCCTCGGTAATTGCAGACAAAGCAACCTCGAGTGCGCCGGGAACATCGGGACACTGAATACAGATTACATCACTGAGACTTGCCGCAATACTTTTTTCGCGCAACAACTTGCACGCCTTATCAGGGTCAGACACAATGAGGTGCAACACACCAAACTCGGCATTTTCGGATACCGTAAACGCCTTCATGTTTATTCCTGCTTCACTTAAAATTTTTGCCACCTGTCCGAATCGTCCTAAACGATTCTCAAGGAATACGGATAATTGTTTGATTAGCATCTTTTCTTAGGTTTTGAAGGTGAAACTTTTACTCAAATTTACGGTGGTCGATTGCATGCTTGGCCTTACCCATGCTGCGTTCGATGGTGTTAGGCTCTACAATCTTGATATTGGGAGAAATACCTACCACGCTCTGCACTCTTGCGGTGATACGCTTCTTGAGGTTTGCAAGTTCTGTAATTCTATCGGTATAATATTCGGGCTTAACCTCAACCTGGATATCAAATGTATCGGTGTTGTTCACACGGTCAACCTCTATCATGTAATAAGGCTCACACTCGGGGAACTCAAGAATGATACTCTCGATGGTCGAGGGGAACACATTCACACCGCGAATGATGAGCATATCATCGCTGCGACCAAGAATCTTGCTCATGCGCACTGCTGTACGACCACACTCACAAGTCTCGTAGTGGAGGGTAGTGAGGTCGCGTGTGCGGTAACGTATCATAGGCATACCCCATTTTGTAAGGTTGGTAAATACCAACTCACCCTTCTCGCCGGGAGGCAGAGGTTCGAGTGTTTCGGGGTCGATGATTTCGGGATAGAAGTGGTCCTCCCACAAGTGTGTACCGCACTGACAGTGGCACTCACAACCTACGCCGGGGCCACACATCTCTGTAAGACCATATATATCGAAAGCCTTAAGGTGTAGCTTCTCCTCAATCTCGCGACGCATAGCATCTGTCCAAGGTTCAGCACCGAACACACCCACGCGCAACTTGAAGTCATTGATGTCGAGACCGCTCTTCTTAATAGCATCAGCAATGTAGAGCGCATACGAAGGTGTACATGCAAGCACAGTGCTACCAAAGTCGTGCATCAGTGTAATCTGCTTCTCAGTATTTCCACTACCGGTGGGAACGATAGAAGCGCCGAGGAGTGTACCTCCGTCGTGTGCTCCAAGTCCTCCAGTAAAGAGACCGTAACCGTACGAAACCTGCATAATATCATTTTTGGTGACACCGGCAGCCATCAATGAACGAGCAGTAACCTCGCTCCACATCTCAAGATCCTCCTTAGTATAACCCGCAACAATGGGCTTACCAGTTGTACCCGACGAAGCGTGCAAACGTACAATCTGCTCCATCGGCACACAGAAAAGTCCGAAAGGATAGTTGTCGCGCAAGTCCTGTTTTGTAGTAAACGGGAGTTTTGAAATGTCATCTATACTGCGAATGTCCTGAGGCTTAACCCCACACTCGTCCATACGTTTGCGATAATAGGTAGAATCATTGTATACATGCTCCACCATTTTTACAAGGCGTTCACTTTGCAGACGGCGCATCTCCTCTCTGCCCATGCATTCCACCTTTTTATTCCAATACATTGTCATGTCTCTTTTTGTTTATGTCTCCTTATGACGTTATTTTTTAAATTACTTTGATCGGTTGCAAAGTAAATAAAAAAAACAATCAAGAAAAAACATATCATCGATAAATTATACATGTAAAACCATAGTTTTGCAAAAAAACTATTTTCGCAACGAACCAATGGGAATTCCTTTTATTTTGTCAAGCGGGAACCCCCTTTCGACAAGCCCATTTATCATGGAATCGTGCGAAGAGCTCGACTGATAAGGCAGCAGTTCGAATGCAGGAAGCATAGCCGCAAGACTCTCCATAATCTCCGATTGTATGCTCTCGTAGTGGCTCCAATTTGTGTCGTTGGTAAAGCAATATATCTGCAACGGAAGGCCATATTCGGTAGGTTCGAGCGTACGCACCATGATGAGCATATTCTTGTGCAGCGCGGGATGATTTTTCAAATAATAGGTTGCAAAGGCTCTGAAGAGTCCCAAGTTGGTCTCTATCGTGCCATAGGTGCGCTCTTCGCAAGTAATACTTTCTGACACTTTGCCACCTTGCATTGAAGATATAAAAGCACTCATCTCCTGAGAAAAGCCCTTTACCTTATCCAAAAACTCGGGAGTACACCTTTTGATATTGTCTATCTTTATGGTGTAACCACGCATTATACGACGGCCGCCACTATCCTTCATTCCCCGCCAATTTATGAAACTTTCGCTTATAAGAGTGTAGGGAGGTATCGTCACAGTTGTATTGTCAAAGTTCTGTACTTTAACTATGGTAAGCGAAATATCTGTCACTGTACCGTTTATGGAACTACCGGGAACCTCTATCCAATCGCCCAGACGCACCATATCATTCTCAAGCAGCAGTATGCCCGCTACAAAGCCCATGATGGTATCTTTGAAAATGAGCATCAGCACCGCAGCAAAGGCACCCAATCCTCCAATAAGATAAAAAGGAGATTTATTTGTCAGTATGGAGATAATTATAATCACAGATATAAGGTATATAACCATCTGGGTTATCTGTACAAAACCCTTTATTGGCTTGTCGTGGAACTTTTTGTTCGTGTAAGCCATACTGCCAACCGAAGATAAAATTGCCAACAACACGCGCACTATTGCCACAATGAAATAGATCCACGCAACATTTTCAAGCACCGCCGACAACTTGGGGCGAGCAGTAAATGCCACAGGCAACAACCATATTACTATTATCGGTGGAACAATGAACGACACCTTCTTCAGCACATTATACTCAATGAGTTTTGTGAGCCAGGCATTGCTCTTACGGTTTTGCAAATGTTGTATAACAGAGGTGGATGCCATGCGCAAAAACTTCCCTAAGATAATAGCAGTAAGCAGTATAAGCATTATATATATCACCACATCAACCTGCTCGATTATAATCTCGGGCACTCCCACATCCGACAATGTCTCCTTTATCTTTTCAAGCAAGCTCTTTGAAAAATCACCTCTCTTCATCTTTTTTATATACTTAACAATGCACACCTGAATTTTGTTACATACACAAAAACAAAAAAGCCGCGCTCCAGGGGAGAGAGCGCGACCTTCTTGGTCCGGACAAACGCTTTTGCCCGTTCGGGCATCGACTTTTCACAAGCGGATGCTGCCGGTAAAATCTATTACTATGAAAAACACGATATTATAACATTTCATAGTTTGTTTTTGTTCGCAAAAAGTTGATATTTAAACATTTATTAACATAATTAACCTAACAAACCGATTATATATAAAACAAAAGCAAGCTACAAAATTGTAGCTTGCATATAAATTTTCACCTCTCCCCGCAAATGATATTATAATCGCAGAAGGTACATCTATCCTTATCATCGGTACACCGGAAAGGAGTATTTACATCGAAAATTTCGTCGAGCGTTTTTTGCAGCCTCTCCATAAACTTGTCGCGATGCAGTGAGAAATCCACAACAGGTTGTTTGTCGATATTAATCACAAAATTCTCGCGACAAGCCTGCGACTGTTTATGTATATACAACAACGACGGAGAAACCTTCTTCTCCTTCTCGGCCATTGATACTGCGGCCGAGTAGAGCATCGCCTGAAATATATACCCACTGCGTTTGCCTGTGGATGCGAATAGAGCATCCACATCTTTGAGAGCATCGGGTTTGCCACCTGTCTTGTAATCGACAATCTCTATTGTTCCGGCTTTGTCATCCATGCGATCCACACGACCACCGATAGAAAGCGACACTTTGTCGCCATCAGCGGTTTTTGTTTCCATGCAGAAACTTGCATCCTGCTCGCTGCCAACGTATCGGAACGGAGCATGCTCGGCATCCATCTTCACAAGGCGCAGCAAGAAACGATGCACCACCTCGCGGTTGATAAACTGCTGACCGTCATATTCAGGCTTTTCGTCGCCCTCGGTTTTGAAGAAGCACTCTTTGAATGCCTTGTCCACAAAGGGGTAGAGCAGAGCATCTTTTTTAATATATGGTTCAAGATGCGACTTCTGGATATTAGCACCATTGTCCTTCACAATATGCTCGTAGAAAAGTTCTGCCGAACGGTGGAAGATATTTCCAAAATCGATAGCTTGTACCGTATCCTCAACCTCTTGATTTATTTTAAGTTTAGCCACATAGTAATAGTAGAATTTCATGGGGCAGTCAAGATAGCGGTTGATGCCGCTGGGCGACAATACAAGAGCCTTGCTGTTCTTGCCGGTGTCGAAAATATATCTCAGTTTCTGCAATATTTCGGCACTCTTTTCCACTCCTCCGCAATTATACGACTCGGGTTTTTGCTCGGCAGTGAGGCTTATCTCTTTTATATCCTCGGCTCTGTCGGCAAGCAACTGCATCATATAACGCGAACGCTCGCCCTGGCCTGCGCCGTCAGCCGAACTGTTGTATAGCATTGTTATATTCCGGGCACGCTGTATAAGACGGTAAAAGTTGTAAGCATACACCGAGTTGCGATGCTCTGTGAGCATCAACCCAAATGCACGACGCAAATTGTAGGGGATAAATGAATTTTCGCTGTTGTTACGTGGCAAATTTCCTTCGTTTGCCGACAAGAGAATAAGATTCCTGAAGTCGAGGTTTCTCGTTTCAAGCAATCCCATTATCTGCAAACCAACAACAGGCTCGCCGTGGAAGGGTAGTGCCAACGAGCCTACCACACGCATGAAGAGCGACGATAGTGTGCGCAGTTGCAACTGAAGGTCGCCAGTCTCTATCAACGAGAGCATACGCTGAGCTTGCGTGTAGACACTGAAGAGTGATTCGCGGAAAAGTTCCGAATAGGCATCGCTCTTCTCCTCGGTCTGCGGGTTGGTATTTGTAATCGTGTAGATAATATCGCGCAGATTGTTCACCCATGCTACATTATCCGCCGCCGGGAAAAATATCTTCGCAAGAAACTCATCGGCATGCAACTGCTCGGCCGAAGGGAAGAGGTTTCGGTTGTTGGTAATCTTTTCGTCGAGCGTACGGGCATTTTCGCTGCATTGCAATGTGTATGGGTGGCGAAGTATTGCATGCACCGCATCGTAACGGAACTTTTTGCGTGTCTCGTCATACCCCTTTATCTGCAACTCTATCAAACGCTGCAAGAAACTGTATACAGGCGTTTGCGACACAGGATAACCCATAGTGACATTAATATCGCGCACTGTGGGAGGAACCGTGTGCAACACCTCGCCAAGCAGCCCTTCGTCGCACAGCACCACTGCATTCTCTATCTCGTTGCCAGCTACATTCTGCGCAAGCCAGTCGGCAAGATAGCGCGTCTGTATGTTCTCGGTTGCCGCCGAGATAAAAGTTATCTGTTTCTTTCCTTTAAGATTGTCATATACAGGCTGCTGCATGGCATTGGGGTAGCGTTTAAGATTTTCACGCATGAAACGCCCTGCCTCGTGATGTTTGTCGTTTATATACGCGACATCATAATCCCAATAGAAAAGTGCCTTGCCCTGTTGATGAAGTATTCTGAACATCGCATCTTCGGTTCTGTTCAAGGCGTTGAAACCCACAAAGATATATTTGTCGAACGGGAAACTAAGCTCTTTTTCGCTCTCGATGACCTCGCGGCACACCATTCCACTGTAAGCAATACCTTCGTTGCGCAAAGTGCTACGAAAATCGTTGTATATGGGCAACAACACCTCCCACACGTCGAGGAAACGACGTTTGATGGTGCTCTTCTCTTCCATATTGAAGTTCTTGAAGAACTGCTGTATGGCACTCTTCTGCTCCTCGTCAAGCGCATCTGCTGCGTTACCCATCTCACGCAACTCTTTGAGGTTGGCAAAGAGTTTTTCGGCGTCTACAAGATTCTTGTCAATATCGTCGAAGTCCTTTATCAGCATCTCTCCCCAATAGTAGAACCTGTCGAGAGGTTCGTTGCTGCGGGTGTGTTTGCAAAACTCCTTGTACAGTTTGCTTACCAACAGTATGGCATCGCCCTCGACAAGGTCGCTGCACTCCTGAAAAAGCTCGTTTATGGTCATATATGCAGGGCTCCACAAAGGCTCGGCACTCAACTTCTTAAGATACTCATTAAAGAAAAGGCCTGCGCGTTTGTTGGGGAACACTATCGCTGTGTCAGCAAGACGATTGCCATATTTCTCGTATAAATCCTCGGCTACATGTTTCAGAAACGCATTCATTTACTTCACCTCCTCAATTATATTATTATATATGTACCACAAATATCCTGTAACACTCTTGTAACCCATGCGCACGAGCAGAGACATATACTTTTGCACCTGTGCGTGATACTCGGAACGCGCTGTTCCGAACTTGAAGTCTACGACTATTGCCGTATCGCCATCCACCATCACTCGGTCGGGACGATAATTTCCCTCGCCACCGTTTTGCAATATTGTACACTCATTGTATAGTTTGTATCTGCCACCGAACCACTCTTTGGCATGGGGGTTGGCCAGGGCGTTCCTTATAAGTTTCTCTATGTTGTCGCTCTCGACATCGGTAGCAATGATTCCTTGCAGACGCATCTTTTTTATCTGTCGCGAGAGTTCGTCGCCGGTACGCAGTTTAGACAACAGTTCGTGCAACAGTTCTCCGCGTGCAATGTAATCGAGCGTCTGTTTCTCTTCCTTTTCGCGAGCGAGGAAACGTGTGAGGTTACGCGACTGCTTGAACGAAAGTTTATTATCATAGGAAATAAATTTCTGCATTATGCTATTCGGCTTTACTGTGAAAGGATTGTCATTCTCCTCGCGCCTTTTCTCTTGCGACGGCACCACTTCGCCATACACAAAGCTCTGCTCTGTATTGTCGTACACAGCACCTTCGCATCCGAGATTTTCGAGCAACTCAGGCAGACGTTTTGAGATGGTATCACCGCGACCTCCCGACTTGTCCGAGAACATTATAAGATTCTTTCCTGCACGCGTGCACGCCACATACAGCAGGTTAAGATTGTCCACAAGCTGATAGAGATACTCGTGGTTATACTCCTTTTTGTATATGGAATCGAGCATACTGCTCTGGAAGTCTATCGGTAACAGACTTATCGCATCGAATGGGGCAGTGGAGGGTTTGCACCACAAGATGTTTTTGTGCCCGCCACCGGTAAGCTCCCATGTACAGAATGGAATTATCACTGTGTGGAACTCAAGTCCTTTGGACTTGTGAATGCTGAGTATGCGCACTCCGTTGCTTTCGCCGGCAGGAATTGATTTTGAGCATATCTCCTCGTCCCAATGTTTTATAAAATCCTCCAATGCCGCAGGGTTTTCCTTTAAGAAACGCGCAGCATGGTCGAGGAACGAGAAGATATAAGCCTCCTCGCCATTTATTGTGTGCAGTTGTAATATGCTTATCAGTTTCTCCAGAATTTCATATACAGGTTTACGACGAAGGTCGTCAAGCTCTTCGTGGAAATTCAGGGGAAGCAGCTCTTTTATCTCCTCGCTGCTTGTTGTGGAGGTAATTTCCACACTCTTGTTTTTTACGGCAAGCGAATATCGCGACACAAGAAAGGCCGCATTTATTCTGTCGTCGGGCTTGGAGATGTAGCGCATAGCGGCAATGAGTATGTTCAGAGCAACTGACGACGACAGCAGATAGGCATCGTCCGACGTAATGGAGTAATCGGGGAAACGCTCTCCAAAGAGCTTCGCTATTGGTGCTATCTCCCTGTTCTTCCTCACAAGAATGGTAATATCCGATGCCTTTACACCCTTTTCATTAAGCAGAGTGCCGATAGTCTCCATCAGTTGTTCGTAGACACTCTCCTCAAAAGTGGATTCACCTTTCTCAATCATCCTCACCTCTACATATCCTCTTTCGGGTTTTTCGGGCAAAATCTCTTGCTCCACATCACTGTAAGCCTTTACAAGCTCCTCGCCACTCTCGTCAAGTTCATTGTGATACTGTGCGCTAATCTGTTGTGCAGCAGATGTAAAAAGACGGTTATTAAAGTCTATCACACGACGCTCGCTGCGACGGTTCACCTTCAGCGTATCGGCCTTGACAGGATAGCCGGGGAACTCATTTTCGAGGTTGTTGAGTATGCTCCAATCGCTGTTTCTCCAACGATAAATAGACTGCTTGACATCGCCCACAATCAGACACATGTTGCCACGCGAAATTGCATCGTGCAACAACACTTTGAAGTTCTTCCACTGCAACGACGAAGTATCCTGGAACTCGTCGATGAAGATATGATGTATTTCGGCACCTATCTTTTCATAGATAAAAGAGGTGCTGCCGGTAATCATTTTACCCAGCAGATATGTTGTCTGTGCAAGCAGGAATCGGTTCTCGCGTAAATTCTCCTCGCGCAACATCTTTGCAATGCTGTTGAGCAGTCGCAACTGATGGAAACGCTGAATGGAGAGCCTGCAACTGTTCAGAATGGGCAGGTTCTTGTCACGCATGATGCAAGCCTTTTCCACAAGCGAGACAATATCCTGACGTGCGGCAGATGAGAGCGATGCCGATTTTGAGAGTTTTTCAGGTTGCGCAACACACATCTCAACATATTTGTTTGCCACAGGAAACTCACCGTTCTTCAGTTTGGTAAAAAATCCCCATACACCCGACTTTTTCTGAAAAAAATCGTCTACCGTCAGCCCTGCATTCTCGGCAATGGAAAAGAAACGGTCGGCACAATCACTAGCCGCTGTAAGAATCTCTTTTTCTATTGAGTTTACAGCCTTGCGATAGTCGGCAAGCAATGCACCGTTGTTCTCATCTATCTGCTTGCGCAACTCCTCGCCATCCTCTTGATAAACCTCGCTGAGGATATTCTTCGCAAAGCTCTTTATCGCTTCGTGTATACGCCAGCTCTTGTCGTTCGACAAATGCTCTTCTATGTACTCCACAAGCCACGCCATCTCCTTTGACGTTGGTGTGAGTTTTGTTATCAAAGCATCCACAGCCTCTTCGAGCAGTTTATCGCTATCGAGAGTAATTGCCACGTCGCCGCTGAGTTCAAGCTCACGCGCAAGGCCTCGCAGGATAGTCTGAAAGAAGGCATCAATCGTCTGCACACGAAAATGGCTATAGTCGTGCAACATCATCGCAAGTGCCTTGCCGGAGCGTTCGCGCACCTCCTTGTCGTCAAACTGTAGAAAGGCCGCACGCACAACATTAAAGTAGCCATCTGACGAAGGCAGAGAACGCGATATGCCATAAAGCTGACTCAATATACGCTCCTTCATTTCTGCGGTTGCCTTATTGGTAAAAGTTACCGCCAAAATATGCCTATAAGCCGAAGGGTTGGCCACCAACAATTTTATATACTCCACAGCAAGAGTAAAGGTCTTTCCCGAACCTGCGGAGGCTTTGTATACTTTTAAAGGTACATTCATTTTTGACATATAAAATGCAATTATGTAAAGGTACAAAATTTACCCGAATACACCCGCCCTCTTTACGGAAAACTTTTCATTTAATATCCATATTTTTCAAAAAAAGAGTATCTTTGAACTCTGATAACCCACCTATAATATCCGACTATGAAAAACATTATCCTTTATATAATATTCATATTATTACCATTATCACTGTTTGCCAAGCCCGCCGACCGCACCTTGCGCAGCGTCAGACAGTCCGACGGCACCATACTGAAAATTTTCCAGACAGGTGACGAGAATTTACATTACTATTGCACCGAAGACGGCAAGCCCATTGTTCGCGGAGCAAATGGAGACTTTTTTTATGCCACATTGTCCGAAACAGGAACATTAGCAAGCTCCAACCAAATGGCACACAATAGGGGAGAGCGTTCAGTGCAGGAACTTGCACTCTTGTCAAGCGACACATACAGCTCGATGGAGCAGTCACTATGCACTCTTTCCCGCCAACGTCGCAAGACATCGACCAAAGGAGCAGGCGAGCCATTCACCGAAAAGGGAATCACACAATCCATCAAACCCATTGGAGAAATAAACGTTCCAGTTATTTTGGTGCAGTTCAAAAACGAGGCATTCACATACAAAAAAGATATTATCGAAAAAAACTACAACGGTAGCAACTTCGTCGGCCTTCATGGTAAAGGCATAGGCAGCGTGCGCGACTATTTCATCACACAGTCCGACTCGCTTTTCCGCCCCAATTTTGTGGTGCTCGACATTGTAACACTTGCCAACAACATCGAATACTATGGAGGCAACAACTCCAGAGGCGATGATATGCGCCCCGAAGAGATGATAATCGAGGCCTGTACAGCTCTCGACAGCAAGGTAGATTTCTCCATTTTCGACAATGACAGCAACGGCGAGATTGAGTTTGTATATTGTATCTACGCAGGCTATGCAGAATCCTCGGGAGCACCCGAACACACAGTATGGCCACACCAGTGGACACTCGCTGCCACCAACAAAGTGATGACCCTCGACGGAGTGAAAATAAACACATACGCAGCAAGCAGCGAGCTTGCCTTCAGCGCATCCTCCGAAGGTGCCAACGGCCCCCAACTCGACGGAATAGGCTCGTGCTGCCACGAATTTTCCCATTGCCTGGGATTGCCCGACTTTTACGACAACACAGGTCGCTACTATTCAAATTTTGGAATGGACTACTGGGACTTGATGGACTATGGCTGCTACAACAACGACGGTTATGTGCCAATAGCTTACAGCGCATACGAAAGAGATTTCATGGGATGGAGAAAGCTACAAACACTCACCGAGCGTGGCCATTACAGCTTAGAAGCATTGACATCGGGCGGAGTGGGGTACAAGATAGTCAATAATGCCAACAGCGACGAATATTATATATTGGAAAACAGACAAGCCGAAGGCTTCGACAGCCACATATTCAACAGTGGCATGCTGATAATACACGTAGACTACTCGGCCGATATCTGGAGTTCTAATGAGGTAAACAACAACCTCGCCCGACAGCGCTACACAATTATCCCCGCCGATAACAAAGCATTACCATCGTACAGAGCAAACTCGTTGGCCGAATACCATAACAGCCTGCGCGGAGACGTATGGCCCGGCACCTCGGGCAACAGCGAACTCACCGACACAAGCACCCCGGCAGCAACAGTCTACACAGGAGGCTACATGAGCAAATCCATCAAAAATATAGCCGAGAAGAATGGCATCATCACCTTCTCCTTCATGTGGGACAAACTTCCAACCCCGCAACTGCTACAACCGCAAGATGTTACCGAACACAGCTTTACAGCACAATGGAACGAAGTGGAAACAGCAACCTCATACAACATCGAGCTATTCTCAGTAAAAGAGGTGGGCGAGGGTACAGGAGACCACAAAACATTGATTACTGAAGATTTCCTTGCATGCAATCGCGACAACATAGACATATCACAAGACATAAACAATTATACCATCAACAGCGGATGGTACGGTATTAACCTGTGGAGTTCTAAGGGAGTGCTGCGTTTAGGTGCCTCCAATGAATACGGAGAGCTTGTTACACCCTCATTCCCAACCACTTACAATGGCAACACCATAGTCTCATTCATCGCAAAAAAGCACCTTGAAAGCGATGGAAATGTAAATCTTACGATAATATCCGAATTTTCAGACAGTTACGTCTGCAAGGAGACAACCTTTGAGATAGGCAACGAATGGAAAGCCTACGAATTCACGTTCCCCAAAGAGGGAAACGAAGCATATGTTGTATTCACCACAGAGAACACAACCGACGGCAAGCCCCGCGTCTGCATCGACGACATCAACATCAGCCAAGTGAGTAGCGAACAAGAGACACTGTATGCACAATGCAACACAACAGAGACATATTACAGTTTCAAAGAACTCCCGACAGGCAGATATCGTTACCATGTAAAAGCATTGAGCAAAGGAACTGACTCCGATTTCTCTGTAAAACAAGATGTTATGCTCGGCACAAACAGCGCAATTGAAATTCCCGACGCAGAGAACAACTCATACATCGAAGTCTATTCACTCAACGGAAACTGCGTGTACAAAGGCAACAGCAATGAAGCACCTGCATTGCACAAAGGCATATATGTGGTGCGCCAGCAAGGTAAAGCACGCAAAATCCAAATTCCCTAAATTGAGACCCAAATAGAGCCTCGAAAGAATATATTCAAAATACTATTAAACATAATATCTATTATCATGAATTACGAATATAATTTTTTTCCAATATAAATAAGGTTATTTTGAACATGTAAGAACACGCAAATGTTATTACTAACTACTAACAGGTAAAAGAAAAACAGCCTAATGATATACACAGACTCATTCAACGAAGTGCTCGCATCGGCACTTGATACGGCTAAATATTATCGCCACGAATTTGTAACTCCCGAGCACATCCTCAACGCCATGTTACAGCAAGAACCATTCTGCATAGCTTTGGAACAATGTATGTGCAACAGTACCGAATTGCGTAAGCAGGTAAACGAGTATCTCGAAAATGAGCTGGAAAGAGTTCCATCGGAATGCGAATACTCGCAAGAACTTTCATTTCAGATGAACGAAATGATGAACCACGCCTATAAAACAATCCAGCACTCGGGAATGTGCAAAATGACCATACCTCATATAGTTCAAGGCATGCTCAATCTGCGTGAGTCATGGGCAGCAATGACACTGAGACAAACGATAAAGGTAAACATTGCCGAATTTCTCGGCGAACTAACAACACAATACGATTGCTACGAAGAATTGGAAGAGATAAGCAGAAGCGTCGCCCCCGATGCCCGGCAACACTTCATAACCTGCCTTAACGACAAAATCTCGGAGCACACCCCGCTTATAGGCCGTCACGAAGAACTTGAACACACCTTGCAAATATTGTGCAGAAAAGAGAGAAACAACGTACTGTTCATCGGCGATTCCGGCGTGGGAAAAAGCCACATCGTTTACGGCCTTGCCGCCTTCATAGAATCAGGCAAAGTACCACAGAGATTGCAAGGCTGCAAAATCTACGAACTTAACTCAAACAATCTGTTCGCAGGAATACAATTCCGTGGCGACCTGGAGCAACGCATAAAAAGCATCATGGAGGCAGTGTGCAACAACGGGAAAGCCATTATATACATCGATGATATACACAACCTTGTGGGCACAGGACACAACTGCGAGTCGGCGATTGACGCATCGAACATCCTTAAACCATATTTCGAGCGAAAAGAGCTGCGTATCATAGGCACAAGCGGCTACGAAGAATACAGCAGAAATCTTTCGCGTAATAAAAGCATTATCAAGCACTTTCAGCAGATAAACATCACAGAACCAAGCATCGAAGAAAGCATTGAAATATTAAAAGGAGTAAAAAGTGAATACGAAAACTTTCATGGAGTGAACTACGAAAAAGAGACCATTGAACACGCGGTGAACAGTGCTGCAAAATTCATAAACGACCGCGCACTACCCGACAAAGCCATCGACCTGATAGACGAAGCCGGTTCCTACCGTTCTCTCCACCCCACTCCACACAAAAACATTGTAAACAAAGCAATTATAAACAAAGTTATTGCCCAAAAATATAAGATAAACACCATTCACGTTCAGGGAAGCCACAATGCCGCACTTACCAACCTTCACAACCGCCTTGCCTCGCAAATATACGGGCAAGACGACGCTATAAGAGAGATAGTCGATACAATAGAAATGTCACGAGCCGGATTGCTCGACGACAACCGCCCCATCGCAAGTTTTCTCTTCATAGGTGCCACAGGCACAGGCAAGACCGAGACAGCCAAAACCCTCGCCAAAGAGCTGAATATAAGCCTTGTACGGTTCGACATGAGTGAATACAGCGAGAGACACACCGTCGCCAAGCTCATAGGCTCACCGGCTGGATATATAGGCTACGACGATGGCGGACTTCTGACGGAGGCCATACACAAAACACCCCACTGCCTACTCCTTCTCGACGAAATAGAGAAAGCCCATCACGACATATTCAACCTTCTGTTACAGGTAATGGACCACGCCACACTCACCGACAACAAAGGACGCAAAGCCGACTTTCGCAACGTCATTCTTATAATGACCTCAAACATCGGTGCAGAATATGCAGGTCAATCCCCCATTGGCTTTTCGGAAAGCCCAACCAACTGCACAACAATGCAGCGCGAAATAAAAAAAGTATTCAAACCCGAATTTCTGAACCGCCTCTCGGGCAGCATACTGTTCAACCCCATGAACAGAAAGACAGCAACTCTCATACTCGACAAAAAACTTCGCGAACTCGAAACAAAACTCCGGAACAAAAACATCACCATGAGCATCAGCGACGAAGCAAAAGTACTGCTGCTGCAAAAAGGCTATTCCGCCGAATATGGCGCACGCGAAATGGAACGCACCATAACCTCGCATCTGAAAAGAATGCTAACCAAAGAGATACTCTTCGGCCGATTGCAAAACGGAGGCACAGCCCATATACACACCGCCGGAAAAAGACTTATAATAAAAAATGTGTGCCGGAATTTTCATTCCGACACACAATAGCATATAATTTATGCAAGAAACTACTTCTTGATATCAATCGCAATTGAAAGCTCGTCGAGCTGAGCAGGCTCAAGCACCGAGGGAGCATCAATCATAGTGTCGCGACCAGAATTGTTCTTGGGGAATGCAATACAATCTCTGATGCTGTCGAGACCAGCAAAGAGGCTCACCCATCTGTCGAGACCGTATGCAAGACCACCATGAGGAGGCGCACCATACTTGAAGGCATTCAGCAACCAACCGAACTGCTGCTGAGCACGTTCGGGAGTAAAGCCGAGAAGCTCGAACATCTTGTTCTGCAAAGCACTATCGTAGATACGGATAGAACCGCCGCCAACCTCTACACCGTTGATAATCATATCATAAGCATTGGCACGAACAGCACCCATATCAGTATCGAGCAAAGGAACATCCTCGGGCTTGGGCGAAGTGAAGGGATGGTGCATAGCCATGAAACGGCCCTCCTCCTCGCTCCACTCGAAGAGCGGGAAATCTACCACCCACAAGCAAGAGAACTTGTTCTTGTCGCGCAAGCCAAGCTGCTGAGCAACCTCGAGACGAAGCTCACACAACTGTTTGCGTGTCTTCATGGTATCCTCGCCGCTGAGTATGAGAATAAGGTCACCCGGCTCGGCACCAAACGCAGCCTTCATCTGCTGAAGCACCTCCTGAGTGTAGAACTTGTCCACGCTCGATTTTACGTTGCCGTCAGCCTCGACACGTGCATAGACCATACCCTTTGCACCAATCTGAGGACGACGAACAAAATCGGTGAGAGCATCAAGCTGCTTGCGAGTGTACGAAGCCGCACCCTTTGCGCAAATACCACCGACATACTCTGCCGCATCGAACACAGGGAAGCCATGACCCTTCATAATATCCATAAGCTCCACAAACTTCATCTCAAAACGTGTATCGGGCTTGTCGCAACCATAATATTTCATAGCGTCGTGCCATGTCATACGGGGGAAAGCCTCGGTAAGCTCCACGCCGCGAATCTCCTTGAAAAGATGCTTAGCCATACCCTCGAAAGTACCTATTACATCCTCCTGATCCACGAAACTCATCTCGCAGTCAATCTGAGTAAACTCGGGCTGACGGCCGGCACGCAAGTCCTCGTCGCGGAAACACTTAACAATCTGGAAGTAACGGTCTAAGCCCGACACCATCAGCAACTGCTTAAAGAGCTGAGGACTCTGAGGCAGAGCATAGAACTGTCCGGGATTCATGCGCGAGGGAACCACAAAGTCGCGTGCACCCTCGGGAGTAGAACCAATGAGCATGGGAGTCTCCACCTCGATAAAACCGAGGTTGTCAAGGTAGCGACGCACCTCCATAGTCATCTTGTGACGCAGCTCAAGATTACTTCTCACACACTCGCGACGAAGGTCGAGATAACGGTATTTCATTCTAAGGTCGTCACCGCCGTCTGTATTGTTCTCAATGGTGAAAGGAGGAGTCTCAGCCTCGTTAAGCACACACATTTCGCTAACAATAATCTCAATGTCACCGGTAGGAATGTTACCGTTCTTGCTCTGACGCTCGCTCACGTTACCCGTTACACGAATAACATACTCGCGACCAAGTTTCGCAGCACGTTCACACAGTTCGGCATTGCTATCCTCGCTAAACACAAGCTGAGTGACACCGTAGCGGTCGCGCAAATCAGCAAACACCATTCCGCCCATCTTACGCACACGCTGCACCCATCCGGCAAGCGTCACCTCCATATTAACATCGGCGATTCTCAGTTCGCCACAAGTTTTCGTACGATACATATTCTAAAAATATTATTTTACATCAATTCTATAAACTCTGCGAAGATAGAGAAAAAAAACGAAACAACAAACACTCGAAAAAAATATAAGAGCACGTTTAAATTTGGCATTTTACACACTTTGCACTATCTTCGTAAATTAATACATAAAAATAAGGAGAAAATTTTATAAATTTTAAAGACATGAAACTCACAAAACTATTAATCAGCAGCCTGTTACTGTGCTTCGCACTCTCGCCCTGCCTTGCTCAGAGCAACGACGTAGACGAGATTACAGGTCGTGCAAAGAAAAAGAGAATCCTCGGCCAGATTACATGGCTCAAGGATGGTGAGGGATTCAGCACCCTCGAGTGGAACAGCAAGGTAGGAGCAAACGACGTAGTGCGCTACGAAGCCAAAGACGACGCGCGCAGCATTCTCATCCCCGCCGAAAAGTTCATCGACAAGACCACAGGCAAGCCCATCGGCGTAAGCTCTTTCCAGTGGAGCGAGGACAACAGCAAAATCCTCATCTTCAACAACACCAAACGCGTGTGGCGCTACAACACCCGCGGCGACTATTGGGTACTCGACCTCACCAACGGCAACCTGCGTCAGATAGGTAAAGACAAACCCGAGTCGAGCCTTATGTTCGCAAAATTCTCGCCTGACGGCAAAAAAGTAGCCTACGTATCGTGCAACAACATCTACGTCGAAGACGTTGCCACAGGCGCAACAACAGCCATCACCACCGACGGCTGCGACCACATTGTAAACGGAACCTTCGACTGGGTATACGAAGAGGAGTTCTACTGCCGCGACGGTTTCCGCTGGAGCCCCGACAGCAAATTCATCGCCTACTGGCAGAGCGACACCAAAGGCACCGGCACCTTCTACATGATAAACAACATCGACTCCATTTATGCCGAGCCCATCCCTCTTCCCTATCCCAAGGCAGGAACAACAAACTCGGCAGTGAAGGTGGGATACGTATCGGCTGATGGAGGTGCCACAGAGTGGATAAAAATCCCTGGCGACCCTCGCAACAACTACCTCCCCCGCATGGAGTTCATCCCCGGCACCAACAAGCTCTTCATACAGCAGCTCAACCGTCCGCAGAACACCAACAAAGTGTGGATAGCCGACATCAACGCCTCTACACTCGAAAACATCTTCGAGGACAAGGACTCAGCATGGCTCAACACCAACGACAACATCCAATGGTCAAAGAACAACGAATACTTCACATGGGAAAGCGACCGTAGCGGCTGGCGTCAGCTCTACTTCGTACGCGCCGACGGTAAAGAGATTAAGCCCATCACCAACGGTGAGTTCGACATTGTACGTCAGGTGGGAATAGACAAACAGAAAGGCTATGTGTACTACATCACCACCATGACCAACTACACACAGCGCTACCTCTACCGTTCTAAGCTCAACGGCAAAGGCAAGCCCGAACTCATGAGTCCCATCGACCAACAGGGACAGCACAGCTACAACATGTCCCCCACAGGCAAATGGGCGATACACACCTTCGGAAGCTCAACCACAGCCCCCATCGTCACCATGGAGAAGTTCCCCGAGGCAAAAGCAGTGCGCGTCATTCAGGACAACGCCGAGGCACAGGAGCGTTTCAACAAGATGAACCTCACACCCAAAGAGTTCATCAAGCTCGACCTGGGCTACATCACCCTCGACGCCTACATGATTAAGCCCAAAGACTTCGACCCTAACAAGAAATACCCCGTCATCATCGACGTCTACGGCGAGCCCGCCGGCTCAACCGTTCAAGACAACTGGACAGGCGGCGACATTGCAGCCCACAACCAAGCCGACAAAGGCTACATCATGGTGAGCATCGAGAACCGCGGAGCCAACGTACCCCGTGGCCGCGAGTGGCGCAAATGTATCTACAAGCAGATAGGTATCCACGCATCGGCCGACCAGGCAGCAGGTATCAAGAAGATGGGCGAAATGTTCCCCTTCATCGACATGAGCCGCATAGGTATCACCGGTTGGAGCGGCGGAGGCTCAACAACCCTTCAGTGTATGTTCCGCTACCCCGAGCTTTTCAAGACAGGTATCGCCATTGCATTCATCTCGCATCAGAAGCTCTACGACACAGTGTATCAGGAGCGTTACATGAACACCCCTCAGAACAACCCCGAGGGCTACGAAGAGACAGCACCTGTAAAATACGCCAAGAACCTCAAGGGCAACCTCTTGCTCATCCACGGCACAGGCGACGACAACGTACACTATCAGAACCTCGAACTTCTTGTGAACGAACTTGTGAAACATAAAAAGATGTTCCACATGATGGCCTACCCCATGCGTTCACACGGCATCTTCGAGCGCGAAGGAACATCGCAGCACTTACAGATGCTCCGCGAGAAATATTGGGAAGATTACCTCCCCGCAGGTGGCAGATAATCACCACCCACAACACACCAAAAAGGCGAGCTGTTCGGCTCGCCTTTTTGGTGTTTATACATCGTTTTCAAGTTATATCATATTTGTAACTTACGTTGGGTACTTACCTTTTATATCCTATGCGATAATACGCATTCAGGGGTTGCACTTATGCGGTGCAACCCCTGAACATTCTTGCAAAGAGTATATTACATATTTACTTTATATGCCTTTGTTCCAATGCGTACCACAATGACACCGGATAAATCGTTTATTGATAGTTCTTTGTTGTTGTCAACTTTTATATATCTCAACAGTTTTCCATCCATAGAATAGATGCTTATAGTCTCGCCCTCGTTGCAGCCACTGATAATAATTTTGCCATTCTCTACATTGATAGCTACCGAATCATCATCGACTACAGGTGTCGCAATTCCCGTTTCTTGACGCAACGCTGTCATATCCATTTCTACAACCTCCACAAAATCCATTGTAATATTCTCGGGGTATTTATCCTTGCAGCCCAGAGGTACATACAATGTTCCGCGTGGGGCGGGAGTATTTCTGCCGTTTGTCACGAAAGGACGATGGTAAACCGGGCTTAGTGAATATTCAGGTACGCTTTCAGAAAGTATATATACTGCTTTTAATGAATTGCATTTCTCAAATGCACATTTGTCGAGAAATACCTCGTGCGACGCAATAACCAAAGAGTCGAGTGCGCTATTGCCGCTAAATGCATATTGTGCAATACTGTCCACGCTGTTGGGGATTGTGACGCTTGTAAGGCTTGTGCATTTATTGAACGCACTCTCTCCTATGCTTTTTACGCTCTTGCCAATTGTTACACTTGTAAGACCTTCGCAACGATAGAACGCACTCTGTCCTATGCTTGTAACGCTGTTAGGGATTGTTACACAGGTAAGGCCACTGCAACCTGAGAACACACCCACTCCTATGCTTGTTACGCTGTTGCCGATTGTTACGTTTGTAAGGCCACTGCAATTATAGAACGCACTGTTTCCTATGCTTGTAACGCTGTTGCCGATTGTGACACTTGTAAGGCTACTACATTTATAGAACGCACTGTTTCCTATGCTTGTTACGCTGTTAGGGATTGTTACACTGGTAAGGCCACTGCAATTATAGAACGCACTGTTTCCTATGCTTGTTACGCTGTTGCCGATTGTGACACTTGAAAGGTTTCTACAATTATAGAACGCACTCTCCCCTATGCTTATTACGCTGTTGCCAATTGTTACGCTGTTGCCAATTGTTACGCTGGTAAGGCCACTGCAATTATAGAACGCACTGTTTCCTATGCTTGTTACGCTGTTAGGGATTTCAATGCTTCTAAGCCAACTACAATCACTAAACACTTTACCTGTTATAACATAATTCTCTCCTTTATAATTTGCCGGTAATTTCAATTCTGTGTCATCGCCGATATATGCAACCAAAGTATTTATTCCATCAAATATACCAAATACAAAATCTTCTTCTATCGAGCCATTGGGGGCATATATTACTTTACCTGAGACTTTGGATATTGTCAAATTAGAAAAATTTATAACCCTATTAAGACATCTACCAATGAACGCCTCATCGCCAATGCTTGTTACGCTGTTGGGGATTGTTATACTTGTAAGACTATCGCAACTATAGAACGCACGCTCTCCTATGCTTGTAACGCTGTTGCCGATTGTTACGCTTTTAAGACCACGGCAACCCTCGAACGCATAATCTCCTATGCTTGTAACGCTGTTGCCGATTGTTACGCTTTTAAGACCACTGCAATCATAGAACGCTTTATTTCCAATACTTGTAACGCTGTTAGGGATTGTTATACTTATAAGGCCTCTGCAATCCTCGAACGCCTCATCTCCTATGCTTGTAACGCTGTTGGGGATTGTGACGCTTGTAAGGCCACTGCAACCATCGAACGCTCCGGGTGCTATACACAAAGTTCCCTCTTTAATATTTATAGATGTACCGCTTGGCATTTCTCCTTTATATGTATACAATACTTTTCCTGCATATACAACACCGTCAGGTTGATTATTGTACCATGCAGTACCATGGAACGCACCATCTCCTATGCTTGTAACGCTATTAGGGATTGTTACACTGGTAAGGCCACTGCAATCACCGAACGCACCACGTCCTATGCTTGTAACGCTGTTACCGATTGTTACACTTGTAAGACCACTGCAATTCCAGAACGCACAATCTCCTATGCTTGTAACGCTGTTGGGGATTGCTACACTGGTAAGGCGACCGCAAAGCCAAAACGCACCAATTCCTATGCTTGTAACGCCCTCAGGAATTACAAGATCATCTTTTATTAACTCTCCATTCAAATACAAATTCGCATTCTCTGCATCATATAAAGGATTGGATGAAATGCCTGCAAAATCAATATTACACCATGCAGCAATGTCGCTTATGTGCACCTCTTTAAGACCAAAGCAACAACTAAACGCACGCTCTCCTATGCTTGTAACGCTGTTGCCGATTGTTACGCTTTTAAGACCATCGCAATACTCGAACGCACTCTCTCCTATGCTTGTTACGCTGTTGGGGATTGTGACACTTGTAAGACCACGGCAACCCTCGAACGCACTCTCTCCTATGCTTGTTACGCTGTTGGGGATTGTGACACTTGTAAGACTATCGCAACGATAGAACGCATAATCTCCAATAACATAATTTTCTCCTTTGTAATTTGCCGGCAATATCAAATCTGTATCATCGCCAATATATCTACATAAAGTATTTACTCCATCAATTTTTACCCATGCAAAATCGCCTTCAAAAGAGGCATTGGAATAGTTTACCACATTTTGGGCATAATAGCCTGCATGGCCATTACTTTCTGAACCTTTAGCTATTGTCAAAGAAGAAAAGTTTATAACAGTTTTAAGATTACTGCAACCAGAGAACGCCCACTCTCCAATGCTTGTAACGCTGTTACCGATTGTTACGCTTGTAAGACCTTTGCAATCAGAGAATGCACCGTATCCTATGCTTGTAACGCAGTTGGGGATGGTTATGCTCACAAGGCTGTTGCAACCCTCGAACGCACAGTCCTTAATGTTTTCGATACCTTCCGGAATAACAAGTTTTGTTACTAACTCTCCATTCAAATACAAATTCTTTGCATACCATAATGGATTAGAGTAACCACCATTATGTTCTATATTGCACCAAGCTGCAAGGTCGCTTATATGCACCTCTTTAAGGCCACTGCAACCAACGAACGCACTATTTCCTATGCTTGTAACGCTGTTAGGGATTGTAATACTGGTAAGACCACTGCAACCACTGAATGTATTTTTTTCTATGCTTATAACGCTATTGGGAATTGTTATACTTGCAAAACCGCAACTCTCGAACGCACTTTCTCCAATGCTTGTAACGCTGTTGGGGATTGTTACACTGGTAAGACCGATGCAATTATAGAACGCTTTATTTCCAATGCTTATAACGCTGTTGGGAATTGTTACACTGGTAAGGCTGCTGCAATAAGAGAACGCACTCTCTCCAATGCTTGTAACGCTCTCGGGGATTGTTACACTTGTAAGACCGATGCAATTATAGAACGCTTTATTTCCAATGCTTGTAACGCTGTTAGGGATTACTACGCTTGTAAGGCCTTTGCATTTATAGAACGCACTTTTTCCTATGCTTGTAACGCTGTTAGGAATTGTTACACTTGTAAGACTACTGCATTTATTGAACGCACTTTCTCCTATGCTTGTAACGCTGTAAGTTTTTCCATTATAATTTACCTTTTCAGGAATTACTACGCTATCATAGTAATCATCATAACCCCAATTGTAAGTCACAGTCACTTCATCACCCGAAATATTATAAAATATTCCATCCACCTCGAAGTCGTGGGCAATTGCAGCTGCGCTGCACAGTAGCATTGCTACTGCAACAAATAGTTGCCTAACGTAAAATTTTTGCATAAAACAATGAATTTTCTTTGCCCTCACAATTCCCAGATGAAAGCAGATAATAAAATAAAGAGGCGTGGGAACTATTGCAAATTACTACGTTGAGGCTCTGGACTGCCCACCATAAAGTAATAAATAATAGCCCACGCCAAACGTATATATAGTACACCCGACCGGGTATATATATAACATTGACGTGAGCACCTTGCTTACTATCCTTTATGGTTAAAATTGTCCAGATTTCAACGTAGGATATTCAACAAAACGCTCTACTTAATATGTCCTTCCCGCATCAATGATGCATGGAATTACTGCAAATGTACTACAAAGAAGCGAGAAATACGATGTCTATTTCGATATTTTTCACAGCGAGTACAGAATGTATTTATATTAAGTTACTATCAAGCGTTTGTCAAAGCAAGTAAATTTTAATCACTATGAACTTTGTATCAAACGCGAAGATAGCAACGTTTCTACAAGTTAAGGTTGCAGAATTAACACAAAATTCAGAAAATATGAAATTAATCTCAAATATTCATTCAACGACTCTCGCAACTGCGCTAACAACATATACGCATGCTACTACATTATAGTGCCACACTCTCTCCACAATCTCACAAGAAATTCTTTTTATTTTTTGAAAATAAAATGCAACCCTTTCTCGCTAGCGGAAGGCATTTGAAGTATCTGCAAAAGAGGGATTTTACAGTAGTAATATTTCTTTACATATATTTTAAAAGTAGGGAAATCGCGCTTATATATATAATAAGGAGAAAGCCACGAGAATTTAAAATCCCCGTCAAACATACGGAAGAGATTCAAATATTCAATTCTCGCGAGATATAGATTGAATATTGCAAAATGGGGCTAAAAGGAGTTGCAAATTTGTGAAGAACAAAATAAAATTCTACATTTGCATAATAAAGCAGAAAAATACAAAAAATAATATGCGCGTAGATATTCTTACAACATTTCCCGAAATGATGGAGAGTTTTTTCAGCACCTCCATCCTCGGAAGAGCACAAAAAAAGGGGCACGCTGAAATTGTTTTACACAATTTAAGAGATTATACAACCGATAAACACCACAAAACCGACGACTATCCTTTCGGTGGATGCGCCGGATTGGTGATGAAAATAGAGCCTATCGACCGTTGTATTACGCATCTTAAATCGCAAAGAGACTACGATGAGGTCATTTACACCTCGCCCGATGGCCAGAAATTGGACCAATCTATGGCCAATACTCTCTCCATGAAGCAAAATCTTATCTTTTTGTGCGGTCATTACAAGGGAATAGACCATAGAATACGTGAACACTTGATTACAAAGGAAATAAGCATTGGTGACTTTGTTTTAACGGGTGGCGAATTGGCTGTTATGACCATCTGCGATGCGGTTATTCGCCTAATTCCGGGTGTTTTAGGAGATGAAACATCAGCTTTGTCGGACTCTTTTCAGGATAATTTGCTTGCTCCTCCTGTTTACACTCGCCCAGCAGAGTACAATGGATGGCGGGTGCCTGATGTTCTTCTCTCTGGACACGAGGCTAATATTCGCAAATGGGAGTTTGAACAGTCGCTCGAACGCACAAAATTGCTTCGCCCTGACCTTCTAAAGTAGTAATATTTTCATACAAATTTATCATTTTATACAAAAATACACTGCAAAAGCCATTGTAGTGTATTTTTGTATACATCAAAACATGTTAATTTTAATCTTGTAAACCTTATATTACAAAATTATATTCTAAAAGTCAATTAATTTTGTATATCTCAAATAACTTATTGACTACAAACAAAATAAACCCCCGCTATTACAATTGTAACAGCGGGGGTTTATTGTAATATCAGTATTACAACTGTAAACCACCTATAATTTCATCTACTGAAGAGAAATTATGACGTACAAGATAATCCTCGATATAATCGACAATTTCGCCAGTAACAGCAGGATTCATAAAGTTGGCTGTACCGACCTCTATTGCAGAGGCTCCGGCAAGCAGGAACTCAATGGCATCTTTACCATTTGTGATACCACCCATGCCCACAACGGGGATTTTAACGGCATTTGACACCTGCCACACCATGCGCAAAGCAATGGGCTTCACAGCAGGGCCACTCATTCCGCCTGTAACGGTAGAGAGGATGGGGCGACGTTTCTCCGAGTCGATAGCCATGCCCAAAAGGGTGTTTATAAGCGACACACTGTCGGCACCGGCACCCTCTACGGCACGTGCAATCTCAGTGATATCTGTAACATTGGGCGAGAGCTTGACAATAAGGGTTTTGGGGTACACCTTGCGCACTGCCGATACAACCTCTGCAGCCGATGCAGCCTGCACACCGAACGCCATTCCTCCCTGCTTGACATTTGGGCATGAGATATTCAGCTCAATTCCGGGAATACCATCGAGAGCTGCCACCTTTTCAGCCGTAGCAACATAGTCCTCGATGCAAGCACCCGAAACATTCACAATGACATTTGTTTTCAGGTCTTTCAAGTCGGGATAAATGTGTTCGGCAAAATAGTCCACACCCTTGTTCTGCAATCCCACAGCATTGAGCATACCCATGGGTGTCTCGGCACTGCGAGGATAGGGATTTCCCTCTCTTGCCTTGAGAGTGGTTCCTTTAACAACAAAACCGCCCAATTTCTCAAGATCTACAAAGTCGGCAAACTCAAGGCCGTAGCCGAAAGTTCCCGAGGCGGTCATAACCGGATTCTTAAGGTGCAACCCACCTATTTTAACATCTGTCTTTACCATTTTAATTCATCTATTGAAAATACAGGACCCTCAGTACAAACGCATCGATGCCCCTCTTTTGTATCCTCTACACAGCAGAGACAGGCACCCAGGCCACACGCCATCTTGTTCTCAAGCGAAACCTCGCAAGCGATACCGTTCTTCTTGGCATAAGCGGCAACAGCCATCATCATAGGCTTGGGACCACAAGTATATATTTTATCGAACTTCTCGTTAAGCACCGAGTGATTTGTTACAAAACCCTTTTCGCCCAGCGAAGCATCCTCGGTGGTGTACGCCACACGACCCAGAGCCTCAAACTCGTCACGTCTGTACAAATCCTCTTTCTTGCGTGCACCAATAAGGAAAGTAAAGTCGTAACCCGCCTTTTTAAGTTCCGAACCCAAATGGTAGAGAGGGGCACTACCTACACCACCACCTACGAGCAACAACTTTTTACCCTTGTCGCCATCTACGCCGAAACCGTTACCCAAAGGCAAGAGAGTGTTTACTTTATCTCCCTCTTTAACAGCAGCAAGTTTCTTGGTACCTTCTCCTACAACCTGAATGAGGAAACCAATCTCATTCTTCTCTTCATCCACGAAATGGATGGAGATGGGTCGTCTCAATATAATCCCCTGAGTGTCGTCGATACGCAGTTCGGCAAACTGTCCGGGCTTACATGCAGGAAGAGGCTTATCGTCGGTCATCACCAACAGTACACATGTGCTGTTCACCTGTTGCACATATTTTACCGTCAAATCAGCCAAATACTTCTTCATAGCTTTAATATATTAATAATTAAATGATTAAACTCTTATTTAATAAAATTAAACAAACTTCAAATGCGAAGATAACACAAAGCATTTAAAATGACAATATTGCACCTCTATAATTTACACTGCACACATTGGCCGACAACAAAAAAAAGAGACTGCGCTAAACGAAATTCAAGCACAGTCCCAAGTGTATCCTTTATTATATATAAAGCCAAAAAAAATGTTATCGCCTATATATCAACGTATTTACAATATTAAACTACACTTTTTCAGGTAAAAAAGTCTCATACGTACCATTGTCGTAGAAAATCTTTATCTCCTTAATTCTTTTGGCAGAATCGGCAACGGCAGAGAGAACACAAGCAGCGTCGTCACCCTTTGTGGGATTTACAACACTATCGTTTTTATGCTCGGGAGCTTCTTTCGCAGTAACAGCAGGCGCACTCTCTGCAACTGTCGATGCAGAGGCAATGGCAACAGGTGCAGAGGCAGCAACCTCATCGGCCGGCTTTTGAGCATCGTCTTCCATAAATGAGAAGAACATATTGGCTGGCCTATGCACCTCCTCTGTCGCAGCAGGCTCTGCAACGCTTTCGTTTTCAGTATTTTCCTGCGGAGCAGTAGGGGGATTACCCTCGCCGGCAACAAGCCACGCGAGCTCCACATCCTCAAACGCATGATAGATCTTAAGCAGAATCTCCAGACTCGGTTTATTTCTATTACTGAGGATGTGTGACACCGATGCACGCTGTATTCCCGTCTTGTCAGAGAACTGTGAAGGTGTCAACCCATACAAATTCATCAAATATTCAATTCTATCACGCTCGTTCATAGTTTACAAACTCTATTTACAAATGACAATACAAATGTAACAACTATTTACGAAAGTAGCAAATAAGATTTCTTATAATTTTTGTAAATTATGAATTTTACAAATGTTTCCCACCGTTTCATTATGTGAATTTGAAACTATTTTATACACAAATAAAGAAATACAGGTTAAAAATAACTTTAATTATATTTATTAAAACACTCATTGATAATCAGATAAAAAGAACAATTCGACAAACTTTTTAGCAAAGTAGCAACATTATGCAAATTTGGCTCACACAACATTAAACAAAGACTTTACAAATACTGTACTACGTGCTTATTTACAACATCTTACACCTCAATGATAAACATTGTATATTTATTGAATAAAGAATATGCAATTTTAAAGTAAAAACTACTCGAATTTTAAATATTTATACAATATACAAAGTTTACAGATAGAATTGGCACCCTACTCTACTTGGCAACTATTTACAAAAGTATAACATTTGTAAAATGTAACACAAAAAGAGAAACGCACCTAAACAAAGGGTACAAGAATGCGACGAGACTACCCTATTTCGTACAGAATTAAGGAATAGAAAAATATATTAAAATCTCAGAGGCTTAATTTTGCATATAAAGAACTGCGACACAAACAATTAACCCCCAAATTTACAGTTTACGGATTTAACGAAATAAAAAAAAGAGCCTGTGAAACGTAAAATTCACAAGCTCTATATAAAAATTAAGAAAAAATATCAATGCAAAATTTTATAAAGCAATTCGCGCATTATCTCACCATCGGGAACAACAACCGAGTCCCCACCCTTCGACCTCGCATCGGCCAGACGAATCTCGTGCAAAATCTCCATCACATGCACAGCCCTATAATTTTTCATCGCCTTCATATAATCACCTACACCCCACACCGACTTAAGCCCCAGAAAGGCAGCCACACCCCTTTCGCTCTTGTCGGGAGCATAATAAGCCATCATAACATTTGAGAAAAATCCGAACAAAACAGACAAAGTAAGCTGAATAGGATTCTTCTTGGGATTGTTGGCAAAATACATGATAATTTTGTTGGCTTTGTAGACATCCCTGTTCACTAAAGCATTCTGCAACTCAAAATTGTTATACTCCTTGCTGATGCCTATATTATCCTCGACCATCTCGGGAGTAATCATCACACTACCCTCGGGAAGCGTCAGCATCAGCTTATCCATCTCACCCGCCAAACGATTAAGGTCGGCACCGACAGCCTCGCAAATCATGCCCACAGTCTTGGAATCGGCCACCACGCCCTTGCCACGCAGATAGTTGTTCACAAACGTCGGCAACTGATCCTCCTTCACCCTCTTGAACTCCACAACGATGCCCGCCTTTTCCAGTTCGGCTGCTATCTTTTTTCGTTTGTCAAGCGAGCCATTCTTATGGGCAAACACAAGCACAGTCGTGGGCTGAGGATGTCTGAGATAAGCAGACAAAGCATCGTGATTTTTAATATGTTGCGCCTCCTTGACAATAATCACCTGACGCTCGGCCATCATAGGAAAACTCCTCGCCGCGTTCACCACGGCATCCATCGTAGTGTCAAGTCCATACAAAACCGTTTGGTTAAACCCACGCTCCTCCTCGGGAAGAGCATGCTCGGCAATATACTCTGTAAGGCGATCGATATAAAAAGACTCCTCGCCCATAAAGTAATACACAGGATGATATTTTCCCTTCTTCAATTCCGAAAATACCGATTCAAACGTATGTTTAGCCATAAAATCGTCAAAATAAACTATGCAAAATCCAAAATTGCAGTATCTTTGCAGAAGCACAAGAAATTTGCAAATCCAATTGCAAAGATATAAAATGTTAAGATTAAACCTACCCTCATACGACACAAAAATCATAACTGAAAACGGCAAACACCGTATTTTCGACATTCTACGCAAGTCATACGTTGCGCTGACACCCGAAGAATGGGTACGTCAGCACTTCGTACATTTTCTTATATCCGCCAAAGAGTACCCTGCATCACTCATGGCCAACGAAACTGCGATAAATCTTAACAACATAAAGCTAAGATGCGACACTGTGGTGTACGACAAAAACCTAACCCCTCGCGCTATTGTCGAATACAAAGCACCAAGCGTAACGATAAACAAAAACACATTCTCACAAATAGCACGATACAATCTTGTGCTAAAGGTAGACTATCTCATTGTAAGTAACGGACTTAAACACTACTGCTGCAAAATGGACTACGCAACAGACAGCTACACATTCCTGCAAGAGATTCCCGATTACAAAACAATAATTTCGCAATAGTATTAAAAAAGCATAAATCGTGTCCAAATATATGCTAAATTAATACAAAATTGTTATCTTTGCCACTACGTGGCATCACCCCCAAAAAACAAGAAATTATTATTAACTAATTTTTTTCTATATGAAGAGACTATTACTCATGATGTTGTTAGTTGCAACGGCACTGTTACCGGTAGCGGCGCAACAACGCACTGAAGCAGAAGCCGAGGCTATTGCTAAAGCTTTCATGCAAAACAACGGTTATGACATAAACATAACCAAGTCTGCGAAAATCAAGAAAGTACGTACCGAGAAAGCTGGAGAAATCACTCCCTACTACATCTTCAACGACACCCAGAATGGCGGTTTCGTCATCGTAGGTGGTCAGGAGGGAATGACCGACATCCTCGCTTACTCTAACGAAGATTGCTTCGACACCGAAGACACTCCCCCTTCGGCACAGCATTGGCTTAACATCTATGCACAGGCAGCTATCAAGGCAGCCGACAACCCCGAAGAGGCAAAAGCTCAGAAAAGAGCAGCAGCGAAAGCATTCCTCAAGAGCAACTTCGCACTGCGTAAGAATGTACAGCCCTTGCTCGGTGAAATCAAGTACAACCAGGGCGAGCCTTACAACTACATGTGCCCCGTGCTGACAGAGACAACAATCCAAAACGGAGTGGCATCACCCAGAACAGCCCTTCCCGTAACAGGTTGTACACAGACAGCTCAGGCAATGCTCATGCGTTACTGGAAACATCCTGTACGCCCCACAGGCAGCAAGACATACACCTTCAACTACGACAGTATCAAGAACAAAGACGTACTCGACAAGAATGGTAATCAGACTGTTACCTATGGTAAATACACATTCGGCATCGACTTCGACAAAGAGCCCGACTACGATTGGGATAACATGCTTCCCCGTTACGAGTCTGTAACAAGAACCAGCGATGCAGCTCTCAGAGCAAGACAGGACACAGCTGTTGCACGACTCATGATGCACTTGGGTATTTCTAACGGTGCAGGTTACGGTCATGGCGGTACAGGTGCAGGTCTCAACATCTCCGAAATGATAAAATATTTCGATTACGCCCCCGACTACGTCAGCGACGATTACGGCAAATACGAAGCGAAAGGCGACGACGCATACCGCGCAATGCTTGCCGATGAGTTGAGCCAGGGACGTCCCATCTGGTGTGCCGGTTCACAGCCCGGTGGTGCTCACTCATACATCTGCGACGGCTTCGACATAAACGCACTCTTCCACTTCAACCTCGGTTGGAACGGAAGTAGCAACGGATGGTACGAAGTAGCACCCGTTCCCCAAGTACCCTACGGTCAAGGTATGTATTTCCACAGACACATTCACCCCAATGGTCGTCTGACACCCACAGAACCCACACGTCGCATTGTATTCGAGTCAGGCTTCGGTAGCTGGAACAGTAAAACTTCAAGCGTAAAGAACGCATGGAAAACGCTTGATACAGATAACAAGTTCGGTGAGACAATGATTTGTATCGCAACAGCCGACACAAAGGATGCAGCCGAGGCTTATCTCCCCGGACTCAGCACCGTCAAGGGCGTTATCATCGACCGTCGCGACACACTCACAGGAACAATCTCTGGCAACTCAGTGACTGCTGCTTACGAAAAGAGCATAAAGATTGTTGCACCTGCTATGATCGACGTAGACGCAATGTACACATCGGACAGCACAATGGCTGCAAGCGCAACAATTCGCTTCCCCTTCGAGCACAACGATGCCAACTTTAGAATTGCATTCGTTTACACCGAGAACAATGTTAAAATCGACGGTACAATCTACAACTACGTTGCACGTGGTATATATCCCAATAAAGATGGTTACAACGACTGTCTGCCCTCAACAATCGAGGCTGACAAGCAGTACATTTACGAGAAGGAGATTCCCCTCCCCGCATCTATCTCCAATACCAACAACGTGACACTCATCGCAATGCTCATCGACGGCAAGACAGGTGCCATCGTAAATGCAAACACTCTTGACCTCAAACAGATTAACACATGGAAGGCCAACAACAAAGCCGAATTCTTCAACGAAGGTGAATTGCTCGGCGAGTCATCTTCTATCGACACTTACGACTTCGACGAGGAAAAGAGTCGCATGGCTATTCCCGTAAGACTCAACAACCCCTGGTTCCAGACAATGCCTGTAACTGTTACAGCTCAGGCCGTTGAACTTGCCGAGAATGCCAACATCCAGTTGGGCGAGACAGAGGGCGTAACAACATGCTCACACACTCTTGTTGCTAACGGCATAGACAGCACATTGATGCTCTACCTCAACATCACCGACAAGTTCCAGAGCTCTGAGTCTTCGGTGAAGCTCACCATCAAGCAGGGCACCAACAAAGTTGCCGAGCAGATTGTAAACTTCGGCTTCATCAAGTCGGTTGACGGTGTAAACCCCTACACAGTACGCATCAAAGGTACTCTCGAGAATCTCGTTCCCGTTGAGGCAATAGATACCATGACAATCATTACACTCGGTGGTCGCATCTGCGGTAAGGATATTATGTTTGTTCGCGACAGTCTCAACCTCGACGTGCTCGACATGGGCGAGGCAAGAATCGTTGCAGGCCCCGGCGCTTACTACACCGACTACACAACAAAAGATGATATCATCGGTATGCGACTCTTCCAGAACATGAGCGTGAAGAAGATTGTTCTCCCCGCAACAGCTACAGTTATCGAGAACTACGCATTCAACAACAACAAAGTTGTCGAGGAGGTAGTTATCGGCAAGTGTGTTACAAGCATCGGTAGCAACGCATTCTACAAGTGTGCTGCAATGAAGAAAATTATTATCCCCGCAAGCGTTACA
>JAZRFE010000002.1:0-13035 GCA_045661205.1 Bacteroidaceae bacterium | reverse complement strand
AAACTTAAAACAAATTGAAAGAAATTTTATAGTGGGAATTTGTGATACCATTGTAAAACAGTGGTTTAGTTTAGTTTATTCTATAGAAATTGGACTGGACTAAACCACTTGTTTTTATGTATTGCGGTTCCACGCTTCTTTATATTTATGTTTTCTTAGTTGTTGTTCTCTTTTTTACGTTGTCCGCGTGCCATGTTTTTTATCATTTCTCGCTGGAAACGATCTTCGGCGCGTTGAACACCAAGTATTTTGCTTGCAGGTATCACCTTAAGGTATTTTTCGATATAGCTCTTTTCCAACTTGGCTATTTCTATTTTTGCATCGGCAATTTCATTTATCAGTTTACTGTACTGTTCTTCGGTGAGCTTGCTGCCCGGCTCGTTGTTTCTGGCTTGCTTGCGGGCATTTTTGTTTATATCCCATTTCTTTTTTTGTAACTCGAAAAAGAGGGGAAAGAATGCTTTTGACTCCTCGGGAGTGAGTTTTGCATGCTTTGTTATGAACTCTTTCTGCCTATTGCAAAATTCCTCGTGTGAGAATGTCTTTTTCTGTTGGGGCTGTGCTGCTACAAAGGTTGTAGAACAGCAAATCATTGTCAATATGAGTAATATCTTTTTCATCTTTTAAAAATTTATGTCGCTGCTTGTCAAATAGCAATATACGTTGTAGTCGTCTATTGTGTAGTTGTCGAAAATGGTCTCTATCATTTCGTTGTTCTCGGCCTCTATCTTGGCTATTGTTGCTTGGTGGTGGCTATATTGGTATATTGCAGCTCCTGCAACAAACATCAATGCAACGGCGGCTGCGTAGCTCCAATGGCGTAGTTTGCCTATGTGCAACGCTCTTTTCTTTGGTTGATGGGTGTACTCCTTGGAAGGAAGTTGTTGCATCAAATTCCTGTGAAACTCCTCGAAGTAGTTCTCGGGGAGTGTGAAGGGGTTGCTCCTATTACCTTTTTTATCTGTTTCCTTCATGGTTGTTATTCCTCTATAAGGATTTATTTCTTTGACTTAGTTTGGTTTAAAAGGTTTAATCTTTCTCCTTTAAAAATTCTTCTATTTTTTTTACGGCTATGTGATACGACGCTTTCAGTGCTCCTACACTTGTTCCAAGAATGTCTGAAATATCTTCGTATTTCATCTCCTCATAATACTTCATGTTGAATACCATGCGTTGCTTGGGGGGGAGTTTTTGCAGCGCTTCCTGAAAGGTTGCTTCGGCTCTGTCGCCGTTGAAATATGTGTCACTTTCGAGTTGTTCCACTACCGAAGCCTCGGGTGAGTCCAGGGGTATAGATTGTTGGCGTTTGCTCAAGAATGTGAATGTTTCGTTTATGGCTATCCTGTACAGCCATGTGGATAGTTGCGAGTCGCCACGAAAGGTGTCGATGCTTGTCCATGCCTTTACGAAGGTGTTTTGCATCAGGTCGTTGCTGTCGTCGTGCGAGAGCACCATGCGACGTATGTGCCAATAGAGTGGTTCGCTGTATTGTTGCACTATCTTGGAGAAGGCGACACTTTGCGTAGAGGGCTGTCGCAGCTCTTGCAAAATTTCTTTTTCGTCGAATTCCTTTTTTGTTGGCATCGTGTGCTTTCTCTTTTGATGTTTTTCGTCTATCATATTTGACGCGTTTAGTGTCAAAAGGTTTAATCGAGTGCTATTCTATTTTGAAGGTTTTATTCTCTTTTGCGAGTTCGGTGCAGGGGAATATCTCTCTTGCTTCGTCGAGCAGTTGCTTCTCGTCGTCGTAACGCGATGAAAAGTGTCCTATAACAAGTTTTTTCGCTTCTGCCTCACGTGCTATTGTTGCAGCCTGCTCGGCGGTGCTGTGGAAAGTCTCTTCGGCTCTTCCTCGCTCTTTGTTGGCGAATGTTGCTTCGTGGTACAAGAGGTCTACGCCTCTTATCTTTTCAATTATAGAGGGGCAGGGGGCAGTGTCCGAACAATATGCATAGCTACGTGAACGGTCGGGAGGGGTGGTGAGTCGCTCGTTGGCGATTACATCGCCGTCGGGTGTCACGTAGTCCTCGCCCTCTCTCAGTTTTGTACGTGCATAAGTCGGTATTTTGTAGAACTCCAGCATGTCGGGCTTTATGTGTCTCTTCTTGGGCTTTTCGCTTATGAGAAAGCCGCAGCATGGTATTCTGTGGCTCAGTGGAATGCTCTCCACTGTTATTGTTTTGCTCTCGAAGATTATTTTCTGCTCGTCGGGGTTTATGTCGTGTAGTATCACTTCGTAGGCCATGCCTTTGCAGAAAAACTTCAATTGCGGGGTGAGCAGGGTGCGTAACATGGGGTGGGCGTATATGTGCAACGGCATCTTGCGACCTAAAAGGCCGAATGTGGAAATCATTCCTATGAGGCCGAAACAGTGGTCGCCATGCAGATGGCTGATGAAGACGTGGTTGATGCGTGCGAAGTGCTGGTGCGATTTTCTAATTTGCAGTTGTGTGCCTTCGCCGCAGTCTATCATAAACAGTTCATTGCCCACTCTTATTATCTGCGAACTTGAATTGTGGCGCATGGTGGGCAGTGCCGAACCGCATCCTAATATGTGTACTTCGAATTGTTCCATCTGCTTTTTGTTGTTATATTCTCAGTTGTAAAGATAGTGTTTTTTATCCTATTTCGGAATAATTATCTTTATTTCCCCTTTTTTACCTCTCCTTTTATTGTCCATATACCATTTTGTCCTTTCTTGAAACCGTAGATTGACATGACGGCTATTACTGTGTCTTTGTCGAGCAAGGTGATGGAATTCCATAGTGCCTGTGCGTTGTCCGGCAGGTTGGGTATGGGGGTTGAGCGTTTTCTGAAATTGCGTGCATCCTTGTCACCTACGTACACTTGCATGTTGGCATATCGTTCGTTGTCTCCTTTGCGTTCTTCGGTTGATTGTATGGATAGGAGTGTATGGCTTTTTCCTAATTTGATAAGATAGGGTGCGCCTGCGTAGACGCTGTCGTGCAATGAGCATGCTGCGCTCAGTGCCTCTTCGCGGCGGCTCTCTTTTGCAGCTACATGGCCATCTCTCCAATTATCTGATGTGCGTACAATGACGGGCTTGAATCTGCCTTTAATACCGTTGTCCTCTATGGCGACTGCTATCTCTTTGCTGTGGGGCAGATAGATGGGCGAGGGCATTCCGTCGCGAAAATCTTTGCGAAATGAAACTTTTTCGGCTGTTGTCCATGTTGTGCATTCATCAAATGAGCGCATGAGGCTTATTTCCTGTTCGTTGCTGTCGGTGTAGGGGGCTTCATTGGCAAAGTATATTTGAACTTCGCCATCGGGTAGTTGCAGGGCTATTGGTTCCCAACAGCCGTTTTTGAAATTGGAGTCGGCAATGTATAGGTTTTCGGCTTTGTTCCAATTATAGCCTCTGTCGTTTGATGTTGTGTACATTATTTTGTATGGCAGCCCTGTGTTCGAGTGTGGACGGGCATTCCACATATAAAGTAGTTTGCCGCTTGCCAGTTCCAGCAATTCGCAATTGGTGAATGTGTAGCCCTCTTCTTTGGCAACTTCTTGCGCGCTGCTCCAACTTCTGCAATTATCCTCGCTGAAGCGTATAAGTGCTGCATCGCCAGCGTTGTACACCAATGCGTGGCGTTTTTGCGTCTGCTTTATGCGGGCATATACTCCGCCTGTTACATATTGCAGGGTCTCTTCGTGCCATTGTATTGTTATATCTTTTACAGGACAACACTGCGACAGCATGAGGCTGATAGCAAAAAACAATATTACTTTTTTCATCTGTTATTCATTTTTTTATCCTGTGCCGAATGAATGGGGTTTCTCACTTGCAAACAAGGGGAACGATTTTGTCGTTCCCCTTGCGGTTATTGCTTTTCTGCCGTTGGGCAGAGTGTTTGCAATTTTAATTATTCGCCTTTAATTATTCGCCACCTTCGAGCTTGCTCTTGAGTGCTGCAAGAGCGTCGATGTCGCCGAGTGTTGTAGAAGCTGCCTGGTTCTGGATAGCGGGTGTCTCCTCAGCTACCTTCTTGCTGCTCTTACGAGCCTGAGCTGCGGCTTTCTTCTCTACCTTCTCCTCCTCTTTTGCTGCATCCTCGAAGATACGGCTGTGTGAAAGGATGATGCGCTTAGCCTCTTTGTTGAACTCGATTACCTTGAATGAGAGCTTCTCCTCAGCCTTAGCCTGTGAGCCGTCCTCTTTTACAAGGTGTTTGGGAGTTGCAAAGCCTTCAACACCGTAGGGCAATGATACTACTGCGCCTTTGTCGATGAGCTCTGTGATAACACCCTCGTGGATTGAACCTACTGTGAATACTGTCTCGAATACGTCCCAGGGGTTCTCCTCGAGCTGTTTGTGACCGAGGCTCAAGCGACGGTTCTCTTTGTCGATCTCGAGTACCTGTACCTCGATAACCTCACCGATCTGTGTGAACACAGAGGGGTGTTTGATCTTCTTTGTCCAAGAGAGGTCGCTGATGTGGATAAGACCGTCTACGCCCTCCTCGATCTCTACGAAGATACCGAAGTTTGTGAAGTTACGTACCTTTGCAGTGTGCTTAGAAGCTACGGGATATTTCTCCTCGATGCTTGCCCAGGGATCCTCTTTGAGCTGTTTGATACCGAGTGACATCTTACGCTCGTCGCGGTCGAGTGTGAGGATAACTGCCTCTACCTCGTCGCCTACCTTCATGAAGTCCTGTGCTGAACGCAAGTGCTGGCTCCAAGACATCTCTGAAACGTGGATAAGACCCTCTACACCGGGAGCAATCTCGATGAATGCACCGTAGTCAGCCATAACAACTACCTTACCCTTAACTACATCGCCAACCTTAAGGTCTGTGTCGATAGCATCCCAGGGATGGGGAGTGAGCTGCTTCAAGCCGAGAGCGATACGTTTTTTCTCGTCATCGAAGTCGAGGATAACAACGTTGATTTTCTCGTCGAGCTTAACAATCTCGTTGGGATCGTTTACGCGGCCCCAAGAGAGGTCTGTGATGTGGATGAGACCGTCAACACCACCGAGGTCGATGAATACACCGTAAGAAGTGATGTTCTTAACTGTACCCTCGAGTACCTGACCCTTCTCAAGTGTGCTGATGATCTTCTTCTTCTGCTCCTCGAGCTCAGCCTCGATGAGTGCTTTGTGAGAAACGACAACGTTCTTGAATTCCTGATTAATCTTAACAATCTTGAAGTCCTCTGTCTGACCAACGTATGCATCGTAGTCGTGGATGGGCTTAACGTCAATCTGTGAACCGGGCAAGAAGGCCTCGATGCCGAATACGTCTACAATCATACCGCCCTTAGTACGGCACTTGATGTAACCACGTACAACAGCCTGTGCTTCCATAGCCTCGTTGATGAGATCCCAAGAGCGACGAGCGCGTGCTTTCTTGTGAGAAAGAATAAGCTGACCTTTCTTGTCCTCCTGATTCTCGATGTAAACCTCTACCTCGTCACCAATCTTGAGGTCGGGGTTGTAGCGGAACTCGCTAACGGGGATGATACCGTCTGATTTGTAACCGATATTAACGATTACCTCTCTTTTGTTGATACTGATTACAGTACCGTTTACTACCTCGCGGTTTGAAACTTTGTTCAATGTACCGTCATAGGCCTGCTCAAGCTGCTCCTGAGAGAGACCTGAGATGTTTTCGCCTTTTTCATAGGATTCCCAGTTGAAATCGGCTGCTCCAGTTAAAATTTCTTTGCTCATAATTTTTTAAGTACTAATGAGTTAGACATTATGTTGTTAGAATTCGGCTGCAAAGGTACGATTTTTATTTCGGATATTATAATTTTTTTGTTATTTTATTCATTCAGATGCTCTTTTTTTGTTTTTTTTATCTTTTTTCGATTATAATCGCTATCTTCGCGCATCATTTTTGCGATAGATTTTGTTGCTCATTTTGTCTGCTTTGCAAAATGGTGCAGTGTGTTTATCGTAACTGTTTGTGAATGTTTAAGTTTTTTACTTGTATGTTGGAGGCTTTTAATTTTCTTGATTTTTTCAGCGCTTTCATTGTGTTGTTTGCGGTTATCGACCCCATCGGTGCCATTCCTATTGTAATTTCAGTGCGTGAACAGGGTAGGGCTGTGAGTGCGTTAAGGGCTGTTCTTTATTCGTTCTTTCTCATGTGTCTCTTCTTCTTTATGGGAGAGGGACTCTTAGAACTTTTTGGCGTGGATATAAACTCTTTTGCCGTTGCCGGTGGACTTGTGCTCTTCCTTATGGCTATGGAGATGGTGCTTGATATTGAAATTTTTAAGAATGCCGGGCCTATTAAAGAGGCTACTTATGTTCCGTTGGTATTTCCGCTGCTTGCCGGTGCCGGCTCGTTCACCACGTTGTTGTCGTTGCGTGCCGAATATTCGGCTTTGAATATTTTGCTTGCTTTGTGCGCGAACATGGTTGTTGTTTATGTGGTGCTGATGACTACCGGACGCATTCAGCGCTTGCTTGGAAAGTCGGGAATGTATTTTGTAAAGAAGTTTTTCGGAATAATTTTGCTTGCAATTTCTGTAAAGCTTTTTACTTCTAATCTCTCTTATCTTATTCAGAGTGTTTCGGCGCAGCAGTAACTGTTGCGTTACATTATATAATATAGCCGGTACAGTTTGTGCCGGCTATATTTTTGTGGGGAACAGTAATTTTTAATGCCTGTCCTCGGGCTTCAAGGGGTCGTTAATAATATTCAGAGGGACTAGTTCTATGTAATCGAAAATAAATTGGTTTACTCCTTCGCGCAGCAATCTTAAGCGAAGCCAATGTTCGCCTTCCGGTAAATGTACTCTGCCAATAATCTTACGCAGGCTTATGATGCTTTCTCGCATGTTAGTCTGTCCTTCTATGTATTCGGAAATGTAATTGTTGGCGTAGAAGGCGTCGGGCCCTTTCATCCATCCTTGACTGCGCATAAACTTGTCGTGTTCCACTCCGTTGTCTAATGTCTCCGAGTCGTCCACCCACTCAACAGGCATCTTGTCTTTGGGGATGTCTATGGGAAGTGAGCATATTTTGCCGTCGATGTATGGTTGCAACAACCATCCGTATAACCCTAAAAATGGGGTTATCAGTTCTACGCCCAAGCGCACTTCATATACTCTCGCGGGCACAGGTGGCAGACGGAATGAAACGTCAAACAATCCTTCGGTCTCGTATCCGTCGCGCATGTAACCACAAAACATCCAATATTCAAAATAATTAGATGCGTTTGAGTTGTTTTTTATATTTTCGCAATAAGAAAATGGTATGCAGAGTCTAGGTTTGTAATTGCTGGTGTGTCTTATGTTGTTGCACGAAAGTTCGGGTAGCAGTGTGCCAAAATCGAAACGCAGTCGTTCGTTAAGGATGTTTCCCGTCATTTCATCTTCGTCGTAAACGAGAATCTTATCTATGGGCTGAATGATTCCGTTCATTGCAATGGGGTTGAAGCGCGAATGTTTTTCGTTTGCCTGGGTGAATTCTGTTGGCTCAATGAGTCGAACGTTCAAGTGTCGACGCATCGCTTCGTTGTACACTTTGCCATTTTTAGGCCTGTTTATGTACATGTAAAGCCCGTCACTACTGCTCAGTGGTTTTGTAACTTTCATCAATCTGCCCAGCATTGTCTCGAAATAGTCGTAGCAGTCGTGACCGGGAACAACCAATTCTTCAAGGGTGTAGGGACCCACTTGCAGGGGTATTATTTTATTGTATGTAAGTTCGCGTGGCACAAAGTGGTAGGCAACGAATTTGTAGAGGGCGTTCTTGGGGCTGCTGGGGTTGTTGCGCTCCTCTGTGCCGTACCATTTTTCGGCAAAAGCCTTAAGGTCGTCGAGGGTGTAGATGCCATTCTCGTGAAAAACTTCGTCTGTCTCTATGAATCCTGTGTATTTGTAGAATTTCTTTTGCGGAGTGTTTTCTTTATCGAGGGGCTTAAAATTTAAGTCTGTATATTTTTGCAGTGAGTCGCCGAAACCTGTTGCTCCAAGTGCTTCGCTGAAGAGTGTGAAGAATGTGTAACTTGCAATGTGTTTGGGCAGGGTGTTGTTTGTCACCTCAATGACATTGTCCACAAGATGCACGACGCCATTTTCTACCTCGTAGTCTTTGCCGACAATTTTAGTTGTAGCGTTTATTTTTATTTGAAGGCCATTGTTGTCGCTCTCGTATGAGATACCCAAAAAACGGTCGTAGAAGTTCCAATGTGGCAGTGCTCCATCGCCGAAAGTGGCTGTTAAATGATTACCTTCTATAAGATGAGTGCGTGCAATGACGTTTGCCATCGAGTCGCTCAAGTCTTCCGGCAACGGCGAGGTTATTCCTGTCCATATTGGAGTTTCCGTGTCTTTGTATTCTTGATAGATGCTGTCTTGCTCTTGAATGTATTTTTCAATAGCTTCGTTGTCGGGTAGGAACAATGTATATTGCCCATAGGTGGCAAGCAGGTTCAGCACGTTTGCTCGCTTCAGGATGTTGGCAAAATGCGAATACTTGTCGCTGCGGTTTAGTACAAAATCAGCCACTGTCTCGCCGGTGAAGGTGTAACGGTTGCTCTTGTCAATCTCTTCGGTGCAAGAGAATAGGAATAATACAATTATTAGTATGTATGTATGTATGTATGTATGTATGTATGTATGTATGCGTTTCATTTATTTTCTTGTTTTTCATAAACTATCGGGCTCCTATGTTCTTATCTATAAGACGTAGAAAATGGTTGTTTGTAACATTCTGCTTTAATGTTTTTTACTACAAAAACCGTGCCAAGATTGTAATGTGCTGAAAATCAACGGAACCTTAAATTTTAAAGTGTTCGATTCTGGACAGTGTGCCCGAAAATGGACACTTTTATGTTTTTTGTAATTTAGAAGTTTTTTAAATTTCTTATTTTTTATATTTTTTGAATCCCGATGTTTCGCGTGTGAGCATTTTTCCGGAGTCGTCGGAGTAGATGAAATATCCTTCAATCTCGGGATGCTTTTCGCAGAATTGCATGGCTTTGTCGAGTCCCATCACCATAAAGGCTGTTGCAAGTGCGTCGGCATAGGCACATTCGCGGGCTATGACTGTGACCGACAGCAGTGTGTGTGTTACGGGGTAGCCGCTGTGCGGGTCGATGGTGTGAGAATACTTCTTGCCGTCGATGTAACGGTAGTTGCGATAGTTGCCCGATGTTGCCATGCAACAGTCTGTCAGTTGCAGCACTGTTTGCAGTTCGTTGGTCTGTATGGTGCCTTCAATGGGTTTGTTTACACCTATAACCCAACGGCCGTCTTTGCTGTTTTTGCCTTTCAGTGCCACTTCGCCACCTATCTCCACCATGTAATCGTCTATGCCTTTGCTTTCGAGCATGCGTGCTACTGCGTCGCAACCATATCCTTTGGCTATTGCGCTGCAATTGAGCATTGTCTGCGGATGTTCTTTGGCTATTTTGCCGTCGGCTATTGATATTTTTTTGTATCCTGTGTAGCTCTTCATCTCTTCTATTGTTGCCGAGTCGGGCTCTATGCCTTTTTTGAATCCGAATCCCCATGCGTTCACGAGCGGAGCTACTGTGATGTCGAATGCTCCGTCGGTGGCCTGTGATACCTCTTGTGCCATATTGAACACATAGATGAACATGCTGTCGAGGGTGTTCTCTTCGTTGTTGTTTATCTTGCTGATGATGGAACTTTTGTTAAATGGCGACAGTGAGTTGTCAACTTGTTGAAGGGTCTTTTTTATCTCCTCGGTGTATTTTTCTGCCGACTTGTATGTTATGCGGTACGAGGTGCCGAAAATGTTGCCTTCCTCTTTCTGGTAGGGGGTGTTTGTGCTAAGTATGTATGCTGTTCCGGCTATGAGAAACAGCAGAAAGATTGCCTGCCAACGTTTCATTTCTCTCTTTTAAATGGTATTTCGTATATTATGCTGTATGTTGCGCCGAAGCGTGTGTGTCTGTTGGTGCCGAAGCCGGGAATGTAACCTACCTTGGAGTTGCTGCCGTTCACGACATTTACTCGTGCTTTGTAGCGTACGCACCAACCCATGCGCAGGTTTTTCCAGATTTTTGCGTTTATTCCCACGCCTAATTCTATCCAACTTGCGAATCCGTTTACATCGTTGTGTGAGAATGGAACTTCGCCTCCCCAAACAGGGTCGTGGATGGGTGGCGATGATACATCGTATTTCATCTTGCTACATCCGAAACGCAGGGCACCATAGACGTAGTTGGGGCGTTGTGTCTTGCCTTTCTGGTAGCTGAAGTTGTAGTTTAGTCCGGCTCTCATGTAGGGGGCGGCTGACTTGTAGTGTATGCCGAAGTTTTCGTCGGTGATGTCTATGCTACCGTATCCTGCTTCGATTATAGGGAAGAACCTGTCGCCGAGGTTTGCCTCGAGTGCCACTTCGCCACTTATTCCGTCGTCGAGGAACGAACCTATGTAGCCGAATATGTCGGTGGAGAGGTTCAGACCTTTGAATGTCAAGGCGTCCTCTTTGGTCTCTTTTTTGTTCTCCTGTGCTATAATGGTGCATGGGAGAAGAGTCAGTAACAGACTACTCAGCAATATATAGTTTGATATTTTCATGCCAGTCGAAGTTTATTTCCGGTTCGTTTATTGTTGCCGAGTCTATGAGGTTGTTTGTGTGGCGCACTCCTGTAAGGTGGTGGTACATTGCCATTCCGCAGTCGGTGGAGATGAAGAAAGGAATGTTTTTGTGCTCTATGAACAGTGTGTCGTCGATGTTGCCACTGTACTCCAATACAAGTGTGTCGCACTCGCCTGTGTAGTTTACGGGCAGTTGCAGCTCTGATGCGTCCACGAGTTTGTTGATTATGATGCTGTCTACTCCGTTTATTATCAGTTTTACGGTCAATGTGTCGGGGTAGTTGTAGTCTATCACGTCTTGCGATTCATTGCTTCCGTACAGCTTGATGCGGTTGTACGATATGTTGTTAATGTCGCAGTCGGTGCCGTTTTCGCAGGCTGTTGTTGCCAACGTCAGCAGCATGATGATTGTTGCTGCTGCTGTTTGCAGGGTGCGTGCGATGCTTCTCTTATTTGTTAATATCATTGCTCGGGGTTCTAAATTTCTTTGGCTATGTTGTATTTGTTGCGTTCTTGCGAGGTGCGGCTTATAAGTTCCGCCAGGAATCCTGTGAGGAACAACTGTGTGCCCAATATCATCATTGTCAGTGATATGTAGAAGTGGGGTGAGTCTGTCACAAGTCGCAAGGGGATGCCGTTTGCAAGTGAGTATAATTTGCTCGCGCCCAATATGATGGCTGCAATGAAGCCGATGAAGAACATCAGTGTTCCCCATAGTCCGAATATGTGCATGGGGCGGTAGCCGAAGGTCGAGAGGAACCACAGTGACATCAGGTCGAGGTAGCCATGAAAGAAGCGGCTGATGCCGAACTTGCTTTTTCCGTATTTACGTGCCTGATGGTGTACCACAAGTTCGCCAATCTTGGAGAATCCTGCATTTTTTGCCAGGTAGGGGATGTAACGGTGCATGTCGCCGTAGACCTCGATGTTCTTTACCACTTCGTTTTTGTATGCTTTTAGTCCGCAGTTGAAGTCGTGCAGATTTTTTATGCCTGACACCTTGCGTGCTGTGGCGTTGAACAGCTTTGTGGGGATGGTCTTTGTAAGCGGATCGTAACGTTTTTTCTTGTATCCCGATACAAGGTCGTAACCCTCTTCGGTTATCATCTTATAAAGGATGGGTATTTCGTCGGGGCTGTCTTGTAGGTCGGCATCCATCGTGATTACCACATCTCCTTGGGCGCGCTCGAATCCGCAGTAGAGTGCAGGCGATTTTCCATAATTGCGACGGAATTTTACACCGTGGATATTTGCGTTATCTTTTTGCAATCCCTCGATTACTTCCCACGAGTGGTCTGTGCTGCCGTCGTTTATGAATGTTATTTCGTATGTGTAGCCGTTAGCGGTCATCACGCGCTCTATCCAAGTGGCAAGCTCGGGCAGAGATTCCGATTCGTTGTACAGGGGTACTATTACTGATATATCCATGATTCCTATTTTTTATAAACTGCTAATGCTGTTATTGGCGCTAAGAATGTTGATATGAATACGTTGCTTAGAAAATATTGTATGCATATGTCGCTTGCACTCATGTTTGCCAAAATGTTGTATGTGTCGGTGAAAGATTTTTTCATCTCTTCACTTATTTCCAACGATTGATATGTGTCTATCTGTTCTTTGAACATCGATAGTGCCATGCCGTTGTCCAAGAAACGGAAATGTATGTAACATGCTATTGCTGCGAGTAGTGCTGCGCACAAATAGATGATTATCATCAGTGCCCACGAACTGATGAATCCTATTTGGTTATCGCACTCGCTCTTTCTGTATTTTATACCCAGATATCCTGCGAATATTGGCGAGGATATCAGCAGTATAAGAAATATGATTGAGAGACTCGGTGTTGATAGTGCCTGTATGTATATGGCGAATGTGATAATCCACAGTATGCCAAGATATGTTCCATACTTCATGGCGGCCTGTGTGAGTATGTTATTGCCTTTATTCATGTCTGTTTTCGCAAATTTTATTTGCAAAGATAACGTAAGTTGAGTGGAGAACAAAATAAGTTAGCTTGTTTTTTCTGCTAAGGGTGTGTCGAATTTCCAATTTATCGGGGTGTGATACCTCTCTCTTAGCTTTTGAGAGAAAAATATTTATGAACTTTTTTGCCAAAATACTTGTATTTTGTACAAGGATGTATTATTTTTGCCGATTGAAATTGTACGTATTGATATGAGACAATTAAAAATTACAAAAAGTATCACAAACCGCGAAAGCGCTTCGCTCGACAAGTACTTGCAAGAGATTGGCCGTGAAGATTTAATTACCGTAGAAGAAGAGGTAGAATTGGCACAGCAAATACGTAAGGGCAATCGTCAAGCGTTGGAGAAATTGACAAGAGCGAATTTACGTTTCGTAGTTTCCGTCGCAAAGCAGTATCAGAACCAAGGATTGAGCCTTCCGGACCTCATTAACGAGGGTAATCTCGGATTGATTAAAGCTGCAGAGAAATTTGACGAAACACGTGGATTCAAGTTTATC
>JAZRFE010000001.1:0-41109 GCA_045661205.1 Bacteroidaceae bacterium | reverse complement strand
ATGAGACAATATAAAAGTATCATACTTACACTCCTCGTTGCACTGTTCTTTGGTCTCAACGCCAATGCACAGGGTTCTGAAAGAGCCGTAACAACAAAGATAGGAGACGCGCTGAACATGTTGCCCGCCGAGACACAGAGCAAGTATAACAAACTTATGGGCGACATCGCTGAGACTGGCGCAGAGGGTATCAAAATGCTCCTCGGTTATTTGAACAAGCAGGATGACACACGTCGCCTTGCAGAGTATGCAATCAACGGTTACGTATCGTTTGTTGCAGACCCCAAATTCGACGCTCAGAAACGTCAGATTGTTGTTGACGCTATCAAAGGCGAGTACGACAACATCTGCAAACAGCTCACAGGCGACAACATCAAGGACTCTGAGACAAAGCCCCTTTTGGTTTCAAACAAAGAGTTCCTCGTACGTCAGTTGCAGTTCCTTGGTGTAATCAAGCCCACACGCGAGGTAGTTGTTACAGTTGCTAAGAGCGAGAAAGAGTATGCTAAAGAGCTCAAGGCTGCCAATAAATTGGAGCCCAGCTTCGAAAACAACGCAGCACGTTGCGTTGCTATCAGCAAATACGTTAAGTCAGTAGGCATCGAGGCCGGTCAGAAGACTATCTTGAAGGCACTCAAAGATGACTGCCGTCAGTACCGCCTTGCTACTATCTATGCTATCGACGCTAACGCAGCAAACGAGGAGGCTATCAAGCCCCTCATGGACGAGGCTACAAAGAAAATCGCTAAGGCAAAGGGCACACAGGCTATCGACCTGCTCTACTGGATGGGCCAGCACCCCTCAATCGCAAACACAGAGGTAATCGTTCCCCTGCTTGCATCGGAGTGCCCCGCAACAGTTGAGGCAGCCGCTTGGGCATTGGCACGCATCGGCAACCCCGACAACATCAGCAATGTAGCAGCATTGCTCGCATCAACCGACGCAGAGAAAGTAGCTCTTGCCGAGAAAGTTCTTAAGTCTTACAAAGGTAACGTTTGCCAGCCCGCAGTTGCTGTTGAGGGCAAGGGCGTACAGGGCGAGACAGCTACATTGAACCTTATCTCTGCTCGTAAAGACGCATCTTTCAACGCACTCGTAAACGAGAAGTTGAATGCAAGCGACGAAACTGTTAAAAATGCAGCTTACGCAGCATTGAAAGACGTTTCAACAAAAGAGAACCTCGGTTCGCTCTACGCTCTCCTCGAGAAATGCGAAGCTAAATATGTTCCCGCTGTTCAGGATGCTATCCTCGCAGCAATGACAAGCATGACAAAAGACGAGCAGTTCAAGACTATCAACGCTCGCAAAGCTTCTGTTGCAGCTAACAAGCAGAACCTCTACTGGCCCATCGTCTTCAAGACAGCTAACAACCAGCAGCTTCTCGCTATCTGCAACGACCTCGTAGCTAAGAAAGATAACAACCTTCTCTCAGCTGCATTCGAGGCTTACATGAAGAGCATCGACAACAAGCTCCCCGGCGCACAGCGTCTTTTGATGTACCGCAACGCTATGGGCTTCGCAACAAGCGATGCTCAGAAGGTGAGAGTTCTCCAGGCTGTTGCTAAGACAAACACATTCCTCGGCATCATCTATGCAGGTCAGTTCATCGAGGTTCCCGCATTGCAGCAGGCAGCAGCTCAGGCTGTTCGCGTACTTGCACTCGGCAACGTAGAGTTCAACGGCCCCGAGGTAGTAGCTCTCCTTAACAGAGCAGCTGAGGTAATCAAGGGTGGCGACGCTATCTACGAGGTACCCGCTATCAAACAGCACCTTGAGAAACTTTCTAAAATCGACGAGACAGGTTTCGTTTCTATCTTCAACGGTAAAGACCTTACAGGTTGGAAGGGTCTTCTCGCAGCTCCCTACGACAACCCCTACGAGCGTGCTAAGCTCAACAGCAACAAACTCGCTAAGCTCCAGAAGGCGGCTAACGAGTCAATGGCTAACAGCTGGTCAGTAGTAGACGGTACAATCCTCTTCAACGGTCAGGGTAGCAGCCTCTGCACAGAGAAGCAGTATGGTAACTTCGAAATGTACGTAGATTGGATGCTCTACGACGGCAAAGAGCCCGATGCAGGTATCTATCTCCGTGGCACACCCCAGGTACAGATTTGGGACACACGTCGCACAGACGTTGGCGCACAGGTAGGTTCTGGTGGTCTCTACAACAACAAGGCAGACAGCAAACCTTTGAAGGTTGCCGATAACCCCGTAGGTCAGTGGAACAGCTTCTACATCAAGATGACTGACGAGCGCGTAACAGTTTACCTCAACGGTGAGTTGGTTGTAAACAACGTAATCATGGAGAACTACTGGAACCGCGAACTCCCCGTTATCTTGAAAGAGCAGATTGAGCTTCAGGCACATGGTAGCAAGGTAGCTTACCGCAACCTCTACATCAAGGAGCTTCCCCAGGCTGAGCCTTATCAGCTTTCTGCACAGGAGAAGAAAGAGGGCTTCAAACTTCTCTTCGACGGTACTTCACTCAACGAGTGGCAGGGCGACAAAACTAACTATGCAACAGAGAACGGTGTAATCGCAGTACGCAAAAGAGGCCACGGCTTCGGAAACCTCTACACAAAAGAGGAGTACGGTGACTTCATCTTCCGTTTCGAGTTCAAACTTACTCCCGGTGCCAACAACGGTGTAGGTATCCGTACACCTATGGGCAAGGACGCAGCTTACCACGGAATGGAGCTTCAGATTCTCGACCACTTCAACCCCATCTACACATCATGGTTGAAACCCTACCAGCACCACGGTTCTGTTTACGGTGTAATTGCTCCTAAAGTATTCGACGCTTGCAAACCCGTAGGCGAGTGGAACACAGAGGAGGTTTATGCTAAGGGCGACTACATCCGCATCACAGTAAACGGCATTGTAATCACAGAGGGTAACATCCGTGAGGCTTCTGAGAATGGTACAAAAACACGCGACGGCTTGCAGCACCCCGGATTGCTCAACAAGAAGGGTTACATTGGCTTCCTCGGCCATGGTTCAGAGCTTTGGTTGCGTAACATCCGCATCAAGAGCCTTGACAAGAAGTAATCGATACTTCCAACAATACCAAAAAGGAGTTTGCAATTGCAAACTCCTTTTTTTATATGCACACGAGCAACATCCATTACAACGAAAGAGGATGGAAACTGCAATCATTTAGGACACAATAGCCACGATATTGAAAAATTAGCCCTATTTTTATTTATTTAACACCGCAAAAAGCCACCATAATGGATAATATTTTTTAATATTATTGAACAAAAGGATAAATTTGCAAAAGAAAAAAACCAACAAGAGCATGTTTATACACATACATACAAAATACAGTGGCTTAAAACAAAAAATATCAAAAATCCCCAATGGAGAGTATATCTCCCTGCGTACTTTCTGCAACAATCGCAACACGGTGGAGCTGATAAGAATAGAGGAAAATGAGTTTGTATTGAAAAAGTACAAGGTACCCAATATATTAAACAGAATTGTATATACATTCTTCAGAAGGAGCAAGGCGCGCCGCGCCTATGACAATGCTCTGAGGATATTGAGGTGCGGAGTGAGCACTCCCTTTCCCGTCGCATACATCGAGACAAAGAAGATGGGACTTTTTCACACCGGGTATTTCGTATCGGAGTACATGAACGCCCCCACCCTTGCGGACTATCGGAACATCAAACTGAGCGAGGAGGAGAGCAACATCTTCAAAGAGGATTTTTTGAATTTCACCATCGGCCTGCACGAAAAGAACATTCTGCCTCTCGACTACAACAAAGGGAACATCTTCTGCAAAAAAGATGAAGAGAGCGGGCGGTACAAATTCTCGCTTACCGACATAAACAGAGCCGAGTTTGGAAGTTTCTCCAAGTACAGACCAATGCTCTCTTTCGCACAGATGGGAATACCGCCACACAAGCTGGTGGATGTGATGAGCGAATATTCGTCGCGACGTGAACTTGACCTGGAAGCATCACTCTTCCTTGTTTTGTTCTATCGCATCAAACGCCGAGTGAAATATTTGCTAAAAAGGAAAATTAAAAAAGAAAAATAGATGTTTGTAAAAACTATTGGAATAAATACGTATTAATAGCTTTTTTTTTACTAAATTTACAACCGTTCGCAAATGAGCGGTTGTTTTTTTGCGACACAAACAAAGACCTAAAAAACATTACTAACCTAAAATACAAACGACTATGAGCATTTCACGTAGAAATTTCCTGCGTTTTTCGGCTTTGGGAGCATCGGCTCTTATGATTCCCGACGCGGTATCGGCTATGGCTCCTGCTGCCAAGAAGAGCAAAAAAGGCAGTGCAAACGACATGATTAACATTGGTTTCATCGGATTGGGTCAGCAGGCTATCCACCTGATGAACGGTTTCATCACAATCCCCGATGTACGCATCGTTGCCGCTTGCGATATTTATGATATCAAACGCAACCGTTTCGAGCAGCGCGTAAACAAATACTACGCAGACAAAAAGATTAAGAACAAGCTGACGATGTACATCCGCTACGAAGATTTACTCGCTCGCGAAGATATCGACGCTGTGGTAATTGCAACACCCGACCACCAGCATGCTTTGATGGCTATTGCTGCGTGTCGCGCCGGCAAGGACATCTATCTTGAGAAACCTGTTACATTCACCATATACGAAGGACAGCAGCTTATCAAGGCTGTACGCGAGAACACACGTATTGTTCAGGTTGGTAGCATGCAGCGTTCAATGAAGGAGTTCATACACGCAGCCAACGTTGTACGCGAAGGCCGTCTGGGTAAAGTATCATTGATTAAAGCATACGTTGGTGACGGTCCCAAGCCCTACAACCTTCCCAAGCAGGAGGTTCCCGCAGGCCTCGACTGGGATTTGTGGTTAGGTCCTTTGTCTGAGAAGTTCTACTACAACCACCAGCTCAACCCGCTGCTCAACGAGCATGGACATGACGAGTGCTGGGGTGCATGGCGTTGGTATCAGGGCATGGGTGGTGGCTTCACAACCGACTGGGGAGCACACATGTTCGACGTTGCACAGTGGTGCATTGGCAAGGATGGCTCGGGTCCTTCGGAGATTCTTCCTCCCTCGGCAAGCCCCTACGACTGCCTCACATTCCGCTACGACAATGGCATTGAGGTGGCACAGATGAACTTCGGTCACGGACAGGCTGTGAAAGTTTACGGTGAGAATGGCTGGATTATCGTTGGCCGTGGTAAATACCTTGCATCGTCACCCGACCTTATGCCTTCAAAGGTTGATGAGCAGAGAGTGTACGAGACAAACGTTCCCCACTATCAGAGCTTCATCGACAGCATACGTTCACGTCGCGACCCCAGCGTACCCATCGAGACAGGCCACAGCTCTTGCGTGATGTGTACACTCGGAAATATCGCATACGAGCTTGACCGTCCCTTGCAGTGGAACCCCATCGTTGAGAAGTTCATGAACAACGACACAGAGGCTAACTCAAAACTGCACTACGACTATCGCAAGCCCTATAAACTGGACTAATTAAAAGAGGTCATATATAAATAATAAAGCCACGCAAATTGCGTGGCTTTATTATTTATATATCATCAAACGATTAGTGCTTGTGATCGCAACCCTCGTGGTTGTGCTCGCCAGCTGCACCGCAAGGTTTGTTCTCTCTCACCTTCTTTATGTACTCCATGCTCATTGCAATGCACTCCATGGGAGTCTTGCCCATACTGGGCTGATCCTGCTCCACGATGAGCCACTCGCTGCCGGCAGCCTTTGCTGCTACCATGATAGAGGGGATATTCTGAACGCCGCAGCCCAAAGGACGGAACTCAAAAGCAGAGTTAGATTTCTTCTCATCCTCGTTGAGACCGATGAGTGCATAGGGGTCACCTACCTGCTCACCCTCAACAAAGTAGTCCTTCAAGTGAACAACGGGTGCGCGACCTGTATATTTCTCGAGATAAGCAACGGGATCCTGGCCTGCATACTTCACCCAGCACTGGTCGAGCTCGGTCTGCAAGAGATCGGCGGGAACTGCGCTGTAAAGATAGTCGAGACCAAACTCACCGCTCTCGAGCTGTTTGAACTCGAAGTCGTGGTTGTGGTAGAGAAGTACAAGACCTGCATCTTTAGCCTTCTGACCGATAGTACGAATCTCCTCGACCATCTGCATGAAAAGCTCACCACCGGGACGACGCTCCTCGGTTACATAAGGTACTACGATATATTTGCAACCAATAGCCTTGTAGTCGGCGATAACCTTGTCTACATCGGCCAACATATCTGCCAAAGGAACATGAGCTGAGATGGGGTTAAGACCAATTTCGGCACACATAGCCTTCACCTGCTCGGGAGTATTACCGAAGAGTCCTGCAAACTCAACGCCATCGTATCCCATAGCCTTAATTTTCTGGAGAGTACCTTTGAAGTCGGCAGCCATATCATCGCGTACACTGTAAAGCTGTACACCTACGGGAAGGCAAGCCTCCTTTGCCTCACACTCTTTCTCACACTGTGCATCTGCACTCTTTGCTGCACCACCACCGCAAGACATGAATGTCATTACCGCAGCGGCAAGCACCATAAACTTTGAAAATTTTCTCATAGAAACGTTTTTTATAAAAATATTGATAATTAATCGAAAGGTTGGTGCAAAAATATCAATATTATTGTAAAATAGCAACGTTTGCACTGAGAAACTGTCACAAGAGAATAATCATTTGCCCGAAGTGCCGCTCTCGAGAATGCTGACTATGGAAAAGAGTGTAAAACATATTGCACCAAGCCCGGCAAGCACACGTGCAGGAATGAAGTAGGCACTGTGAGTACTTGCCATTTCAAAGAGAAAGGCAGAGATAAACAAGCAGATAAAAGCGGTGAATATGGGTATCAGCGGTATTCGGTTGGCGAGTTTAAAAGTACGTCGCCACACTGCCGACAGCAATATCACTTTGCTGGAAATGCTGTAACAAACGAGACCGAGACCTATCATTATATAGCCTGTGACTGAGAGCGAAGTTACCCTGCCCGAGAGCACCACAAGCCCCCACAAGATAGCAAGTGTGCCCATAGCAATGACAAGGAAGGGATAACGTCGGCCATCGCTCCCTGTAAATCTGTTGCATATCTGGCGCAGTATGACAACCACAAGTGCCACAAGCGAGGTGCAAATGCAGGCAAGCCCCACCATCACATGACCCGCCACATAAAAGGCATCGCTGTCGGCAGCATGAAAGAGAAGAGAGATAGCCCAGAGCCATGCAGCCACAGCCATCACCACCACAATGGAAATAAAGAGACGTACCTGCGGCACAGTAAAAGCCGTCGCAGGGAAAATATCATCGTTACTCGAAGCATTCTCGGGAATGAGCATAAAGCGGGTGGAGACGGCGGCTGTGGTGGAGACACATGCCACAATGAATGCTATTCCGCAAATGACGTGACCGCCAACAAAGTGAGGGAGTGTATCGTCGGAGTGCATATAGTGCCATCCGCACACAAAGGTCGCCACTGCTGCACAGTAGCCCAACAATGGAAGAGCATACTTTGCCACCGAATTATAGCTGTTTATAATCTGTCGTATGATGGTGGCTGCCGTCGCGAAAAGTGCGACGCATATCATGCCCAAGGCCATCAGCACCGGGCCCGCCACCAACCTGCCGGGGAAGAGACTCTCCTCGTAGACAAACACTCCGTAGGAAAAACAAAAAAGAGCCATAAACACAGGAATGGCTCTGAAAAGAACGCTTATGCCGTAATTCATAATCAAAAATGTTTCAAAAGTTTCTTTCAGAAGAAACATCGTTCATCTTTTTTAGTTCACTTGCGCAAAAAAAGATAACTTTGCAGAGAGGTGAAAAAAGGCATCGCACAACATAACTTCATAAAAAGCAAGCACAATGAAAATAGGCAAATTACTAACTGCAACACTCTTATCCGCAACCTTTGCAGCATGCAACAACGTTGCAAAAGTGGACGAGGCACTCACCCCCGTATCGTTTGAGAAAGTCACCCTGAATGACAACTTTTGGTTGCCACGCCTGCAAATACAGAAAAAGACACTCGTGCCCTTTGCATTGCAAAAGACCGAGACAGCGGTGGAAAATTTGCGACGTACGGCTGCATACAGAAAAGGCGAAAAAGAGGAAAAGCTCATACCACTTGCTCTGTATGTATCATCCGACCTTTTCAAGGTGATGGAGGGAGCAGCCTATCTGCTCACGCTCGAAAAGGACGGGGCTCTCGAAAAGCAGATGGATGAAATTATAGACGTAATTGCCGAGGCACAGGCCGACGATGGTTATCTATACGAATATCACCAAGTAGCCGAATGGATGCGCAATCCCAATAACAAATGGGGCACAGGCGACAAGCCCTACTCAAATGTGCTTTTCAGCCACGAACTTTACAACATGGGACACATGTACGAGGGTGCAATAGCCTATTACCAAGCAACCGGCAAGCGCAAATGGCTGGACGTTGCCGAAAAGAGCGCGCGACACATAAACAAGGTATTCTTCGAAGGTGACGCTGCCTACAACGACGGCAAGCCTATTAACCAAGCACCGGGACACGAAGAGATTGAGCTTGCACTTGTAAAAATGTACCGTGTGACCGGCGACACCCTTTACCTGAACATGGCCAAACGCTTCATCGACATACGCGGAGTATCCTTCCAAACAGACGGGAAATACGAAAGAAAGGCCGACTACGCCCAGCAACATCTGCCCGTACGCGAACAAAAGACAGCTGTGGGGCACTCGGTGCGCGCAACATATCTTTACTCGGGAATGGCAGACGTTGCAGCCATCGCCGGAGACACTACACTTATTCCTGCCCTCGAGGCAATATGGCACGACATTGTGGATAAAAAGATGCACATCACCGGAGGCTTGGGAGCTGTGCGCAACATTGAAGGATTCGGTCCCGACTATGTGCTTCCCAACAAAGATACATATAATGAGACATGTGCGGCAGTGGGCAATGTACTTTTCAACTACCGCATGTTCCTGATGTCTGGCGACGCAAAATATGTAGACGTTGCCGAAGTATCGCTCTACAACAATGTACTTGCAGGTGTCAACCTCGAAGGCAACCTGTTCTTCTACGTGAATCCGTTGGAAAGCGACGGACGCAAACACTTCAACGTAGCTTATGGTGGTCGCAAGCCATGGTTCGGCACAGCATGTTGCCCCTCGAACCTCGCACGCCTTATTCCGCAAATATCAGGAATGATATATTCTCACACCGACGATGATATTTTCTGCGCACTGTACGCAGGCAGCAACGTGGAGATTCCACTAAAAAACGGCAATGTGAAACTTGAACAAAAGACCAACTACCCATTCGAGGGCAAAGTGACGATAGAGGTTACACCCGACAGCGAGGGTAAGGAATTTACACTATGGATGCGCATACCCACATGGTGCGGCGACAGCAGCTTCGTTGCGGGCGCACTTTACAAATACGCAGACAAGGCTGAGGGCATTGCAACAGCCACAATAAACGGAAAAAGCATAAAAGAAAAAGCAATAGACGGATTCCTGCCCATCTGCCGCAAATGGAAAAGCGGCGACAAGGTGGAGCTTGACCTGCCAATGTCTATGCGTTTTTCAACAGCCGACGAGCGTGTAAAGGCCGACAGCAACCGAGTCTGCATCACACGCGGCCCGCTTGTTTATTGCGCTGAAGAGGCCGACAACAGTTTCCCCGTATCGCAATATTTTATTGTGGACACAGAGACAAAAGAGTATATAAACATACCCACCGAGGGCAAATTGAAAAATATTCCCACGATAGAGATTAACGCAACCGTTGCAACCGATACATACGAGGAGCAGGACGAACTGAAGCTTATTCCCTACTATGCGTGGAACAACCGCGGTAACTATAAACAGATGAACGTATGGTTTGCGCGCGACGCTGCCACCGTGCGCAAAAACACACCCATGTTCACAGGCAACATTGCCGATGTTAGAACCACATATACATACACCAACGACAGTGAATATGCAATAGCAGACGGCAAGCTGCCGGCAAATTCAGCCGATACAAGCATTCCCCGTTGGACAAGCTGGCCACGCGTGGGACAGGAGCAACAGATAGATATTACCTTAAAAAAGAGAATGTGTATAAAATCGATTGCAGTCTATTGGTACGACGACAACAAAGGAGTAAAACTGCCCGTAAAATGGCGCGTCGAAAGGCCATTAGCCTATGACCAATATACTGACGTTGTAGTAAATGAGTATGGCACTAAAGGCGACTGTTTCAACAAGGCCTGTACAAAGACGCTGACCGACACTGACAAACTGCGCATATATGCTACCCCGCAGAAGGATGCAGCAGTGGGCATATTGGAAATAATCATAGAGGAAGAGGAAGAAGGGAAATATGCAATATAGGGAATTTCCCTCGCCATTTAGGAAAAATCCCCTTTTTCACACAAAAATAGTGGCTATCTTTGTAACGTGAATATTGCATTTAGTCATTAACAGAATAAAAAACAAAGGATATATGAAACAGATTATTTTTATATTGATGATGGCCATTCTTCCGATGGGCACAATGGCACAATTCGATGATTTGTATTATGTACCCAAAAAGAAACAGGCGCAGAAAGAGGTAAAGGTGACGACAAGCAGCGGTGCAGTAAAGGTTGCACCCGCAACAGTCGCAACGCCTCAGAATAGTACTAATGTCGTGAGAGTTGCCAAAAAGAGCAACATTGTGAACGGCATGGACGAGGATGAATATAATCGTCGCTCGACACCTACCTACACTAACGAGCAGGAGTATGCCGAGGAGGAGTATGAATATAGCAACGAACAGGAGTACAGCGACGAGCCGGCCGATGACTACACATACTCGAGCCGCATAGTACGTTTCCACAGCCCCCGCAGAGCTGTGATGCTTAGCAGCCCCCTCTATTGGGATGTTGTATACAACAGCGGACTCAACAACTGGACCATCTACGACGACGGCATCTACTGGGATGTTTATACCGATTACGGATATACGACATACTATTCGCCCTGGTACTACTCGCCCTCGTGGAGCTGGAATTGGGGCTGCGGATGGGGCTTGTCATTCGGATGGGGCTACTCATCGTGGTATTGGAATTGGGGTCATCATCACCATCATCATTGGTACTACCCCCACTACCACATAGGAGGCCACCACCATCATTACGGACACCATTTTGCAGGAAACAGTTGGCGACACGCTTTCAACGGAGGCTATCGCAATGCCATATATTCTGACCGCAACGGTGGCAGTCGCGGAAATTATGTACCTCGCGCATCGGGCCCAGCAAGAGCCAACAACAGTGTTCGCGCAGAAACAGTGGCACGCAACAACAGAAATGCATCGACACAAAGTGGTCGCACAGTACGCCAGGCCGACAAGGTGGAGCGCGTATATAACCGCCCAAGCAGTACACGCAACAATGTAACACGCAACGGAGTCACAACCGAGCGCACACGCACAAGCAATGTTGAACGTACCAATAATGCAACACGCACTAACAATGCAACAAAGGTGAACAAGAATGTACGCGAAGAGAAGAAAGGTACCGTTGAACGTACTTCACGCAGCACAACTCAGCAAAAAGAGAGCATTAGAAGCAACAGCAACAAGAGCACCAGCAACCGTTCATCGGTGTCGCGCAGCAGCAACAGCAGTAACAGAAGCAGCGGTTCACGTTCATCGATAGGCAGCCAATCGCGCAGTTCGGGATTCTCGGGCGGCGGTTCACGCAGCGGAGGAGGTTCACGCAGTGGTGGCGGTGGCTCACGTGGCGGTGGAGGTCGCAGATAATCGCAAGGTATTAAAACAAAAAACATATAGAATATGAGACGACTGATATACATATTTGCGCTGATTATAACAGCGATGCAGATAAATGCACAAAGCACATATAACGTAACACCGCTGTTCAGCCCCGAGCTTACGGGTACGGCACGTTTCGTGGGAATGGGTGGAGCTATGAGCGCACTGGGAGGCGACCTTTCGGTGATGTCATCCAACCCTGCGGGAATAGGTATCTACCGCAGCAACGACATTGTGGCAACAGCTTCGCTTGGCTTTCTTTCTACAACAGCCGACTTTTTAGGCTCTTCGGTGGAAAGCAACAAAACAAATTTCTCATTCGACAACATAGGTATTGTATTTTCGGGTAACGTAGGCGGTGAGTCGCTGAAGTTCGTGAACATAGGTGTGAACTACACCCGCCGCAACAACTTCCGCAAAGAGTTTGCCATGAACGGATGGTACACCGACGAGAATGGCGACAACCTATACTCGCAACAGTACCAAATGCAGAACCTGTTTGACCGTTGCCAGCCCGACCTTGCAAACATCACAAGCGATTCATATTGGAACCCTCGCTACGCATGGCTGCCCCTGCTTGCGGGTGACGGTGGTCTGCTCGAAGATAACGGAGCAATAAGATACCTTCCCACCGATGCTACATTCTTCTCCGAGGACAAAGGCGGCATAGACCAGACAGATTTCAACATTTCGTGCAACATCGACGAGAGGCTATACCTGGGTTTGACAATAGGTTACCAATATATCGACTACCAGCGTTACTCAATATATGGCGAGTATGACGATGTTGGTACCATATACACACTCGAAAATTGGCAAAAAACCGAAGGTTCGGGAGTGGACGTCAAGTTGGGAGCCATCGTGCGCCCGTTTGAATATTCACCTTTCCGTTTGGGACTGGCGTTTCACTTGCCAACCTTCTACGACCTCACCGATTACAGCAGTGCATACATGGTAGGTCTCGAGGGTGATAATGGCAATTACAGAGAGATGGCAACATATTGGCCAGAGGCTTACGGCGAAGACTACATTGTGGACTATGAGATGACCTCACCCTGGCGCATGAACTTAAGCGCAGGATACACATTCGACAACTTCCTTGCCTTGAACGCTGAATATGAACTTGTGGACTACTCTACTGCAAACATGAACTATGTAGATGGCACGGAAATGCCGACAATGGAAGAGGAGTTCGAGAGCAATATGAAGACCCAGCACATTCTGAGACTCGGTGCCGAGATGAGACTCGATGACAATTTAAGCATGCGTTTCGGATATAACCATATATCCTCGGCATTCAGAGATGATGCGTGGAAATATATTTCTCCAAGTTCGGCAACAACTGCCACCGACTATACAAATACCAAAGCTACCAACTTGTTTACTTTGGGATTGGGCTATCGTGGCAAAAGCTTTTACTTCGACGCAGCTTATCAATGCGCAATGCAGGATGCTGACTTCTTTACCTACACCGACCCGGAGATAAGCCTGCCGGCAACAAAGGTTTCCAACTTTCAGAATAAGTTAATATTCACAGTAGGTGCAAGATTCTAAAAGATTAATGACGACTCGAATGAGTCGTCATTAATCTTTTATGAGCTATCGTATTTTGCGTTCAAAATCACTCTGCGCAGCAACCTCGATGATTGCAAATCGCGCATCGCTCCTAACCTCGCCCACAAAAGCAAATGCAAAATAGCGGAAGGCACGTGAACGGACAAAGGAGGCAAAAACATCACGACACAAAGTAGGAGACTCCTTGGAGAAGTCGCGTCCACCGACGAGCACCCACGAAACACCGTCGAGGCTGCCAAGAACATAAAAGCCTGACTTTGCAGCATGAAAAGTGCCCCTGAGTGCCGATTCGGAGAGGCGTTTGTAACCCAACGAGGAGAGGCAGCAAGAACGTGTCACCAACAGCACCGGCACAGCAGCGACGCGCTCGTGGTGACGGTTGAAGCTGTAACGCACATACCCATTCTCGGCCACGCTGCCTAAGATAAGCCTGTCGGAGTAGTCAATCTTTGCCGAGTAGCGACCATCGGCAGTGCTCCACACACCTGAAGCATTGTTATAGACATAGACGTAAGCGTAAGCGGGGTTGCAGACATAGAGGAGATTGGCATTGTAATCGAATGCCGTAAAAGCTCCTACGAGATAATCGAGAAATGCCGGGCAATGACACAGTTTCTCTCTATCCACAATGCCACAAATGCGCCTCAACACATCGGTAGATGGTGTAAGTTCGGGAGTGACAAGCCCTGCAAGAGACTCGGAGAGGTTTACCGTCTCGCCGCCGTTTATCAGCATCAGTCCTTTAGTAGTGGGGAACACCACTCCGCGTGTGGTGACAGATACTCCCGAGGCGTTGTTACAAATTTCGCGCGAGCAGAGCATCTGCGCAAGATAGCTACCGGCACCCGAAGCATCGACAGACATCAGCCACACGCCCTCTGATGTAAAGACGTAAAGAGGGTGCTGACCGAACTGCCCTTGCGACACTGCAACGGTATTGCTGCATAGAGCAACAATATCCGCATCGAATGAGTAGGTGCTCTTGGCTGGGAAAAAGAGAGGGTTATCTACCTGTGACACACGCATCACATTTTTGCGAGTGTAATTGCGGTTCTCCTCGATATTTTTCAGTCTGAAGCCTGTGAGTCTGTTGTTTGCATCGAAAGAGAAGTCAGCATCGGCAGAGGTTAGGTTGTTCCACCCCGCGCCACCTACCACGATGGGGTTAATACCGGCGAGCGTTCCGATGCCATGCTCCAGATTTACGGTTATTGTACCGCCCACTGTCAATTCCAATAATACACCGGTATTTTGCAGGTTAAGGCCATACGAATAGGGCGAAGTATCTTTTATAGTTTCAACCGAGGCATCGAAAAATGTCACCTTGAGGTCCCATTTAAACTCACCCATATATGTAAACACATACGTACCGGAATAGTCCACGCGACCTTTTATATTCTCTTTCACAGCTTTTACAAAGGCATTCTCTTTGCTTACACCGTCTACTTCGACAAAGAGTGAGTCGAAAGTGTTTGTAATCTCGACAAATGAGTCGCTGGCAATATTGGCAGTGCCGAGGAAGGTTGCAAGGTTGAGATTCTTGTGGGGTGTCAGCGGGAAATCTTTGTACTTTACCGTTGCTTGCTGATTATCTTTATAGGCAACATATACACGCAGATTGGTGGCACGACTATCGGCATAGTGCAACAGTGGCGATAACATATAGGCTCCATCCACTTTTTTACTGAGCGACGGCTGTTCGGTGGTTGTCACCACACGACGCTCACCCTGCTCGGTGGCGATTGTTACTACCGAGGTTATCTGTATGACCTTCTCCGAAGTGCGCGCCGAGAAGAGATAGCTGTCATACGCATCGGCAAAAAGTTCGTTTACCCCGCCTAGATGCATCTTGCCATTGTATATGTATTTAAAGGTGGCTGCATTCAGTTCGTGGGGTTGCTCGTTCACGGGCAGACGCGGCTGAACGGCAAGTTGTGTGGGAGAGGTTTTATCGATGCGCCACAGCTCCTTTCCCTCGAGGTCGAACTCGGCAATTTTATAGAAAAGCGAGGCGGAGGCAACCTCTTCGCGAATTTTCTTTGCTCCCTTCCATTCGTAACAGTCGTACCCTTCGATAGAGGTCAATTGTACACTGGCCCCACCCTGAGTGACTCCTGTATCGAGATAGGAGGACTTTACACTAATAGCATCGTTACGGCTTTCGTGCCCCATGATAGAGGGGGTGGCAAAAAAGTCGATGGAGACAATAATATCTTTCCAACGGCTCAAGTCGTACGATTCAAGATGAAAAGAGGGAATGAAGCCTCGCACCGAGGTAAAATATTTTGAGCGGTCGTCACCCGACAGGCTGAGGGGATAAGAGAAAAAGTTCATATTATCGCGCCCAATATTATGGCTCTGTCCCAGCCATCCATAACCAATATTCTGAATAAGCGTATCAGAATCCTCGACATAATATATGGGAGAGTAGCACACGTAGCTGCCATCGAAAAGACGAGCAGCCCAACGCAGGAGTGTGCGGTCTACGAATGCTCCCTGAGTGTAAAGAGCACTGAGACACTCATCGAAAAAGCCTTTTGAGGAGTTTTTCCATCGCAACCCCTCGTCCGACTCGGAAATTTCGGCTGTGTCGGAGTAATATTTCTCGTCGGTGAGTGTGGTTACATGTATCGGCTTGATGCTAATATTAAGCTCGGGCATTTGGGGCAGACGACCCAAATAGCGATAGCCGCCGTCGAAGATTGCGTAACGCACTCCGTCGGCACAAATCATCACCACCATGTTTCCCATGAAGGAGAGGCTGTTCACCGAGCCATCGGCAGCGTCACCGTCGAGGGTGTTTACAAGTTTGTCATTCTCGTCGTACACACTACCCGACTTTATATAGAGCCAACGCTCGGGCTTTTCGTGAAAATACTCTACGCTACGCTCGGTGAGCGTAGCTCGCGTGGGAGGTGCAATGACCTTAGTGCCACCACCATCGGCTGTGAGATTGTGCATCACCATGCACTCGCCATCTTTAACACCGCGCGCTTCACCGCTCGTTGTAAGTCCCAAAATAGGAATATTAATCTTCTGCATACTTTTTTGGTGACAAAAGTAGTGCAAGAGTAGCCGCGCGAGGTTGCAGAATCAACACATTCGTCAGGAACAAAAGTTATTAAGATTGATAAAGAAGCACAAAGGGCTGCCTGACGGCAGCCCTTTGTGTTGAACTTTTATTTGGAAAGTTTTATTTCTCCATCTCCTCCTCTACGAGACGAATCTTTTTGAGGATAACCTCTGCATCTACCTTCAGTTTTTCAACCTTCTGGTGCATAACGTCTACAAGGCTCGCGCCCTTCTTGTTGGATGCACTGAGGAAACCGAGGTTGTTCTCATAGGTCTTTATTTCGGCTTTCATTGCCTCGTACTGACGAATGAGACGCTCACGCTCGCGGTTGAGATTGTCGCCACTCTTGGCGATGTTGCTACGGAACTCGGAGAGCTTACGCTCGTTGGCACTTATCTGCAATCTCTCGTAGATGGCGTCGAGCGCCTGCTTGTACTCTTTGTAGAGTCTGTCCTTGTCTTTGAAGGGAACGTGTCCCACCTTGCTCCACTCTTTTGTGAGAGCCGACACTTTTGCCTCTTGCTCGGCAGCAGTCGCTGATGCATCAATAGCCTTGAGTGCTGCGATAATCTCGCGTTTCTGCTTGAGGTTCTCAAGCTCTACACTGCGCTGTGACGATGTTGCCTTGTTGCGACGCTCAAAGAAGTAGTCGCATGCGCCGATGAAACGTTTCCACAACGAATCGGAGTATTTCTGAGGGATGGCGCCGATGCTTCTCCACTCTTTCTGCAAAGCAGACAATTTTTCGGCAGTCTCTTTCCACTCCTCGCTATCCTTGAGCTGCTCGGCAGCCTCGCACAACTGACGTTTGTGCTCGAGATTGTCGGCCAGCGATGCTTTTACATTTTTGAAGAAGTCGCTCTTGCGTTTAAAGAACTCGTCGCATGCTGCACGGAAACGCTCGAAGATTTTCAGGTTCATCTTCTGCGGAGCAAAGCCTATCTCCTTCCATTTTACCTGAAGGTCGAGCACCTCTTGTGTCTTGTCGTTCCAAGCCTGGTAGGTTGTAAGCTCGTCGAATGCTATCTGCTCGATAGCCTCGCAAATGGCAGCCTTCTTCTCAAGGTTCTCGCGCTCCTTATCTTTTTTCTCCTCGAAGTGTGCCTGGTGGCGTTTGTTGATAGCTGTCGATGCAGCCTTGAAACGTGCCCATATCTCCTCGCGCAATTCGGGAGAGACAGGACCTGCGTCGCGGAACTCGGCATGCAACTGTTGCAACTGACGAGACGCCGATACAATGTCTTTCTCGATGAGAAGAGCCTCGGCAGCGTCGCATATTCTGCTCTTAATCTCAAGATTCTTCTTGAAATCGTACTCGCGGAACTCGATGTTCAGCTTCAGCATGTCGTAGAACTGCTCTACCAACTGCTGATACTGTTTCCACAGGTCGTTCACCTTGTCCTGAGGAACATTTTTTATCTCTTTCCAACGGTTCTGCAAAGCCTTGAAGTCGTTCACTGCGGGAGCACCCTGCTCGGCCTTTGCAACCATCTCTTTGAGTTCTTCAATAACTGCCAATTTGGCCTCGTAGTTGGCCTGCTGCTCGGCAGCCTGCTGCTGCAACCATGCGCTGCGTTTCTCTTTAATAATGTTCATCGCCTCTTTGAAATCGGCTTCGAGAGCATCATTCTCGGGGATAAAGGTTGCCACGTCACCGCCATCCGCTACAAACTCTTTGCGAGCAGCATCTATCTCGATGCTTCTGAGTTTATAGAACTGAACTTTCAGCATCTCCACCTCGCTTTTGCAGTTGAGCGCATCATCGCTACCGGCAATAGCCTGCAAACGCTCTATTATCTCACCACGAGTAGCCTGCTTGCCCTGGGTTTCAGCCTCGGCAACAGACGCAGTCTCGTCTGAAATAATATTCTCGGTTACCTCACTTGTTGCATCTGCTGTCTCTGTAACAACTGCAACTTCCTCATTCGTAGCGGCAATTTCTGCCTGTCCAGCGGTACTCGCGATGTTCTGCTCATCAAGCATTGCATCCGGTTTCAATGTTTCACTCATCTGCTTAATATTTTATAATATTTGTGCGAAGATAATTTATATAGTTTATATAAACAAATGTAAACTAAGTAAATTTGTTCCGCAAATTCGTGGCAAATATAAAAAAGTGTTTTTTAAATATGCTATTTTCTCTATTTATTTTTTCAAAAATTGCAGCCTCAGAACATCAAGTCGCTCAAAAGTTTGGCTATTATCATGTAGAATGTCATTCCACTGAGGTCATTCACAATTTGTATGAAAGGGCCTGTGGCTACTGCCGGGTTTATCTTCATGCGTTCGAGCACCATGGGGATTAGTGTTCCGAATGCCGAGGCGAACATTATTACCACAAAAAGGCTCAACGGCACTGCCAGAGTCACTATGTCAAGCGGGTTGTACACAAAGAAATTGTACACGTAGACAATGAGCGAGAGTATCGTTGCATTGATAAGAGCCACCAATAGTTCTTTCATAATATGCTTGAACATGTGGCTCGAATCGAGAGAGTTGTTTGCCAATCCCTGAACGGCAATTGCCGAGGACTGCACGCCTACGTTTCCTCCCATACCTGCAAGCAGAGGGATGAAAAGTGCCATTTCGGGGTGACTGCCAAGTGTGGTGGTGAAGTTGTTGAGCAGCATAGAAGAGCCTATTCCTCCAAGCATACCTATGAGCAGCCAAGGCAGACGCGCGGTTGTCTGCATGAACACGGTATCGTCAGTCTCGATATCTTTGGCGATACCGGCGGTGAGCTGATACTCGTGCTCGTTCTGCTCGCGTATTTCGTCCATGATGTCATCGACGGTAATCTGACCCAGCAGACGGTTTATTTTATCAACCACGGGGATTGCCACAAGGTTGTACTTCTCGATGAGCATGGCAACCTCGTCGGTGGGCGTGTCTACATCCACGCTGACAACATCACGGTTCATCACATGCTTTACCTTAACGACTGAGGGGCTGGTAACCATCTTCTTCAGCGGGAAAATTCCACACAGACGCTCGTCGTCGTCAACTACATATATATAATATATATCATCGAGATCCTCGGCCTGGCGGCGCATCTCCTTGAGACACTCGGGCATACTCCAATTCTCGTTCACAACAACCATTTCGGTACTCATGAGACCACCGGCGGTGTCTTCGTCGTACTGCAAGAGATCGACAATGTCGCCCGCCTGCTCTATATCCTTGATGTGGGAGAGAATCTCTTCCTGCTTCTCTTCGTCCATGTCACGGATAATCTCAACGGCGTCGTCGGTATCCATGTAATTGACGAAACGTTTGGCAACAACCTCGGAGGGGAGGTCTTCGAGAAGGTCGTTTCGCAAGTCCTCGTCCATTTCGGTGAGGGCGTCGGCAGCCTTTTCGTTGTCGAGCTGACGATAGAGGAAGCGTGCCTCTTCTTCGCTCAGTTCGTCACAGAGCTCGGCAATGTCGGCAGGGTGCATCTTGCTCAGCTTCTCTTGCAACAGCACCGATGCTTTCTGCTCTATAAGCTCTTTTATATTATGTACAAATTCGCTTGTCATAATTATTCTGCTTTTTCGCGAGAGATTTCGCGTTCTACCTGTATTGTAAGTTCAATAAACTCATCTATCGACAACTGTTCGGGGCGTTTGTCGAGAATGGGGTTGGAAAGAATGGGCGACCCCTTTTCAACAATATTCTGAATGGAGTTGCGCATCTTTTTGCGACGTTGATTGAATGTGGACTTTACTATCGTACGGAAAAGTTTCTCGTCGCAGGGCAACGATGTGCGACTGTTGCGACGCATCAGCACCACTGCGCTTTTCACTTTGGGAGGAGGAGAAAATACATGCTCCGAGACGGTGAAGAGATACTCCACGTCGTACCATAACTGCACGAGGACACTCAAAATTCCATAGGCCTTGCTACCGGGAAGTGCCGCCAGACGCTCACCAACCTCTTTCTGTATCATGCCACTGCAAACGGGAATGTACTCTTTGTAGTCGAGCATCTTGAAGAATATCTGACTGGAGATGTTGTAGGGGTAGTTACCGATGAGCATAAACTCACCACCATCCCACAGACGCTCGAGGTGCATCTTAAGAAAATCGTCGGGGATTATATTGTCGTCGCCCAATTGCGGAAGATTCTTGCGCAAATAATCAACCGACTCTTCGTCTATCTCGACAACCTTCAGTTGGCGTTTCTTTTCGAGAAGCATGCGGGTGAGCACTCCCATACCCGGGCCCACCTCCAACACAGGCAGTGTGGGAGCCACATCCACTGTGTCGGCAATATTCTGTGCCACCGTCAAGTCTACCAGAAAATGCTGTCCTAATCTCTTCTTTGCAGTAACTGTTTTTGCCATTTTTTCAACCTTGAAACATTTTTTATTTAAAAAAACAGATTTTTTAGGTGCTGTTTGCAAGTTATCGTTATCTTTGCAACCATTAGGTCGCAAAGTTAGAAAAATTTCTTTGGAATTATAATTTTAACCGCGACTTTACATTGCAACAAACAAGATTTTCAAAAAAAGTGTCATAAATACGGTGAAAAAGATTTTAAATCTCATATTAAACACGCTGTTCCCGATAGCTCTGGGTGCTGTTATCCTATGGTGGATATACAGAGACTTCGACTTCACACAGGTGTCGGCTGTGGTGTGCAAGGAGATGAATCTTTGGTGGTTCGCGCTATCCACATTTTTTGGCGTCATGAGCCATATCGTGCGAGGATGGCGTTGGTTGCTCACATTGGAGCCATTGGGTTACAGACCCGGCACTGCCAACTGTGTATATGCCATTTTCATTGCCTACGGAGCGAACCTTGTTGTTCCGCGAGTGGGAGAGGTGTCGCGCTGCGCTGTGCTCGACAGATGCGACGGAGTTCCGTTTGTGCAATCTCTGGGTACTGTGGTTGCCGAGAGACTCATTGACACTATAATGGTGCTGACACTTGTCGTTGCCGCCCTTGCATTGCAATGGAAGATATTTTACACATTCTTTGTTGAGGCAGGCGGAGGAGCCGACAGCACACATATATTCTCTTCGATAACCAACATTGTAATTACCCTTGCATCGGTAGCTGCAATAATCGTTCTTTGCTATTTTATAATAAGGAAGATGACTCTGCTGAAAAAGATAAAATCAATATTGCACAATTTTTGGGAAGGAGTTTCGGCTTTAGGAAAAATGAAGAATTTTAAACTCTTTTTCATCGAGACTGTGGGCATTTGGTTTTGTTATTTCATGCAGTTCTACTTGTGCTTTTTCTGCTTCCCATTCAGCAGCGAACTGTCGATAGCGGCAGGCCTGTTGCTGTTCGTGGCGGGCAGCGTGGCAGTGGTTGTTCCCACCCCCAACGGAGCAGGTCCCTGGCACTTTGCAATCATCAGCATGATGGTGCTCTACGGCGTCAGTCAGAGCGACGCAGGAATGTTTGCGCTCATCGTTCACAGTTCGCAAACGGCACTTGTGGCTGTGTTGGGAGTATTGGGAGTAATACTTGTAAAAAAGAATAAATGTTTAACTAAAAATATATAGTACTATGGCACTTACAATAAAAGATTTGTCACCTCGCGAGGTGTGGAAACACTTCGAGGCACTTACACAGGTACCCCGTCCCTCGGGACACCTTGAGAAAATACAGAAATATCTGCTCGACTTCGGTAAAAGCATCAATGTAGAGACATGGCAGGACGAAGCCGGAAACATCATAATGCGCAAGCCCGCAACTCCCGGATTGGAGGGTCGCAAAGGTATCATTTTGCAGGCACACATGGACATGGTGCCCCAAAAGACTCCCGAAAGCACTCACGACTTTGAGAACGACCCCATCAAGACTATCGTCAAGGGCGACTGGCTCTATGCTGACGACACCACTCTGGGCGCAGACAACGGTCTGGGCGTTGCAGCCATCATGGCTATTTTCGAGGACAATACCTTGACACATGGTCCGTTGGAGGCACTTATCACAGCCGACGAAGAGACCGGCATGTTTGGTGCGTTCGGTCTTAAGGGCGGTGAGCTTCAGGGCGAGCTTCTTCTCAACCTCGACTCGGAGGAAGAGGGTGTTCTTTATATTGGTTGCGCAGGTGGTGCAAACATCACAGCATCTATGGAGTTCATGGAGGTAGAGCCTTGCGAAGAGGATGATGCAGCCGTTAAGGTAACATTGAAGGGATTGCGTGGCGGTCACTCTGGACTCGAGATAAACGAAGGTCGCGGAAATGCCAACAAACTGATGGCACGTTTCGTTCGCGAAGCAATGGACGAGTGCGCAGTGAGCCTTTCATCGTGGAACGGCGGTAACATGCGCAACGCTATCCCCGCAAGCTGCGAGGTGGTGCTGACACTTGGTGCCGAGGCTGTGGAAGAGGTTAAAGAGATTGCTGCAAAATACGAGGCACTCTTCAATGCAGAATTTGCAACCATCGAAGAGGGAATAACATTGACAGTGGAGAGCGTGGAGATGCCCGAGACAGTTGTTCCCGAGGAGATTCAAGAGAACCTTATCGATGTTATCCTGGCATGCCACAACGGTGTTTTGCGTTTTATCCCCACCATCCCCGACACAGTGGAGACATCGAGCAACCTTGCCATCGTAAACATCAACGAGGGCGAGGCAGAGATAAGAATCCTTGCGCGCAGCTCATGCGACAGCATGAAAGAGAACCTTGTACTGCAACTCTCAAGCTGCTTTGCAATGGCGGGCATGAAGGTTGAGGTATCGGGAAGCTACAGTGGCTGGCAACCCAACGTAAACTCTCCCCTGCTTGGAGCATTGAAGAGCGCATACAAAGATATGTTCAACAAAGAGCCTGATGTTCGCGTGATACATGCAGGCCTTGAGTGCGGAATCATTTCCACCAACTACCCCGGCATGGATATGGTGTCATTCGGCCCCACATTGATGTCGCCCCACTCTCCCACAGAGCGTGCCTACATCCCCACAGTGGAAATGTTCTATTCACTCGTTAAAGCATTGGTAGTAAACGGTGTATTATAAGCACCATAGTATTAATCTAATAAATGTAATTACTATGAAAAAGAGTTTTAAATTTGCAGCAGTGCTATTAACTGCATCATTGGTGTTGTCATCATGTATCGGTTCTTTCGGCCTCACAAACAAGGTAAAAGACTGGAACGAGGGACTTGGTAACAAATTCTTGAGCGAGCTTGTTTTCATCGGCATGCACATCATCCCCGTTTATCCCTTGACAATATTTGCTGACGCAGTAGTATTGAACTCTATCGAGTTCTGGACAGGTAGTTCGGCACTTGCAAAGGAGAACGGCACAAAGATTGTAAAGAACCAGAAAGGCGAGAATGTTGCTATCACATCATGCGCTGATGGTTATATCATCTCTAACGGTAACGAGGAGTTGAAACTTCAGTTCAACGAGGGCGACAACAGCTGGAACCTTGCATACAACGGCGAAGTTACAAAGCTTCTCACCATCGATGCAGCCAACAATTCAGCAGAGCTTTACTTGCTCAACGGCGAGACAATGAACGTAGAGCTCAACGAAGAGGGCATGGATGTTGCACGTCGCGTTATCTCTGATAACTGCTTCGCAGCGAAATAATTTAAGTCCATAATCTAAACGGTAATTTCCGGACTTGTCCGGGAATTTCCGTTTATCATTTCCATTCAACAACTATGCAACGCCGAGACTTCCTTAGAAATGTCGGGACACTGGGACTATTGTCGTATGTAGCCCCACAAGATGCGTATGCAGCACTTTTTCCAAAAGAAAAAATGCTGAAAGGATTTAACCTTTTAAACAAATTCAATCCCGATTTTCAAACACCCTTCAACGAAAGAGATTTTGAAACAATTGCCGAATGGGGATTCAACTTTGTTCGTCTGCCGCTATCTTACTGGTGCTGGAGCAAAAAGGATAATTGGTACCACGTGGATGAAAAAATCCTAAAAGATATTGACAAAGCAGTTGAGTTTGGAAAAAAATACAAAATACATGTAAACCTGAACTTTCATAGAGTACCCGGTTACTGCATTAATCCTCCACACGAAAAAGTCAATCTTTTCGAAAGCAACGAAGCACTGGATGCCTGCACATTCCATTGGAAACTCTTCGCCGAAAGATACAAGGATTACTCATCAAAATATCTGAGTTTCAACCTCATCAACGAAGCTCCGTCGATAGCAGACGAAAAATATGACAAGGTGGTGCGTCGTCTTATAAATACCATTCGCGAAATATCACCCAAGCGCACAATTATCGTAGACGGACTTGACGTAGGTTCAAGGCCACTAATGTCAATAGCCGAAGAGAAAAACATCATACAAAGCGGACGAGGGTATCAGCCTATGCTAATTTCACATTACGAAGCAAGTTGGGTATACGGAAATAAGCCTATGTATTTCCCAAAAGAAAAACTATCGTGGCCACTAAACGAAAATGGAAACATATACGATAAAAATTGGCTGCGCAACATGCTGAACAAGAGTTGGCAACCACTGATAAAGAAAGGTGGCAAAGTACACATCGGAGAGTTCGGATGCCACAACCGCACACCCCATAATGTAGCATTGGCATGGCTTAACGACCTGCTTGCGATTTTTGAAGAGAATAAATGGGGATGGTCGCTCTGGAATTTACATGGTAGTTTCGGAGTGTTAAACAGCGATAGGCGCGATGTAAAATACGAGAATTACAAAGGGGACAAACTCGACCGTAAAATGTTGGAGCTTCTGCTGAAATATAAATAGTACGATTCTTTAATAAAGAAACTACATGAAACACCCCGAAAACGATGCCTCATTCAAAGGGCTGAAAGTAAACAGCGGCATTGAGCAACCTACATCGCTCAACCCCTATCTTAACAGCATGCGACTGAAACGTGCTGCACGCCTCACTGCCGACGAGTATGTCGATGGCATTCTGCGTGGCGACGTGAATATTCTGAGTCGTGCCGTAACATTGGTGGAGAGTCGCCGCCCCGAGGATACCGAGCTTGCCCGCGAAGTGGTGGAGCGTTGTCTGCCCCACTCGGGAAAGTCGTTGAGAGTGGGAATAACAGGAGTGCCCGGAGCCGGCAAAAGCACATCCATTGACTCTTTTGGCATGCACGTGCTTGGCGAGCGCGGAGGCAAACTCGCTGTGCTGGCAGTAGACCCCAGCAGCGAGCGCAGCAAGGGCAGTATTTTGGGTGACAAAACTCGTATGGAGCGTCTGTCACTCAATGCCAACGCATTCATACGCCCCAGCGCATCGGCAGGCTCACTTGGCGGTGTGGCACGCAAGACACGAGAGACGATAATATTGTGCGAGGCAGCAGGCTACGACACTATATTCGTGGAGACGGTAGGAGTGGGACAGAGCGAGACTGCCGTCTACTCCATGGTGGACTTTTTCCTGCTGATACAGATTGCCGGTGCAGGCGACGAGTTGCAAGGCATCAAACGAGGCATCATGGAGATGGCCGACGGCATTGTGATAAACAAAGCCGACGGAGAGAATATCGCCGAGGCACAAAGAGCCGCCACTCACTACCGCAATGCTCTGCAACTGTTCCCCATGCCCGAGAGTGGTCGCAGACCACAGGTGCTCACCTATTCGGGTTTCTACGACTTAGGCATAAAAGAGGTTTGGGAGATGATATATGACTACGTGGACTATGTAAAGGCAAACGGTGCTTTCGAGAGCCGACGACGTCAACAGGCAAAATATTGGATGTACGAGAGCATAAACGAACAGCTATACTCGCGATTCTACGGCACACAGGGCATGGAAGAGCTTATTGCCGAGTGCGAAAAGAGTTTGTACGAAAATAAAATAACCTCTTTCGCAGCCGCAGCAAAACTGATGGAGTTGTTTGGAGGAATGGAATAAGCGCACGACACAATAAATAAAGCGTCTAAAAAGTCAAACTTTTAGACGCTTTATTTATCTATTCATCTTATCCCTCGATATCACCTACTGCAATCTGGTACTCTTTCCACAGTTCGTCAATATTGGTCTCCTCGCCAAAGATGTGCTTAAAGGCACCATCGAACGACCAGGGAATTACCTCCAAAGTACTTCTGTTGATTTTACGCAAGAACTCAGGGTCTTTATTATTGCACAACCACACAAAGAAGTATCCGGTTGTTCTATATCCATCCATATAGTTGCCACCTTTAGGACGATCCTGCTCGCCGTTGAAACCATCGTTAGCTATGCGAACTGCATCTGCGACACCTTCGATCATTGCCCAGAACACTTTATTTGTGCCGTATGTGCCAATGCCCTGAGGCTCTAACTGATAGGCATGAGTAAGCTCGTGCAGTAACACGCCACGTGTCTCGAAAAAGACTTTGGCTGTATCGTTGTTGGTGAAAGAATTTGCAACGTATTTAGTGCTGTAATATATTGAAACCTCGCCATTGCCACCGCCTTTGCCCGAAATACCATCCATCTCTTCGATGGTGTAATAGAGGTTATTAACGGGTACAATGCTATCCTCGGGTGAAAAATAGAGAGTGTTCAACACTGTTCGTGCCTGCTGGGCAATATACTCTTCGGGGTTGGAAATCAAGCTGTGATAGATGCGAGAGCCTTCGCTATCGGGAGACTTGTCCTCAAAATTGATTTTACCAATGAAATAGCTATCCCACTCTCCTTCTCCTCCTTGAGCAGAGGGTGCCGGCTGTGTGGAGCAAGCAGCCAAACCTAATGCCAGCGCTGACACAATGATACTATAAACTTTTTTCATAATTATATATTTAAACAGTTTTAAAATTTACTTTGCCTGTTCCTGCTCGGCCTTAAGCGCCAATCGTTTAACTATCACCACAAAGCCACCTGTAAGGATGAGGTTAGAAAGGATGGTAAGCAAAGATATTGCCAGCAACGGGCCTCCAAGACCGTAGCCTATGGAGACAAATATGATACCTGCGCCCACCTCGCCACGAGTGAACATTCCTATACTCAGAGCCAATCGCTCTGTCAGTGAACGGTCGCGATAGAAAAACATTGGTACCATTTTTCCTATATTTGAAATGGCCGTCACCACCAACACGTGCATCGCAATCTCGCCCCACGACATTGAACCCACTTGTGCTATCACACAGTCGCCTGCTGTGGTGCCGAAGTCGACTCCTACAAACAGCGGAGCACTCATGCCCACAAGGAACATAAAGAAATAGGAGATAACGGTTGCCACACTCTCATCGGCCTTTGTGTGGTGATGGTGAGGTTTCATTATCATTCCAAGTATAAAGGCGGGCAGCAACACCTCGATGTGTATTGCAGAGTCTACACCGAACAGTTGCTTAGAGAGCACATACAATCCCTGAAAGGCAAACACAAGAATTGTTGAATAGCCCAATATGGAACCCCACGACTGATTGAGGTTGTAGCGTTTGAGGTACTTCCAACCGATGTACAGACACAGGAATACTACCAACACCACTATGCCCAACTGCCAACGCAGTCCTATCATGAATATCTGCAAGGGAATCATCAGCAGTATGGTGTCGAGGTCGTCGAAAATTGCCAACACTCGTGTCTTTTGGTACACCCACGAAGATTTGAGGCCTGCGGCCGCTAACATGGTGAAGAGTATACCTGCCGATGTGGGGGCTGCAAATCGGCTGAGCAGCAGTGTCTCTTTCCATGCGTTCCAGTCGGTAAAATAGTTCGATGGGAGCAATACCATGTAGTAGAAACATATCAACAGCCAGGGAGCTGCGGCTGTGGCCATAGCTATAAAATAGTCGGCTGTGTAGGAGCGCCAATGGCTCTTATCGAGTTCAAACTCGCGACCTACGTTTATCATGATAAACGCAAGACATATATAGAGCATGCCGTCGAGTACAGGTTTTGTTTGTGCAAAGGTTGCCTCGCCAAATGCCACAGGCAGTGTCTGCGAGCATGCGAGTCCTATTATCAGGAACAGAGAGAATAGTGCTATTTTTTTCATTGATAACTTTTTATGTTATAAAATTGTTTGAAAATGGTTTTTACTTCACAATGTTCATCTCTTCGATGAGACGTTTGCAGTTGCCATACTTCTCGATGATGAAGAGTACGTAACGTATGTCTACGTTGATGCAGCGCTGCTTGTCGGTGTCGAAGTTTATATCGCCGCTGAGCGACTCCCAGTTGCCGTCAAACGCAAGACCTATAAGCTCACCTCGTGAATTAAGAACACCACTACCGCTGTTTCCACCGGTGATGTCGTTGGTGGTGAGGAAAGCAACAGGCATCTCGCCGTTGGGAAGAGCATAATCGCCAAAATCCTTATTTTCGTAAAGCTCCTTCAGACGAGCGGGTACGATGAACTCGCTGCTCTTGGGATTCTCTTTCTCCATCACTCCTTTAAGGGTGGTGTAATGGTTGTAGGTTACTCCGTCTTTGGGCTGGTACGATTTCACGCTACCGTATGTCATACGCATTGTGGAGTTGGCATCGGGTGCCATAGGTGCGCCGGCAGCCTTTTCCATGAGACCTTTCAGGTAGGTCTTGTGCAAGGGGTTTATTCTTTTTGCAAACTCTGCATTCTTTGCCGAGAGTTTAGAGGCGGTGGCAATGATTGCTGTACGCAACTGCATTGCGGGGTCTTTCTCGAATTTCTTGAGTGATGGCTTTTTAAGGAACTTGTTGAGATTCTTTTCGCTTGCGAGAATAGAGTTGTCATATACCTCATCGACATATTTTGCGATGTTGCCCTTGTATTTTTTCTCTACTGCGTTGAGGTATTCGTCGCGCTCCTCGGGCTTTGTCAATTCAAAGTAGAGAGGCAACACCTCTTTTGCTATGCGACGGTCGATGTTGTGAATGTAGTCGCGATTGTGGAGCCACGAATAGAGTGACTGCATCTTTTCGCCAATCTTTTCGGGGGTGTCGAACATGCGCTTGTCGCGGTCGGAGAGGTTGCGCGAGAAGAACTCTACGTTTCCTGAAAGCTCGTTAATGAGCATGGTGAGATACTGTGTGCGGTTCATCTCCTCGACACATTTGTTTATCTGCTCTACAACACCTGCATATTCGCTGTTGCCTATGCTCTGCGCCCACGCCTTGAAGACTGCCTCTTCCTGCAACTTTGTCTCGATGACTTTGTTGTCGATGATAGCCTTGTTCATGCCTATCGAGTTTTTCCAATAGTTGCTGATGCGGGCAAGCTTGCTTGCATACTTGATGTTTATATCCTCGCTCTTCTCCATCTCTTCGCGTATCACTTTCAGGCTGAGGTCGCGCATTGCTATTCTCGGCTCATTTTTCTGATACATGCGCTGTTTCACTTCGTCGGCTGTGAGGTAGCGCGATGTGCTGCCGGGGAAGCCCATTATCATTGCAAAGTCGCCGTAGTCGAAGCCGGCGATGGAGATGTTCAGATGCTTGGGAGTGCTGAGGGGGACATTCTCTTTGCTGTATGCCGCAGGGTTGCCATCTTTGTCGGCGTAGATGCGGAACACAGAGAAGTCGCCTGTGTGACGCGGCCACATCCAGTTATCGGTCTCGCCTCCGAATTTACCGATGGAGAAAGGAGGTGTTCCCACCAGACGCACGTCGGTATATTTCTTGTAATATACCAAATAGTATTTATTTGCCTCGAAATAGGGAAGCAACTGGGAGTAGAGGTATTTCTTGCCTTCGATGTTGTCGGCGTCGAAAAGTTCCTTGCCCACTTTGGCAAGCTCGTTGCGGTTGAAAGATTGCTCAACGGTCATCTTGCCGCTTGCCACACGCGAATTTATCTCGTCGGTAACATCCTTGATGTTTACCACAAAGGTGAAGCCCAAGCCTTCGCAGGGAAGCTCCTCGGCATAACTTTGGCTCCAGAAACCGTTGTGCAGATAGTTGTGCTCTACGGTGCTGAGTTGCTGAATGGAACTGAAGCCACAGTGGTGATTGGTGAGTACAAGTCCATTGGGCGATACTACCTCTCCTGTGCAACCGCCACCGAAGATGCCAATCGCATCTTTCAGCGAGGGGGCGTTGGGAGAGTATATCTCATCTACGCTTATCTGAAGACCGAGCTTGCGCATCTGGTCCTCGAGATTCTGCTGACGCATAAGTTGCAACAACCACATTCCTTTGTCGGCTTTCAGCTGAGGAATGGCAATAAGTACAAGAACGATTGTCAGAAATAATTTTTTCATAGTATATTTTATTAATCGATAGTATTCTATTTTTTTACTGTCAGACGTGCAAGGTAGTCGTAATGCTCGCCGTCGAGACACTTTTCGCACAGCAGTCCGCACTGCTCGGCATACATTGCAAGCGTGTCGAAATCGATGTATAGCCAGTCGAATGTCTCGCCTTTTATTCCACGATACTGCATGCGGTAGTCGAGTTCGCCGTAATATCCTGCGGCAAGGTCGATATCGAGCGAGCCATCCTCGTTCTCAAAGACATATTTTATATCCGAGGAGTCGAGGAGTATCTGTCCGCCCGGAGCGAGCAACTGCTTGGCACGCATGAAAAACTCGGCGAGACGCTCTACCTTACCCACAATGCCGATGCCGTTCATTGCCATGAGCACTGTGTCGAACTTTTCGTCGAAGCTCTTGTCGAAAAAATCGACTGTGCGGGCATCTACCCCGCGCTCTTTCATCACCTGCACAGATATTTCGGAAATATCAATGGCTACTACCTCGAGACCGCGCTTCATCATCTCAAGCGAATGGCAGCCCGAGCCGGCACCTACGTCGAGCACACGACCGCGTGCGAGAGTGAGAGCCTCGCGCTCTTGCGGAGGCATCTGCTCGAAGGTACGGAACAGTGTGGCAACAGGAATCTCATCTTCGTAGAACTGCGACGAGAATACACGCAGTTTTGCAGCCCTGCCTGTGGTGAAATACTCTTTTATGGCATGACCCATGGGGTCTTTCTCTTTTCTTGTGGCGTTTGTCATCGTTACTCGAAATATACTTCGCCGCAAATAGCGTTTCCGTCATATCCACGGAGACGTCTCTCGTCGAACTTGGAAAAGCCTGTTCCCAGACCTATCAACTGCTTCATGTAGAGAGTGAACATCACAGTGGAATAGAGATTAAAACTTTTGTCGTGCGAATATGTTATTTGAAATGTATTACAATAGGGCGACTCGTGCTCGTCGAATGTGGCAACTTGCCAATTGCACAGTCCGAAGCGTTCACGAGATATGGTAGCATCGAACTTTTCATACGACTTTATAATTTCGTCATACTCATCAAGGGTAATCTCGGGCGGCAGCGCAGCCTTGCCCATAGGTGGGATGGCAATAAACCTCTGCTCTTTCACCACTTGAGAAGTCTCTTTTTTGTTCTCGAAATTATATGTTGATGTGGTTGATTTACCCTTTCTTTTAGTGGCATAGTCTGCGCGCAAGGGAGTCTGCCTGTCGGTGAGTACCAGCTTTTGGTTGCTCTTGCGATTTTGCTTTATCTGCTTGCCGGTATAATAGAATTTGAATGTATCGTCGTTGTAGAGCCTGAAACAATTTTCCAAGTCGAGGTATACTGTTTTGTTGCTTTTGTTGCGCACGAAAACCTTGTAAGACATATAGGAATCCTCGCATTTTGAAAATTCAACGGTTACATCTTCGTTGGAGAGAGTCGAAGTGGTTCTCATACCCATTATGCCCACAGCACGAGAGGCCTTACTCTTTCTCTGCACCTTGCTACCATAACCGTCGTAAATTTTGTTGTAATCCTCTACGAGCTTCGCATTGTCGGGCGATTTTGAACGCCACACCTCGCCTTTCGGCTCTTCTGAGTTTTTTTTCTCGGTGGTTGCCACAGTGTTTCCCTGCACTATTTCGGAAAAATAGACGACTGTATCTTTCTCCTCTATTTTCACAGGTTGCTGCACCTTGACGGGCGCAGGGTCGGGTTTGGAAATTTCGATACTGTTGCCGCGATTCTTTTTTACTGAAAGGACCTTTGCCTTGCCTATTCTTTTCGAAGGAGAATCTTTACCGGGATATTCCCTGTAAGTGATGAACTTGGCATTGATTTTGAGGTCGTAAACGCGGAGTGTGTCACCATCTTTTTTCACAATAATATCCTGCGCTACCACTGTCAGCAGGCAGAATATTGTCAATATGGCAACAATCACTCTCTTCATTATTTCGTAACTCGTCAATTATCGCTACGAATTTACGAAAAAACGGGCGAATCAGCAAAGTTTACTTTAACATTTTACAGCGAGATAATCTTCCACACAGCTACCATGTGGCATATTGTTCCCAGAAGCACAAATATGTGGAACACCGAGTGCATATGTTTGACCTTGTGGATACTATATAACACTGCACCTGTAACATAGCAGACACCCTCGGCAATAATCCATGCAACTACATTGAAGGGGACTGCATCTAGCAGAGGTTTAAAGGCAACAAGCACCACCATTCCCATAAGTACGAAGCAGACGGTTTCTACCCTGTTGTGAGGTTTAAGTTTGCGCAGACTGATAATGGTACCGGCAATGGCACAGAGCCACACAAAGGTAAAAAGCCCCCACCCCCAATAACCGGAATAGCGCATTGCAACGAGCGTAATTGGCGAATAGCAACCGGCAATGTGCCAATATATTGCTGCGTGGTCGAATTTGCGCAGTTTCTGTTTCAATGCCTTCTCGGGCGAACAAGCATGATAGCTTGTCGAGAATATATATGAGCTGAGTGTACCGAAGATATAAAGCACAATGCTGAACACCTCAAGCGCATCACCACACTTGATGGCTGTTGCAAGAAAGAGAGCACCCACGACACCCCCTATCAAGATTCCTATCGAGTGGGAGATTGCATTGAATATCTCCTCCTCTTTTGTATATTTTTTCATGGAATTCTATTAGATATTACTATTCAATGCCGCGAAAAGACGATAGGCATTGTCGGTGGTGACGCGCGCCACATTCTCCACTGTGGTATCGTAAATTTCGGCTATGCGTGTGGCAATATAAGGTATGTACGAACTTTCGTTACGTTTGCCACGACGGGGAACAGGTGCCAGATAAGGAGAGTCAGTCTCTAAAACAATACGTTCGAGAGGAACACATGACAACACCTCGGGCAGGTCGCTCTTTTTGTATGTTACCACCCCGCCGATACCGAACATGAAACCCTCCATCTTCATCAACTCGCAAGCCTGCTCTTTGGTTCCCGAGAAACAGTGAAAGACACCTGTAAGCTCGTTGCAACCGCATCGTTGCATGCAGGCATGAAGGTCGTCAAAGGCATTGCGCGAATGTATGCACAAAGGCAACGACAACTCCCTTGCCCATGCAATCTGAGTCTCGAACACCTCTATCTGCTCGTTGCGGCGCGAAGTATCCCAATAGAGGTCGATACCCACCTCGCCAACGGCGATGATATTCTTATTCTCTTTCAAATGACTTTTTATTGTCGCAAGTTGTTCTTTGTAGTCATCGCCAATCTCTGTGGGGTGCAAACCCGCCATTGCGTAGCACACGCCGGGATGTTTTTCGCACATTGCGGCAATGGGAGCAATAGAGTCGGTGGTGATACAGGGCAGACACAGTTTGCCGACGCCCGCATCGATGGCACGCTGCACTGCTGCCTCCCTATCCTCGTCAAACTCATGCACAAACAGATGAGTGTGAGTATCAACAAATTCAATCATCTTCGTTCTTTTCTTTTTTCTTTCTGTCGCGACGTGTGTAATATATAATGCCGTATTGGGCACATTTTTTCAATTTCTCCTCGCCCTCGAGCGAAGCAAATGCCGTCTCTATCTCTTCCCAAACGCCGAGGATTATCTCGTCGCACTCGGCACGCATGGCAGCCACATTATGCAACGCCTCGGCAGTGCTCTGTTGCAGACGCTGCTGACGGTCGTACATATCCTTGAAGAGGTCGCACGCTACGGAGACACGCCCCATAGTTGGGTTATAGATGGGAACACCACCCTCGCCTTGCCTTTTGCGCTCGCCCTCGACAATCTTTTTGCTCCATTCGAGTACAGCACTCTCCAGGGTAATTGTGGGCAGGGAATCATCCTCGGGAGACAGGCCGTAGTAGGCTCTTTTGGCACGGGCAATCTCGCCACGCATCACAGCCATGGAGAACACCTGCAAAAAGTGCATCACATACATGCGGGCACTTTTAAAGGCTGCCTCGTACTTTGCATTTCCACGCTTCGAGGATTGTTCGGAGACACATTTTTTATACACAGCAACCTCGCGCTCGAACTTCTCGAGGAAATTCTTGGCCGTAGCATATGTGTTGTGTTTGAGGGTATTGGTGTACACACCACCCTGCACGCAACTATCGACAGCCATCCTCAACGCTCTTATACGCGCCTGGTCGGTGTTAGGTAATCTTCTATAAGGCATTACAGCTTAGTGTATTCTGTTTAAAAGAGAGTCGGCAAAGTTTCTGATCGCCTCTTTGCGGTCGGCCGGCACAGAGACAGCATCGATGTAGCGGTCGCAGTCGCCAAAGAGCGCAGCAATTCTATCCTCGCAAATTTTCTTTACGCCAAGCTCGTTATATAGTGCGGTGAAATAGGCAACCTTCTCTTCGGCGTCGAAATTCTCCTGTGCCATGCGACGCTCCATCTCCTCGCGCTGTGCAGGCGATGCAAGTTCCAATGCCTTTATCAGCAAGAATGTCTTTTTATTGCAACAGATGTCTCCGCCAATCTTTTTTCCGAAGATTTTAGGGTCGCCGTATACATCGAGAAGGTCATCCTGCAACTGGAATGCAAGACCCACTGTTTCGCCATAGGCGTAGAGGTTGTCGGCATCCTGCTGAGAAGCTCCGGCAAGCATCGCGCCCATCTTCATGCAGTTGGCAATAAGCACAGAGGTCTTGAGTCTTATCATGTTTATATATTCCGCCTCGGCGACGTCGTTTCGTGTCTCGAACTCCATGTCGAACTGCTGTCCCTCGCCTATCTCCTTAGCCATTTCGGTGAAGATAGCCATCGTTGCACGCAGTTTGTCGTCGGGTACGTTTGCCATGAACTCATAGGCAAGTACAAGCATTGTGTCGCCCGAAAGTATGGCAGGACTCTCGCCCCATTTTGCCCACACTGTGGGGAGTCCGCGACGTATGTCGGCCTTGTCCATCACATCGTCGTGAATGAGAGTGTAGTTGTGGTATACCTCCATAGCCACAGCCGGATAGAGTGCTTTCTCGATATCCTCTTTAAAGAGGTTGTAGGCCATGAGGAAAATCACAGGACGTATGCGTTTGCCTCCCTGCTGTAATGTATATGTTATCGGTTCGTACAATTTCTCGGGAGCACGCTCATACTTGAGAGCAGCTATAAAATCATTTACCTGATTGCGAATCTCTTCCCAATTATACATAATTCTTACTGTTTATTGTTGTAAAAAACAAGAGGCTGCATCGATGCAGCCTCTTGCTTATATTTCTATTTTATTACTGCAACCTGAACATTACAGGAAGTGTAAATTTCACACGTACAGTCTTACCCTGCTGTTTTCCGGGCTTCCATTTGGGCATTCCGGATACCACGCGAACAGCCTCCTTGTCGAGGTATACGTCACCTGTACCCTTCATCACCTCTACATCGGTAATAGAACCATCGGTGTTTACAACGAAACTGATGTATGCACGACCCTGTGAGTTGTTCTGACGGCTGATGCTGGGGTATTTGATGTTATCTCTGAGATACTTCATCAATGCCTGCATACCACCGGGGAACTCGGGCTGATCCTCAACCACATTGTAGATGGTCTCCTCCTCGGGAAGTTCCTCAACAACAATGTTCATGTTCTCGTTAATTTCAACGACCTCACCCTGGTCCTCAACAGAGATAATCTCTGTCTCCTCGATTTCGGCGTCGTCTTCAACGATTTCAAGAAGGTCGGTAATCTGCTTTGCTTCGGGAGGGGGAGGAACAACCTTTTTCTCGGGCAAAGTAATGGGAATCATCACCTCTTCTTCGAGAAGTACTCCGGCGCTAATCACCATACCACTCTCTTTACGCTCTGTGGCTGTCCACTCAAAAGCCACAAACAATGCAGCGAAAACGAGCACATAGCCGATAAGAAGCCATGTACTTTTGTGACGCTCGAGGTCGGCCTTGCGGCTCTTTTTCACCTCGAGAATCTCGTTTTCATTCTCTTGGAATTTCTTTGTACTGTCCATTATATTAATTTGTATTTATTTTCCGTTTGGCAAAAATAAACAATATTTTTCTATATCCACAGAGAATTAATCCATTTTTTTTATTTTCAAATAAAATTATTTCTAAAATCGTAAAAAAGAGGCTGTTTTCTTGGATATTAACGTAGCATTTCGGAGTTTTTATAACTTTCGGAGCTTTTTTGGAAGAAAGAGAAAAATTGCATTTCCAATATATAAAAAAGGAGAATGCAAAAAGCGGCTTGCACTATCTTTTGATAAGATAGGCGGCGCCTCGGGAGAATGCCAAAAAGCGGCTTGCACTATCTTTTGATAAGATAGGCGGCGCCTCGGGAGAAAGCAAAAGCGGCTTGCACTATCTTTAAATAAGATAGGCGGCGCCTCGGGAGAATGCAAAAGCGGCTTGCACTATCTTTAAATAAGATAGGCGGCGCCTCGGCAATAAAAAAAAGCCAGCTTTTTTTGTATTGCGCTCGGCTTGCACTATCTTTGCAAGGGGTGAGGAAATGCCACAACCCTGCTAAATTTGGAAAAAGTGAGAAAAAGAGCATACATACTTCTGACGACGATGATACTCTGCTGCGCCACATTCGCACAGGAGAGTGCCGCTGTGTTTAACTTTTTGCGACTGCCCATTTCGGCACACGCAGCAGCTCTTGGTGGCAACAACATTTCACTCATCGAGGATGATGTAACACTCGGCTACCACAACCCCGCACTGCTGATAAACGCGTCGGACAACACACTTAACCTCAATTACATGACATACATCACCGACAGTAAGGTTGCCGGCGCGATGTTCAACAAAGTTCTGGGCGACCGTTCTGTGGGAGCTGTCTCAGCACGCTACGTGGACTACGGTTCGTTCGACGGTTACGACGAGAATAACAGTGCCACAGGCAGCTTCGCAGCCAAAGATATTGAAGTGAAAATAATGTACAGTTATCTGCTCACCGACATGCTCAGCGGAGGTGTATCGGGTAAGTTCATCACATCGAAGTACGAGAGCTACTCGTCTGTCGCGTTGGGTGTGGATTTGGGACTGAACTACTACGACGAGGAGAAAAATTTTTCGGCTTCGCTGACACTCAACAATCTTGGTGGGCAGGTAAAAGCCTTTGACGACAAGACCGAAAAACTACCATTCGACATACAGCTCGGATTCACCAAACGCTTTGCCCACGCGCCGTTGCGCCTCTCGGTAACACTCAACAACCTGAACCATTGGGACAAAAAATACTTCTACAATGCCGACGGCAGCGAGGACAACCTGGGCGAGATGCTGTTCAAGCATGCTATTTTCGGTGCCGACCTGTTGTTGGGCGACAACTTGCAAGTGTCATTGGGATACAACTACCGCATATCGCAGGAGTTATCGGTGGCAGGCAGCAAGTGGGATGGAATAACAGCAGGCGCAAGCCTTGCAGTAAAAAGAGTAAAATTGGGAGCGTCGTACAGCAAACTACACGTTTCGTCGTCGTCGCTGCTGTTTAATATATCTTACACTTTATGAAAAAAATAGTAATAGCAATAGACGGATTTTCGTCATGCGGAAAAAGCACCATGGCGAAAGCCCTTGCACGCAACATCAACTACCTTTATTTCGATAGCGGAGCTATGTATCGCGCCGTAGCCCTCTACTGCATGCAGAATGGAATAATCGCCAACGAAGAGATTGACACAGAGAAACTGCGTTCTGCAATGGGCGACATAAAAATAACCTTCGGCACCGACGCTGAGACAAAAAATTCCATCACCTACCTCAACGGTGTGAACGTAGAGAACGAGATACGCACACTCGAAGTATCGCGCTACGTCAGCCGCGTGGCAGCCCTCGACTTTGTGCGCACAGCACTCATAGAGCAGCAGCGCGAGATGGGCAAAGCCAAAGGCATTGTAATGGATGGTCGCGACATAGGAACAACAGTGTTCCCCGATGCCGAGATGAAGATATTCGTCACCGCAAGTGCCGAAGTGCGCGCACGCAGACGCTACGACGAGCTTGTGGCACGCGGCAGCCAGCCCGACTATGAAGAGATTCTTGCCAACGTCGTAGAGCGCGACCATCTGGACCAGACACGCGAGATAAGCCCTCTGCGCAAGGCCGACGATGCCCTGCTGCTCGACAACGGCAACATGACCATCGACGGACAGTTGCAGTGGCTGTGCGAACAATACAAAAAGATTGCAGAGCAATGATAAAAGTAGAGATAGATGAATTTTCAGGTTTCTGCTTCGGAGTAACAACAGCAATCAAAAAGGCCGAGGAGGAACTTAAGAACGGTGCAACACTGTACTGTCTGGGAGACATCGTGCACAACAGCAAGGAGTGCGAACGCCTGAAGAAGTTGGGACTTGTGACCATCGACCACGAAGAGTATCGCAACCTGCACAACGCCAAAGTGTTGCTGCGCGCTCATGGCGAGCCGCCCGAGACATACGCCATCGCCAAGGAGAACAACCTTGAGCTGATAGACGCAACATGCCCTGTGGTGCTCAAACTACAACAACGCATCAAGCAGAAGTGGGAGAACAGCACCGACGAAGAACGCCAGATAGTGATATACGGACAGGCAGGACACGCCGAAGTGCTCGGCCTTGTGGGACAGACACATGGCAACGCCATCGTCGTGGAAAGCCCCGCACAGATAGAAAAACTCGACAAAGAGTGCAACACCTATCTCTACTCACAGACAACAAAATCGCTCGAGGGCTACAAACAGATAGCCGAAACAATACACAGCTACATTTCGCCCGAGAAAAAGTTCGAGTTCTACGACACCGTCTGCCGACAGGTAGCAAACAGAATGAACGGAATAAGCGAATTTGCACGTACACACGAACTGATAATATTCGTCTGCGGACGCAAAAGCTCTAACGGCAAAATACTCTTCGGAGAGTGCAAAAGAGTAAACCCCAACACATACCAGGTGGAGAGTGCAAAAGAGATAGACTTCGCACTGCTCGACGGAGTAACATCAGTGGGAATATGCGGAGCAACATCCACCCCCAAATGGTTGATGGAGGACTGCAAACAAGCGATACTCAAACACAAAGGAATAAACATCTAATATATAATACTATGGGAAAAGAGATTAAATGCGTCGGAATACTGACCTCCGGAGGTGACGCTCCCGGCATGAACGCAGCCATACGCGCAATCACACGTGCGGCAATATATCACGGACTAAGGGTAAAAGCCATCTACCGTGGCTACAAAGGCCTCATAACAGGCGAAATTAAAGAGTTCCAGACACACGATGTCAGCAACATCATACAGCGCGGAGGAACCATTCTCAAGACCAGCCGTTGCGAAGAGTTCAAGACACCCGAAGGCCGTGCACTCGCTTACGAGACAATGCAGCGCGAAGGCATTGATGCCCTCGTGGTCGTTGGCGGTGACGGCTCAATCACAGGAGCCTACAACCTCGCCAAAGAGTTCGACATCCCCTGTATCGCACTACCCGGTACCATCGACAACGACCTCTACGGTACCGACACCACCATCGGCTACGACACAGCACTGAACACCATCATGGTGTGCATCGACAAAATACGCGACACAGCCTCGTCACACCAGCGTCTCTTCATCGTAAAGGTAATGGGTCGCGACGCAGGCTTCCTCGCCCTCAATGGAACCATCGCAACAGGAGCCGAGGCATGCGTATTGCCCGAGATTGACCCCGAATTTGAAAAGATAACACAGTTCATCTCAAACGGTCTGCGTCGCACAAAGAGCAGCAGTATCGTACTCTTCGCCGAAGGTCGTGAGAAAGACTACAACATTATGGAAGTTGCCGAGAACATGCGCGAAAAGTTCCCCGAGCTCGACGTACGCGTATCTATCCTCGGATACCTGCAACGTGGTGGCAGCCCCACAGCAAGCGACCGCATCCTCGCCAGCCGTCTGGGCGTGGCTGCCATAGAGTCACTGCTCGAAGGCCAGCGCAACATCATGGTAGGTCTGCGTAACAACGAGATTGTCTACATACCCTTCACAAAGGCTATCAAAGACGATAAACCCCTTGATAAAGACGTTGTACGCGCTCAGGAGATTATGGCATCATAATAGTGCGATACAACAAATAAAGCAACGATGGCGTGTCAGAAAGGCACGCCATCGCTTTTTTTACGCGATAATGGAAAGGAGACAATGCGCCTCACTCGGCAAGCAGATGTATACACACAAAAAAACGAGAGTTCTAAGCAATTGCTTGGAACTCTCGCGGAGTAAAAAAGTGGCGATGACCTACTCTCCCACAACTAAATGCAGTACCATCGGCGCGGGTGGGCTTAACTTCTCTGTTCGGGATGGGAAGAGGTGGAACCCCAACGCTATGATCGCCTAAATATCAGTATGTTCATATATGACTCATTTGTACGAAATAAATTCCTTTTTATAAATATAGCAAACTCTCACTTTTTTGCACAAGTAAAGAGAAAACCGGATGTATAGCTCAACTTTATCACTTCTTATCAAAAAAAAGTTCTTTAAAGAAAAGCTTTCGGGCAATTAGTACTGCTTGGCTAAACACATTACTGTGCGTACACCGGCAGCCTATCAACGTTGTGGTCTACAACGACCCTTAAACGAAATCTAATCTTGTGGCGAGCTTCGCACTTAGATGCTTTC